>MTOQ01000007.1 GCA_002011735.1 Nitrospirae bacterium JdFR-81 | reverse complement strand
CCATTATTCGTTTCTGAGAGGCAATTGTCTTATTTTTGGGATAGATTTTTAAATGAGGCAACGATACCCCTTTCGGATAGATTTTTGATGAGGCAATTCGATCAGTTGAATTAGGATCACCGAAAGATGTAAAATCACAGTAAACCATGATGAGAAGGATCCCTTTTATCCTGATAATTGTATCTCTCTTTTATTCAGGCTGTAAGGGCAAGGAGATAAGGCCTTCTGCCGACTTTCTCCTTTCGCAGAATGCGATCGACCTGACCAGCACCATAAGGGAGGCCTATGAGAGGAAGGATGATGCATTGATAAGAGAGAAGGTCAAGCCTTCTGTTGCAGATACCTTACTGGACTCCCTCGTTTTTGAGGAGGCAAGGCTCTCATTTAACATAATGATGATCAGGATAACCCCTGCTGAGGTGAGGATCAATCTTAACTGGACAGGCGAGTGGCTTGTGGATGGGAAGAGGCTGAGCGAGAGGGGGGTCACAACCCTGGCATATGAGAAGAGGGATATGAGGTTGATAAGGATAGAGGGCGATAATCCCTTCCTCATACCCCATGGTGACTCTGGTCTTGAATAGATCATTTGTGCCGAAGTGGCGGAACTGGCAGACGCGCCAGGTTCAGGGTCTGGTGGTCGAAAGGCCGTGCGGGTTCGACTCCCGCCTTCGGCACCATATTATCCCCCTGTCCTCTCGATCATATCGAGCAGGTAATCCCTGAACCTCTCGGGCAGTAGCCATCTTATACCCATCTTCTCTGCCCAGTTTATTGCCCCCCTGTCGGCTGTAACGAGCAGGGCGTCCAGCTCCTTTGCAAGGAGTATAAGATCAACATCCTCCTTGCTGTCTATTATCCCCTCTCTGAGGGCCTCCCTGTAGTTCTTCCTGAGGTTCTGGATCACCTCCCTTTCATCCTGCTTGCCCACACTCCTGACCGCCTTCTCGGCGAACCTCAACCCCTTGTTAATCCTTCCCCTCATCTCCTCTATCAACTCATACAGGAGAAAGGCAGGGCATGTAAGCTCGTGTTTGCTGGGTGATTTCTGGTGAAGCACTGTCAGGAGCCTTGCGGGTATCTTGTCCCTGTCAATAAAATGCATCAGTTCCTTAAAGATGGAGGATGGCATGTAGAATTCGATATGTGGCAGTCTCTCGGCCAGTCCCAGAAATGTATTTATGGCCTCTGTGGGGGTCCTCCCGAAGTCATCTCTCACATCAGGGTTTACAAAGAGGCTTGTATCAAGGACTATCCTGTCTCCTTTAAGCCTTGTGCGTTGCATCAAAATCAGCCAAGACCGTCAAGCGTAAGGGTATTCCACTGCCTGCAGCCAGGACACCTGCCCACCCAGTCCTTTGAGATATGCCCACATTCTCTACACGAGAATGGCACCATGAGTGGCCTCTCGATATTGAAGGCCTTCCTGAACTCCTCCACCGCCTTATCATGCTGGGTACGCCTCTCGTATATACTGCCGAGCAGGACGTGGAGGCTGGTCGAATCGAATGAGGCTGTATCAATAGACGTGGCAGTCTCAAAGGCATGATCTATCATCTCAAGCCTGTAATAAAGCTTTGCGAGCAGAAACTGGAGCCTTGCATCCTGAGGCCTCTGCTGGAGGGCCTTCTGATACAGATCAATGGCCTTATCAGGCTCTCCCATCCCCATCAGATGATCTTCAAGCCGTGTGAGTATAACAAGGGAGGAGGTCTCTGCAAAACCCTTTCTGAGTATCTCCTCTGCCTCGTCTGAATCGCCGTGTTTGAGGTATGCATCAGCCAGTGCAAGATAGGCCGGGACAAAATCCTTGTCTGTCTTGATTATTGATTTAAACGTCTTGATGGCCTTGTCAGTCTCTTCCCTGCCAAGATAATATAGGCCAAGCTCATATCTGTAACCATTGAGGTTCCTCTCCTCCTTCTCCTTCTGATCTGAGGATACACTACCCTTTATGATCCTGTTCTGGACATCTATCACGTCCTCCCACCTGCCGGTCCTCTCGAATATCTCCCTCTTCCTGTAGAGGGCCTTGGGGTTTTCGTCGTCTATCTCGAGGATGTTATCAAGATATCTCAAGGCCTCCTGCCACCTCTCCTGTGCCTCAAACAGCCTCTCAAGGGAGAACAGCACCTCGATATTCCTTGGCCTGACCTCATTGGCCTTTGCATAGAACTCCCTCGCCCTCACAAAGTCTCCGTTGTTAAAGTGGATATCCCCCAGCCTGAGGAGGGCATTGACATGGCCAGGGTCTTCATCCACGACCTTCAGAAAGAGGTCCCTCGCCTCCTCATTGCGCGATGCAAAGAATGCCTCCATACCCTTGGAATAGAGGTCCTGCACCTTCAGCACCTTCTTATGAACGCGTTGTTCCTTCCAGTGTTCAAGGTATCGCCTCGCATCACGGATCGCCACGGCAATAAGCACCGTGAATGTGCCCACAGCGGCAGAGATCAGGATGAGTGCAACCACGGGTATATTATAGGTGACACCCTCCCAGACCGTCAGATCCACAGAGTGTTTGTTGAAGAATGCAAGGAGGCTGAGTATGATGAGAAAGATTATAAATAGAAATGCTGTAAATTTTGCCATCTCTTATCCTTTCACCTTTTTTGTTGACTCAATCAGGGGAATCTCCACCCTTGGTGCATCCATCCAGAGCTTCTCAAGCTCATAATATGCCCTCGCCTCTTCATTAAATATATGGATGACCACATCACCATAGTCCATCAACACCCAGCGGGCAAACTCGAGCCCCTCTATACCCATTGGATAGATCCTGTTTTTTGCAAGTCCTTCCTCTATCGCCTCTACTATGGCCTTTATCTGTAAGGGGTTCTCACCTGAACAGATTACAAAATAATCGGTTATCGTGGAAAGGCCTTTAAGTTCGAGGATAACCGTATCCTTTGCCTTTTTATCAATGGCTATCCTTGCCGCCTTTATCGCCCTCTCTCTGACGCCTAAGGTTATCTCCCTTCTCCTCCCTGATAATCTGTAATGGATTAGGGCCTTAACTCATCCCGCATCGCATATAGTTTATGTGAAATTATATAGGATTTGACAGAATCAGGCAAGAGATACCTCACACTCCTGCCCTCCCTGATCAATCCCCTTATGCATGAGGCCGATATCTCCAACCCTGTAACCCTGCAGAAGATCGCCTCCTTATCCCCTGAGAGCGGGTGTGAAAACCCCCTCCTCTTTCCACTGTCAAGCCCCTTCATCGCCTGCCTTGAGACACCTTTTAGGTAGGGGGAAGAGACAAGATCAACAAAGCCAAAACCAGGTCTTGATATTATGACAATGTTTGTGAGGGTTATAAGCTCATCTGGGTCCTTCCACTTTGGTAGATCAAGGAATGCGTCTATGCCGAGTATGAGGTAGAACTCATCATCCCTGTATCTCCGTCTGAGCCTCTTCAGTGTATCTATGGTGTATGACCTTCCACGCCTCTTCATCTCTATATCAGAGACGATGAAGTATGGATTCCCCTTTGTTGCGATACTCAACATATTGTATCTATGCTCGGCATCTGCAAGATCAGGTTTATCAAATGGTGGCCTGCCAGAGGGTATGAAAAAGACCCTATCGAGTCCGATCAGTTCAGACACCTCCTCAGCGGCCCTTAGATGTCCATAATGCACGGGGTTAAATGTGCCACCAAAGATACCGGTCTTCATAATCTATCCCCTTTGTTTAGACAAATTTAGAGAGGCCTGACAATTCAAATCCTCTTTGAATTTTTTTGCAAACTGCTGAGGTCTGACAAGAAGGCCTTTCAATTTTCAATTATATCGTATGTTGTGCTATTTCTCGCACATGTAATATCTCTCTATCTTTCATCAACCTGACATCATCAAAAGAGGGTAAGGACAGGTATTGTCTTTCCATCAGCAGTGGTAAACTCCACCCCATAGACATCGCTATCTTTATAGCAATGCACCACTGCCCCTATATCACCTTTTGTTAATCCATATTCTTTAATGTCACGGGTCAAGACAACGGTGTCTAATTCTTTGATCATCCTACTCCTCCACCCCTTTTATTGGATAAGCGGTTACGAAACGTGGTCTCTCTCTGCCTTTCTCAATTATCTAAATTGTCCTCGCCTTAATAGAGGTCTTTAACGGCGTCTGTATAAAACCATCTACAACATAAACATATTTTACACCATGTGGAGAGGTTATTGCCTCTCTAACATCCTCCTGTCCGAGCAACAGCTATTAAGTCCTCTTTCAATAGTTCCTTACTAAAACCGAACGAACGTAGATACTTAGCCTTGGATTTACCAAGCGGATGTGTCCCGAACAATAGATAATCCAAAACCATGGGCGCCTAATATAAAAGAGGATGCCTCACTCCCTCAGCTGTCCATTCCCGATGACAATGAACTTTGTGCATGTCAGTTCCTCGAGGCCCATCGGCCCCCTTGCGTGGATCTTGTCTGTGGAGATGCCCATCTCCGCACCAAGGCCGTATTGAAATCCATCACTCAGCCTTGTGGAGACATTCACAAACACAGAGGATGAATCCACCTCCTTCAGAAACCTCATTGCCTTTGAATAGTCCTTTGTGATTATGGAGTCTGTGTGTGCAGAACCATATCTCTCTATATGCGCTATTGCCTCGTCGATACCCTTCACTATCTTTATATTCAGTATCTTGTCAAGGTATTCATTGTAGTAGTCCTCCTCCTTTGCCGGGGCAACATGCCTGTCAATCCTCCTCGTCCTCGCACAACCCTTGAGCTCCACACCTGCTGACCTGAACCTCCTGATCATGCCTGGCAGGAACCGTCTTGCAATCTTCTCATCAACAAGCATGGTCTCCATTGCGTTGCATGTCCCTGGCCTCTGGACCTTCGCATTGAAACAGACATCCTCTGCCATCCTGAGGTCTGCATCCCTGTCCACAAAGATATGACACACACCCTTGTAGTGTTTGAGCACGGGTATCCTTGAGTTCTCGGTAACCGTTCTTATGAGCCCTTCCCCACCACGGGGTATGATCAGGTCGATCAGACCCTCCAACTTGAGCATCTCCATGATCGCCTCTCTCTCTGGAATATCGATAAAGGTCACGACCCCCTCATGTATACCATTTGCCCTTGCAACATCCCTGAGCACCCTTACGATGGCACGGTTTGAGTTTATTGCCTCGGAACCACCCCTCAAGATGACCGCATTTCCTGCCTTCAGACACAGGGCAGTTGCATCGGCCGTGACATTGGGCCTTGACTCATATATGATCCCTATAACACCTATGGGCACCCTCATCCTCCCCACCATCATCCCGTTGGGCCTCTTCCACATCTTCGTGACCTCACCAACAGGGTCAGGCAGGGCAGCGATCTCCTCGAGCCCCTTTGCCATCTCTTCTATCCTCTTATCTGTAAGCGTGAGCCTGTCGATCAATGCACCTGAAAGCCCCTTCCCTTTTGCAAACTCGATATCCTTTTTGTTTGCCCTCTGAAGCTCCCTCCTCTTCCTCCTCAATGCCTCTGCCATCTGCCTTAGGGCATTGTTCTTTCCTTCAGATGATACCCTCGCAATAGCCCTCGCACCCTCCTTTGCATCCATGGCCTTCCCAAGGACATAGGATCTTATATCCATACTCAGACCTCCCTCGGTTTTTTGATTAATCATTTTATCACAATCGATATACTGCGTGCTTATGGGCTTCTGTTATAATAAACCCATGCCTCTCCTCAAGGATTACATAAGGGAACCAAAGATCGCCTACTTCTCAATGGAGATAGGTCTTAGGGACGACATGTATACATACAGTGGTGGACTTGGTGTGCTTGCAGGAGATATCGTGAGGTCTGCCGCTGACCTCAACATACCATTTGTGGCGGTAACCCTCATAAGTCGGAAGGGATACTTCAATCAGGAGATAGACGAAGACGGGCACCAGATAGAGCTACCTGCCATATGGGAGCCCTCAAGACACATGAACACCGCACCCGAGAGGGTGAGTGTCAGGATCGAGGGCAGGACCGTCCATATCCAGGCGTGGGTATATTTTGTCGAGAGCCTGAGGGGTGGGAGCGTGCCTGTCATATTCCTTGATACCGACCTGCCAGAAAACTCTGAGGAAGACCGACAGATAACAGACTATCTCTATGGTGGTGATGATGCCTACAGGATGAAACAGGAGGCCGTCCTCGGGATCGGTGGTGTGAGGATGCTCAGAAGGCTTGGCTTCAAGATAAAGAAGTATCATATGAACGAGGGGCATGCGGCCTTTTTAACACTTGAACTCCTGCATGACTATAAAAGGGACATAGAGTCGGTCTGGGATGAATCATACATATGGGATGTGGAGAGCGTGAAGGAACTCTGTGTATTCACGACCCATACACCTGTGGAGGCAGGCCATGACAAGTTCTCCTATGAGCTTTACGATCGCATCCTGGGCGACTACTTCCCAAAGAATGTGCTCAAGAGGCTCGCAGGTGAGGAGAACCTCAATATGACACTCCTCGCCCTGAACCTCAGTAAATACATCAACGGGGTGGCAAAGAGGCATGGCGAGGTATCACAGGATATGTTCCCTGGTTACCAGATAAATGCAATAACAAATGGGGTGCATTCATATACATGGACAGCCGAGAGCTTCAGGAGGCTGTATGATAAATACCTTCCTGGATGGGCAAATGAGCCTGAGATATTCGTCAGGGTCGGGGTAATACCTGATGAGGAGCTGTGGGATGCACACATGGAGGCCAAGAGGAGGTTGATAGATTACGTAAATACAGTCTACAACGCAGGTATGGATTACCACACACTCACCATAGGGTTTGCAAGGAGGGCAACGGCCTACAAGAGGGCGGATCTCCTGTTTTATGATATAGAGAGGCTTGAGAGGATCGGGACCGGGAGGCTCCAGATAATCTATGCGGGCAAGGCCCACCCCAAGGATATCGAGGGGAAACACCTGATAGAGAAGATATACTCAGCGATGAAGAGGCTGAGAGGGAAGATAAACATCGTCTTCTTAAAGAACTACAGTATGGAGATAGCCCTCAGGGTCATCTCTGGCGTGGATGTCTGGTTGAATACCCCCCTCAGGCCGCTTGAGGCATCAGGCACAAGCGGGATGAAGGCAGCACACAATGGGGTGCTCAATTTCAGCGTGCTTGATGGATGGTGGATCGAAGGCCATATAGAGGGCTACACAGGCTGGTCCATAGGGCCGGGGCCTGAGGAGGCCAAGCATATAGATGATATAAACAGGGTCGATGCTGAAGATATCTACCACAAGCTTGAGAACCTCATAATCCCCACCTACTATAATGACCGCAAGACCTGGATAAGGATGATGCAGAATGCTATCGGCAAGAATGCCTATTACTTCAATACCCACAGGATGATGCGGAGGTATGTAACAGAGGCATATATCAGATAGTCTGTAATATTACCCTTATCGCCACCCTCAAGTATGCGGATTAATGCAAAAATATATCACTAATTTTATAATAAAACAAAATGTTCGTTAAGAATTTTCTGTTACTGAACCTCACCATCGCCGTCTTTGTATGGCTACTGAGTATAACCGGTATCTTCAGACTGCCAGAAGGTGTGCTGTATGACAGGTATGTGAGCCTGGCACCCGAGGTCGAGAGGTCATCCTCAAGGATACTCCTCATCAACTGTGAACTCAAGGATAAATACAGCGGAGATGAGAGGTGGCTGAGACTGCTTGGGATATTAAGGGACTTCTCGCCCCTAAGGATCGCCTTCACATTTCTACCCCCCTCTGTCTCCGAGGACTTCTACAGAGAGGCCATAAAGGACGGACGGATCATATTCGGCAGGGAGACCGTCAGAGACAGGCAGGAAGATACGATAGAGTTAGAGCCCCTGCCCTATCCATCCATCCATGGATTAAAGTTCGGGATCACCAACCTGCCAGAGGCATTTTATGGTGTCTATAGATATGCACAGACCTCCTTCTCAGTGAATGGCAGGGTCTATCCCTCTCTGGAGGCTGCTGTGATGAGGGATGTCATACCTGATGTCAAACTGCCGGGAGTCTTCCTCATCAACTTCAATGGCAAATTCAACGGGCTACCAAATATGGATATCGAGGATGTACTGGCAGGCAAGCTTATACCCGAACTTGTAAAGGAGAGGGTGGTACTCGTGGGCTTCAAGGCCTCAGAGGCCATGCCATCACTCCATACGCCACTCTCATCAAGGGGTCTCCTCCTCTCCCCGCTGGAGTTCCGTGGATATGCACTGGATACACTCCTGTCCGGGAATATGATCAGGACCACATCCCCGTTGACAAGGCTCATCATACTCATGGGCATGGTGATACTGTATCTGACCATATCACAGATATTCAGGATAAGACTCTCCCTGATCCTGCCTTACAGCATCCTCCTGCTGATATTCTATCTATTTGCCTGTTACGCCCTGTTCTCCTATCTGAACCTATGGATACCCATTGTGGAGATCCTGACCCTCCATATAATCACCTCTGCGGCCCTGATAACGAGGAAGGCGATGATGGAGGAGGAGGGTCTGAGGAGGATGCTGCTTGAGACGACCATAAAGCTTGAGAAGAGGCTCCTGCCAGAGAGCTTCTACAGGACAGAAGACCACTGGTCACAGCTCATCACCTTTGTGAGCCAGAGCCTTGAGCTCAACCGTGCGATCTTCCTTGAAAAGGTAGAGGATGACCACAGGGTGAGGGAGGTGAAGGCGCTGAACTGTTCCCTTGAGGATATATATGAAAGAAGGAGGGACTATGAGAGGGAGCCCTACAGCACGGCCATACTCGAGAATGGCCCTGTGGAGATAGAGAAGAGGCCCTTCTTCAAGGATGTGAAAGAGGGTGAAAGGGAGTATATAGTGCCCCTTATATTTGCAAACAGGGTGCTTGGCTTCTGGGCGTTGAGTATCGAACACTCAAAGGTGCAGGACATCCCTGTCTTCCTGAGCATGGTGAGGGACTACGCCTTCCAGATCAGTGAGCTCCTGTATTTCAGACAGCAGCAACAGATGAGACTCAAGAGACAGACATGGTGGAGGAGGCTCCTAAGGTTCGAGGCAACAAAGCTCTTCTACAGGGAGCTCTGGGAGAACCTCTCGGTCCTCGAGACAAGGCTCCTTCTGCTTGAGAAGGTGCTCGAGAGGATGAACACCGCAACCATCCTGTATGACCTCTTCGGAAGGGTCATATATATAAACAGACAGATGACGGACATACTCTCTCCCCTCGGCATCAAGCCCTATGATATCTCGGCCCTTGACCTGGGGGTCAAACTCACCGGCATCAGGCCTGAGAGGTTCAGGGGGTTCCTCCAGAGGATAATCCTTGAGCGTGATGAGGTCTCCCTCTCTGTCACCATGCCATCGGATATAAACAAGATGTATATGCTCTACATGAGGCCCATAGTCTATGAGGGTGGTGAGATGCCTGCCATGGGGGTGTACCCATTCATGATAATGGGTATTATATTTGTGCTTGTGGATGTGAGCTACCTCAAGTCCTTGGAGGCATTCAAGAACGACCTCTTCACAGACCTCGACTACAGACTGAGAAACCATATAGAGGCCATAAACCTTGCAGCATCACTACTCAGGCAGGAGTCCCTCCCTGAGAAGCAGAAGGAGATGGCACTCCAGATACTGACAGAGAAGGTTGACACAACCAATGAATTCATAAGGGACATGAAGGAGCACCTGCTTAAGGACATATTCGTCAGCGACCTCGAACACTATCCCGTGGATATAAAGGCCCCCCTCCTGTCTGCGATCGAACACATCTCTGAAAAGGCATCAAAGAGGGGGATAAGGATAAATGTGGAGGTGCCTGAACTTGCCGGACTTGTATATGCCTCCCCCAGGCTCAGGGATGTGATAATAGAGATAATGAATGTGATCCTGCATGATGCGATTGACGGGAGCGAGATAGATGTGAGGCTACAGGAGGGCATGGAGGTGTTTGAGCTAAGCATATCCAACAAGGGCATAGGGCTACCCCAGGAGATCATGGATAGGTACCTGTTTTCAGATTCAGATGAGACGAGGTCGGCTGAGCTGAAGGCCATCAAGGCAGCGATAAGACAGGTGAGGCAGTGGAAGGGTGATATAATGGTCAGTAGCGATGTCGGTAAGGGCATGGCCTTCACAATAAGGTTAAAGAGGGTTAAATAAGTATGGAAGATTTATGTATTTTTTTG
The DNA here is from genome assembly GCA_002011735.1 of Nitrospirae bacterium JdFR-81. Taxonomy (GTDB): domain Bacteria; phylum Nitrospirota; class Thermodesulfovibrionia; order UBA6902; family UBA6902; genus JdFR-81. The sequence continues at coordinate 25,789 of MTOQ01000007.1, read as the reverse complement.
TAAGCTAAAGACCTGTGGGTGTGAGTGGCCATGGAGAGCAAGAAGAGGATACTCATAGTCGAGGATGACCTTGCGATACAGAGCCTTCTGTCCATGATGCTCAACTCCCATGGGTATGAGACCTCCATCGCAGAGCACGGACTGAAGGCGATCGAGCTACTGCAGAGGGAGAGGTTCGACATCATAATATGTGACATGATGATGCCCTTCATGGACGGCCTCAGGTTTATAAAGTGGCTGAGGAACGAGGTAAAGATGGACCTTCCTGTGATCGTCCTGACATCCGTAAATGACCCGAAGATAAGGGAGGATATACTCAATGCAGGTGCAACGGACATTATATATAAACCTGTAGCCGTACAGGAGCTCTTCAAGAGACTGGAGGGGATTTAGGCATATCTACCATCCATTTCGATTGAGGTAAGATGGAACATGGAATCCTCAATATCTTCCCAGAAGGAAGCCTCGCCAGTTCAGTAACAACCACTGTCTTTATCGGGGTAATAGTATCGGTCTTCTTTAATCTCCGTTTTGGATGGGTGCTGTCAGGGCTTGTGGTGCCAGGCTACCTCGTGCCCCTGCTCATTGTAAAGCCATGGGCGGCGTTTGTGATATTCATAGAGAGCGCTGTCACCTATTTCCTGGTATGGGCGCTGTCCGAGTATATCTCAGGCCCTTTGAGGCTCACGAACCTGTTCGGGAGGGACCGCTTCTTTGCCTTCCTCATATTCAGCATGTTTGTGAGGATCCTCTTCGATGTCTTCCTGCTCCCGTACATAGGAGAATTCCTGAACAACAGGTTCTATATAAACTTCGACTATCGTAACAACCTCCACAGCTTCGGCCTCATCATCGTTGCATTAATGGCAAACCAGTACTGGAAGCCAGGCTTCTTCAGGGGTGTGATCCCGCAGTTCATCACGATTGCAGCGACCTACATAGCGGTCAAATACCTCTTGATGGGATACACAAACTTCACCATAAGCAACCTTAGCTATATATATGAGGACATCGCCACCTCCATACTCGCAAGCCCCAAGTCCTATATCATACTTATAACCACAAGCTTCATAGCCTCAAGGATGAACCTACAGTATGGCTGGGAATACAGCGGCATCCTGATCCCTTCGCTCCTCGCCCTGCTCTGGTATAACCCCCTCAAGATAGCGGCTACCATGGTGGAGTCACTCATCATACTCCAGCTTGGTAAGCTCGCACTGAGGCTGCCCATATTCAGAGACATAACGATAGAGAAGGGAAGGAAGATACTCCTCTTCTTCACCATAAGCTTCCTGTATAAATACATGATCTCCTATCTCATCATCTACCTCATGCCAGGGGAGAAGATATCCGACTACTACGGATTCGGCTATCTCCTGCCCACGCTCGTTGCAATAAAGATGCACGACAAGGACATAACCATCAAGGTGACAAGATCCGTCGTCCAGACCTCGTTCGTGGCGATGATCATAGCCAGTGTCATCGGCTTCAGCCTCACATTCCTGAATATATCCTTCTTCACCACAGGACTGCAGGCAGGTGAGGAAGGGAAGGAAGAGATACTCAGGGTGGAGAAGGGCATCTTTGATATGGTGAGGGAGGAGAAGGTGAGGATATACCAGAGCATCAGGATGACCACCCTCTCTCCACCGACACCAAAGGAGACAGAGATATTCAAGGCGGGCATGAGGGAGGTGATGGATTATATCAGGAACAATGACCGTTCGTATCTGTCCAGGGCACAGGCGTTATTCTCAAAGATAGACTACACGATACATATACTGAAAGAGGGTTACATCTATATCAGTCAGGATGAGGCAAACCACGGATGGGGCTCCTATGTCTTCAACCCTGAAAGGGATGGTGGCCTGGTGATCGAGGTCCCGCTGCCCATTGATGAATGGGGGAGTCTTGAGGCAGGTGCGAGGCTCTTTAAGACCCTGAACGGATATGCCATGGCAATCGGTGGCATAAGCATAAAGACACCTCAGGGCAAGACACACAACCCCCTCATCAGGCACGACTCACTGTTCCAGGAGTTCCACAGGCTGATCGCGCATCAGAACATCCTCCAGGTGAGGGGATACAACATTGAGAGTATCAGATGGGTGACAGGCCAGAGGCCTGAGATCAAAGGGGTGGAGCTCAAGGAGCCTGGATCATTACTGCTTGTAAAGGCGAGACTGCCCTATGGGCTCGACCTCTCCACATTGAGAGGCCTGATCGGAGGGATCACAGTGGATTGGGGCAGGACACCGTTCCCGAACATCCAGAGGGAGTCCATGGCATCAGGGTTTGCAGAGATCTTCCTCAACAGGAGTGATATAAAGGAGCTACTATTTAAGCCTGTATATGCACAATACGACGTCTCGGTGACGATCCGACAGCAGCGGATCGACGGCTACCTCCAGGACTGGCTCCTCAGAAGCAAGTGGTTGATTGCAGAGAAGGGCTCAAACCTGTACAAAAAGGCCATGCTTGAGGAACTCCTCTTTATGGATGAGGAGGTCCTCACCCCCCTCATCAGGGTGTCACAGACCGAATATTCAGATGGCAGGTGGACGGCAAAGGGCCTTGGTGAGCTCAGGGTGATCGCCTCTGCCTCTGCCATGCTTGGATACAGGATAGTCCTCTACAGGGACAGGCTGTCCGGGGAGGACTTCATAATACTGGTTGAGGACGAGAACCTCAGGCACAGGAGATACTGGGGTACCTATGTATTCAGGCTCGGTGAGGCGAATAACTATATTATACAGATACCCCGTCCACTCTTTGAGCTCAATGTCTTTGAGTATGGTGTATCCCTCTTTGCAAGGCTCAAGGCAAAGGCGCTGCTCATCGGAGGCACCCACCCCCATGCAAACGCCGATCTGAGCTCAGACCTTATAATCATGGACAACAAGGAGAACCTCTTTAACCTCGTTAACCAGGTCCTGTTGAGGGAGTTCAGAGAAGAGGCCTTTATGAGCCTCCAGTGCAGGGCACTTGGCCTGAGGCCTGAGAGGAAGCTGCCAAAGGAGGATGTCCTGCTCACCTTTGACAGCGGCATCATGCAGAGGGACGCCCTCAGCCCGCTTGGCAGGGCATTGATAGATATACTGGATGAGGATGGCCTGAGGAGCGGTTTTGTGGATGGAAGGGAGGAGACATCAGGGTATGAGACGAGCTTCACACCACCACTGTTCTACATCGATCAGACCTCAAACAAGGAGTTCGCCATCCTGTGGCTCTCGCCCTTTGCAAGGACCACCTACAGACAACAGACCGAAAACAGATGGCAGAATGCCCAGTTCAGGGCCCTCGGCATCCCGACCACAGAGGCTGACCTGTATAGCTATATAATGGGCTCAGGCCTCATCGGGGACTCCTCCATAGTGCCGTCGCCAATGATCGAGGCCATAAAGAGATACGCTGAGACCCAGGATATCGTTGAGCTGTATAACATAAGGTCAGGCTGGAGGCTCTTCAGGCTCAGGAGGGTCATCGACATAAATACAAAACAGTCCTTCCTCTTTGTCTATTTCACCGACAGGCTCGTCATGGTCGCCAACCTCCTGCCAAGGCAACCCGAGGCAGAGATCACTCTGAGCAGGGAGACACTGCACAGGAGGGAGGTCTCGCGATTTATAGACACAAAGGCAGGATTCTTAAAATTCAGGGGGGAGTTTGAGGTATATTAAGCTCTTCATAGCAGGACTCGTTATCATCTACCTCCTCTACAGGTTCTTACCCCTTTATTACTTTATTGTTACGGGCAAGAAGATCAGGGCATATGTCAACAGGGAGATGATAGAAGAGTCCACCATCAGCCTCTCCTATGTGATAACAGAGGATGGATGGCTGGTCTTCCCCTTTGAGTTCAGGGGCAGGCTCCTGAGGGTCGTAACAAATGCAAACCTCCCAAGGCGTATAGACCTCAAGGGAGACAGGGACTGGTGGTATACACTCAGGTATCAGATAACAGGTGGAGATGGAGAGGTGCTCATAGACAGGACACACCATCTCCGTTCAAAGGTGACATTCTACAGAAATGAAAGGTGGGGGGAGTTCACCTCATCCTTTTACACAGAACCAGACCTCATACCTGCAGATTCAAGGGAGTTCAGGATAAACATCTCCAGCCTCGGTGACGCTGATGCCATAAGGTTCAAACTCATAAAGAAGGACAGGGATATAAGAGACGTGTGCATAAGGGTCTATATAAGGTATGAACCAAAAAAAGAGGTGCCCGGCTACATGTGGAGGCGATTCAGCGAGAAGAAGAAGGAGAGGATGGCAATGGGTAATGTCTATCCACCACAGCTCCTGACAGAGTTTGAGAAGAAACAGCTCCTACAGCGCCAGTGGAGACCCCTTGGCCCACTGGGCGCTGAGGGAAGGGACTTCATCTCAAGAAAGCTATATGTCCTGAAGGAGGTTGAGGCAGAAGAAGTGGATGTATACATCCCACCGATAGGCGTGTTCATAAAAGAAGGGCATCATGTAACCGTCCCTGTTCCGGAAGGAGGGGGCAGGATCAGGATGGAGTTCCACAACAACTCAACAGAACAACCCCATGACCTGAGGCTCTCCTGGTACGGGAGGGGGATAGATCAGTATATTGAGAGGACCATCAGATGGAGGAGCAGGGAGGAGACGACGATGGAGTCCTTCTTCGACACAGGCCTCATAGATATCTACAGTGAGGACCCTGTCGGGATGAAGGTCTTCCTTATAAATGATAAAGGAGTGACGGACATAACACCCGAGCCCATCTATATAAGGACATTCATCACCAGCCACGATAGACCCGTGACATTCCGTATATCCCATCATAACAAGACCCCCACGCCCTTCAAGCTCACGCTCAGGGTCTTGCTGAGGAAGGGCATCGTGCCTGACACACATGTAAGATACGAGATACTAAATGAGGACAACAGGGTAATACACACAGGCAGCCTCCCCCTCAATCCCATCCCATCAGGCTATGATGTATTGTCAGGGAACTATCCTGATGTCGAGGTCTCAGAGCCACAGGAATACTATTTCTATCTGCCATCCGAGGCAAGGAGGATGGTCCTGTCATCCACTACAGAGGTGCTGGTGGCAGGCTATACAAGGCCGGAGGGGATGGCCAAGACCACAAGGGTCCCTGAGGACTATCTACCATCAACACCCATCGAGGAGAAGGAGCCATCCTGGTATGCATTGAGGCCCGAGAGGTACTGGTCACTCATATACGATGCCCGATCCATGATAATCATTATAAACAGGAGACCACCCCAGAGGAGGGAGGAGCTGATACAGGGCAGATACGCCTGGGAGGACTATACACCTGTGGGCGACTACCAGGCATACTATGTCCTTACAGATGAGATAAAGGTGGTGAGACCTGAGAGGCTATCACCTGATTATTACTTCCCTTTAGAGCCAGGGGCAGAACACAACATCACCGTCAGGGAGATCAAGGGGCTTGAGATGATACCCCTGAGGCTACTATATATATTCAGGGAAGAGGGCGAGGCAGGATTGAGGGTGTATATAGATGGTCTCCCTGCACTGGATAGGACCCTCTACGGAAGGACAGGGGAGGTGAGACTACCCCCTGTAAAGGGAGGTGAACACAGGATACGGATTGAGACCACCCGTGCTGGAGGATTCTATATAAACAACATATATCATCAGGGTGGCCCTGTGCTCTTCAAGAGACTCACAAACAGGCTGAAGAGGGAGGGGCTCAGGTTTATATATACGAAGGATAAACCCATTGAGGACATCCTCAGTGTCAGGTTCTATGCGCCCTCAGGGAGTGATCAGAGGAGCATCATCGATGTGAGCATAGAGGCCATCAGGCAGGCAGGCTTCAGGCCATTCAATAAATGGACATTCCTCAGGAGGCGATTCAGCATAAGACCTGATAACTCAGGGTCTCTCTCCGTTTTACACGCCCGAAGCATACGCCTCCAGCCAGGGCAGTTATTCTTTATCCCGATAGGGGATGACCTGCCACAGGGCCAATACACGATAGAGTTCAGGCCTGTCTCAGGCACGGGCTACATCTCCCTCCACAGGGTCACCCCTGGTGAGTATGAGGAGTTCAGATTCTACAATGAAAGGGCCTTACACTATGAGGATATATATTAGTGTCTTGACCATCATAACAATCCTTATCCTGCCATTAAGGGGTGAGGTCTCGGATATAGAGGGCATCCTCTCTGATGCATTTAAGGGTGGTATATATATCCCCCCAACAGATGAGGAGTTGAAGGATGCAGAGACCCTCCTTGGATCGTTGTTCAGGGGGGTACTGAACGAGAGGGTGGAGGCACTGTCAAGGAAGATCGGCCTCAGGCCCATCCAGATAAGCCATGACGGTGAAAGGCTCATAATACTCATGGAGGATGAGAGGAAGACAGGCAGGGGGCTCATGATATTCAGGCTTGAGGATTACAGGGGGTTTGTCATACAGGTGCCACATTCATTCACAGACATCCACACCCGCAAGATCGGCCTCAGGCTGTTCCTTGATAGCAGGGCAGAGGCCGTGATATTCAATACCGTAAGACGGCAGTATTCAGACAGTGGCACCACCGTTGATGCAGACATGGCACACATCAGGGAAAGCTATTTCACCGTGTTTGCAAAGACATTCGCAGAGACCCATCCATCAGGCTATATAATCCAGCTACATGGTTTCTCAAGGGCAAAGAGGAAGACGCCATCAGGGAGGGAGAGTGATGTGATTATAAGCTCTGGCAGATCGACCGCCTCCTCCATAACCACCACTATATACAGGTGTCTCAAAAATAGCATGGGAGAGAGAGTGAACCTCTATCCATACGATGTAAGGGAGCTTGGGGGGCGAAAGAATTCGATCGCAGGGATACTGAATGAGATGGGCTTCAATGGCTTTGTGCATATAGAGATGAGCAGGGCGATACGGGACAGGCTGGTAAATGATAGATCACTTTACAGGGGATTCGAGGGATGCCTCATCCAGTGACGAGACTCTTCATAATCATGATCCTCGTCCTCTTTCCCCTCAGTGCCCGAGGGGCGATTGATGAGACCGCGCTGAGGCTGAACGCACAGTTCCATATCCCCCTCAGATGGGACAACATAGAGGATAAGGAGCCGTGGCTCGATGGCAAGAGACCATCTTATAACAGAGAATACGGATTCCACACGGTCAGCCTCGGCTGTAGAGACTATGTGAGGGTAAGGCTCTATAAGGGCAGCTCTCTGAGGATATACAATATCCGTGGGGCCTTCAATGGAGATGAGCCAAGCATATACCTCTCAAACGGCTCAGGTCTGTACATCACATATCCATACACTATGGATCACGAAAAGAGGTCCATCCTCATCACTCCTCCTGAGAAGCTCTCCTATGTCGTGATGATCGAGGGCACCTGCAGGAAGGGGGTGGAGATAGGGCTCTTTTATTCAAGGCACGAATACATAGATCAGGTTGCACCCTACAGGAACCTGATAGGGTTACCCACCGAGAGGGTCTGGATAGGCATGGCTGATAAACACCCCTCAGAGGCCTTCTATCTCCTTATGCCCTACAGACCCATCACTGTAAGGGTGGAGGGTGGTGCCACCTTCTCCCTTGAGAGCATGCTCCTCTATAACCCCTCTGATCCTGTGAGGCTACAGCCATACCACATACAGGTAAGGATAGACGGGATGATATTCAAGAACCTGGACCATGAAACCCTCCCCTACATAACCACACCTGTCTATGTGGACGGAAAGGAACAGACCATCGGGAGGAGACAGAGGGACTTTATGAATATACCTGAGGGAGAACATGATCTGACCATAGAGTCAGATGCGATACTCTACATAAGGCTCCTCAGGAGGGATGAGCCTGACCACCTCCTGTCCATAAATGAACCATGTATCAGGGCAAGGGATGTCAGACGGCTGGGACTCCCTCCTCTGCTCAGGAAGTCTCCATGGGGTGTGGACAGACACAGGCTCTTTGACCTGATCAACGACACCCCCTCACCAGGCCTCTCAGAATCCCTGACATACGCCCTCATAAAGGACAACACCCTGTATGAGGGCGGGATCGTTGGGACGATGCTTTTAAGGGATATCACCAGGGATATCCACGATGCCTCAGATATTGCACGCCTATACTATCTATCACACACCTTCTACAGGGACATACCATCTGACAGCCAGGCCCCATCCGCAGGAAACAGGCTCTACTACTTCATAACCCGATCACTGAGGGATCCAGACCAGCCATCCGATATCCTCCTCCATCCAGAACACCTTGAGGACACCCTGAGCCTCCTGCCCTCCTCTGTCTTCACGGGGCTCTCCAACCACAGGGACGACCCACTCACATACCATCTCCCTGAGAGGCCATCACCATCCTTCCTGAGGATAGTGGTTGGGAAGGATGGGATGGAAGGCACCGTGTTGATGTTACAGATGGATGATAGGGCCCCAAGGATACTGAGACTAAAAGCAGAGGAGACAGGAGAGGACGATCTCATGCCCACACAGTCCGAGGAGGCACTGAGGATGCTCTCATCCATGCAATACAGTGCTATGCCCCCCACACTCAGTGGAAGGTTCTCATCCCTGAGGCCACCATCTCGGCTTATCGATGCAGGATACATCGAGATACCCCTTCCTGAAGACACAAGGACAATAAGGCTATGGAAGGAAGGCAGCAGCACACCCCTTGTATCCCTGCAGCTCAGGGTATCAAGGCCCTACAGCCTCCCCCCGAGTGCATACATGAGGTATATAAAGTCAATCCCGGCGCGGTCAGAGCTCCTGTATGAACTCATAAGATATGGTGAGGGTGCGATCAAAAGGCTGAGGCACAGCCAGCACTGGGGCTTCCCCCATATCTATACGATAATGCCAGGTGACACCCTTGAGGGTATACTCAGGAGGGTGATGGGACTGAAGGCGAGCGAGATATACAACGAATATATAGAGAGGTTCAGGATACTCAACCCCCACATAGGGGATATAAATACCCTCCGTCCAGGAGAGAGGATATACCTCCCCATGAGGTTCCTTGAGATGGAGGATATTATAAGGATCGAGATGCTCAATGACCTCATCCCCCTGTATCGGCTCATCGAGTCAAGGGCAAGGAGGTTCAAGGCAGGCATCGCAAAGCCAGAGTCAAACCCGAACGACAACGCATATAGGGCCTCCAATGATACCCTTGATACCGTGATAGGGCTCTATAAAGAAGGCAGATACATCGGTGCCCTTGAGAGACTGCAGCCACTCCTGTATCAGGCAGAGGGGATCGATAGGGAGAGGCTGGAGTTATTACAGGCCGATATATTGAGGTCTGCTGGAGAGCACTTTCTTATGGAGAACATCCTGAAGGGGCTCTTTGTATATTCACGATCCAAGAAGATAAGTAACAAGGCCTTCCACAGGCTCTCAGACTACTATAAAGAGGTCAGAGATGACGAAGGGCTCATCGGGTTGTACTCCACCTATATATTGAAGACCCATGATATGAGCATACTCCCTGAGTTCCTCGGACTGCTCATAGATGAGGGTGAGTACGAGATGGCACTCAAGGCAGGCCTCCTGCTACCCGAGGAGTCCCAGCCTGTCCAGGCCCTCCTGAGGGCATGCCTTGTTGAGTCATGGTGGCAGGCATTTAACCTCCTCATAGAGAGGCTCAGGACACCCGAAGAGAGGAACCTCTGGATGGCGAAGAGTATGCTCAGGCAGGGAAGGTACAGGGAGGCCCTCGACCTGTTCATGAAGGCAGGGGGAGAGGGCATTGAGTGGTATAACTCCATGGTTGAGGCAGACTCAATATACAGGGGTCTCAGGAATGCGGGTGACAGGGATATATATGCCCTGATAAAGAGGTGGCAGAGGTGGCAGAAGGCCCATCCAGGGCCATTCAGATGGAGGACCGCCGATGAACTCCTCATCGACTCCTCTGGCGCCCTCATCCTCTACAACAGGGCAAGAAACCTGTACCACAGGATGTTCCTGTCTAAAAAGGGAAGGACCGTGAGATTCAGGGTCTACGGACCGACAAGGCTCAGGATAGAGGTGAGGCCCCTCTTCGACAAAGGGCCTGCCGATGCATACAACGGATGGATAGAGCTGAGGGACAATGGCGTGGCAAGGCATTATCCCCTGATAGACAACCTCCCCTCAGACACCTTCATGGTCTCAGGAAGGAGGGGACTAAAGGCAGGGCAGAGGGTTATGCTCGCGTATGATGTGACAGAAGGCCTCCACCACATTGAGGTGTATTCAGACACCATCCCCCTGCTTGTAAGCCTGTATTCAGCCGAGCCCGAGGTAAGGGTCTCCATACTCCCACCCCTCAGCATAGATACACTCTCTGCCATCACAGGTGGTGGCCTCAGGGAGCTGATAAGGTCTATCATCGATGAGGTCTTTGTAAAGACCGAGGCCTCCCCGTTACTCTCCATAAGGGATCGATACGGTCAGGAGCCCATAAGGGAGATGATCGAGCTCCTGTGGAAGGCAGAGCATGAACCTGGATCATTCGGTTCCAATCTCAAGAGGGCAGAGGAGATATTCATAAATAATCGCCACATCCCCAGGCTTAAGAGGCTGATCAGCAGGTTCTACAGGAAGACCAGGCTCGTCCTGCTTGAGGACATACTGAGCTCAGCAGGGATCAGGATCCTGAGGACAACAGGTGAGGCATCATCCGTGCCTGAGATGAGGATCAGGACATCGATGCTACGACCACTCATGATAGGAGAACAACTGCTTTATGGCTATGAGAGGATCGTCCTGGACATGAAAAACCTCAGGGAGAAGGATATAGAGGCAGAGATATCGCTTGAGGGCATCGCATACCTTCCGATTGAGCCCATGGGAATATCCTTTGAGATCGACGGCGAGAGGGTGAGGGATCTGCGGATCGGTGAGGATGGCAAGAGGATCGTGAGGCTCCACCTCAGGGTCGGCGAGGGGGAGCACTATTTGAGGATAGGTATAAACAGGCCTGTGACAAACCAGTTCCTCCGTGTCAGGCTGTGGGAGGACGCCCAGGGCAAAGAGAGGCCATTGATAAAGACGATCGAGAGGCGATACTACCTCGCAACGCAGGATGAGCCTGTGACCATTGCGGTTCAGGGGCCTTTGATGCTCTATATAGAGAAGAGGGTCAACGGTCAACAGACCATGAGCTTCATGGGTATAGACGAAGGCCTCCACACCATCGACTTCTACCCAGGAGGCTCCTGGAGAGAGGCCCTGTACAGATTCTACAGGAGGGTGCCTGCACCTGAGAGGCCATTGACACCACGCAGGAGGTTTGTCGTTGAGTATAAAGAGGCCGAGAGGCCCTCTGTAAGGGTGAACGGGCCACCTGTGATAAGACACCTTGAATTTGATGACGCAATCCCCCTTGGCTCACAGGAGGACGGGACGTGGAGCATAACAGGTGCCTTTGTAAAGAGGAGGCAGGTGGAGATAGAGGAGAGGATGGAGGAGTTCATCGAATTCAGACTCACCCACAGATTCTTTGACGAACCCTCAAGGAACCTGAAGAGGTTCAGGCTCCTTGGCCGTATAAGGGAGCATGGAGGGCCTGTCATCGGTGCCTCAGGACACATCACATACAGGCCCCTGGAGACACCTTACAACTATAACCTCAATGCATCCCTGTATGTCCAGAGGCCCACGATCGATGGAGGGTATGAATACTCCCTGAACATGGATGCCTCTGTCATAGACAGGAAGGAGCTGGGGACAAAGACATACCACACCCCCTCTATCGCCGCCTTCCTGAGGATGATGAGCATGGATGACCACAATGGTTACAGCCCCCAGGATGTGGATCAGGATATATTCACGCCTTATAAGGCAGAGCATAGATACGGCCTGAGGGCCTCTGACACATTATTCTACAGACCATGGCTCGACAGCATAATCTCACTCCATGGAGAGGTCGTGCTCAATGAAGACCTGAACCCCCTCAGGCCTGACAACATCGGCCTCGAGGCAGGCTGGAGACAGCTCATTGGTCCCCTCCAGGCAGGCCTCTCGTATCAGGAGACGCACTACCTGCCTGACAGGGACAGGGGCGACCACATAACCACAAGGAGGATTGGGCTCGATCTATCATTTGAGAGGTGGCTGAACCTCTATAAGAGGGTGGAGGCTGGACTGAGATTCATCTGGCACCTGAATATCAACCGCTTCTCGGGCAGGTTCTATCTCAGCATCCACCTCAGCAGGGCAAGGGGGTACAGGGACTTTGCCTATGGAGAGACAGGCTTCAGGGATCTGCGGCAGATGCATATCTCCTATGAGGAGGAGAACAACAGGATAATAAAAGAGGTCTTGAGATGAGGGTAGAGGCAGAGGGGTTAGAGAGGGTAAAGGAGCTACTGATCACCGGCATGCCTCCATTCTTCACAAAGATGGAGGCAAGGAGGATAGAGGGGATCATCAACGAATTCCTCAGCTGGCTTTCTGCCTCGGACAGGCCACTGCCTGATGAACGCACAGAGCTCCAGAGGGAGCTCATAGCCTTCCTCTCATACAACATAAAAACCAAGCTCTCAAGGACAGAGGAGCTGAAGAAGCAGCACCTTGAGTTCATAAAGGGCCTCCAGAGCCTCGTCACGACCGAGGACATAAGGAGACACATACTTGAGTATGCCAGGGACCTTGGTGCATCACCAAGGCAACTGAAGGGCGACAGGCGTGCATTCAATCGCTGGTTCGGCCAGGATGCCGTCACGGATAGATACAGGAGGATACTCCTTGAGACAGAGAAGATGATCGCCCTCAGCCTTGACTGCCTCGGCAGGATAGCCGCTGACTTCATCTCCATACATGGTGAGGCGCTCGGTTATAGAAGGCTCTGGCGCCACTTCAAGATCGAACAGCTACTGACCCCCTTCTTCTCCTATGAGGTGCCGACCAACATCCGTCTAAACGCCTTCAGGGCCATGAGCAGGATACTCAAGGCGATGCCCCAGGAGTATCAGGAGGGTGCTGTGGAGGACAGCATACTCCAGTACATCTACCGCTCCGCACTCGATATCAACCAGGACGTCTGGATCCAGCGTGAGGCCCTTGACCTCCTTGAGAGCCTCTCACCATCATCATTCGTAAAGGCCCTCAGGAGGAGGCTTGAGGAGCCACAGAGGGGTGATGACCTCTTTGTGAGGAGGCACTGCGTAAGGCTGCTTGGTAACAACCTCAGGAGGCTCCCCCAGCTCCTTGACCTCATACCCGTGGCATCAGAGGACCCCTCACCCTATGTGAGACAGGCCCTGCCACACGCCCTGATAGAGGCACCGGCAGATTATGTAAGGGAGTGGCTATACAGGCTCGCCATCAAAGACCCCTCGCCCCAGGTCAGGGCCATGGCACTGCTTGAGATAGAGAATGTGATCAAGACAGGCGAGCTATTTGACGATATGCTCATGATCATCACAGAGAGCCTCAGGAACGAAAAGGACGAGTTCGTCCAGCGGGCAGGCCTTGAGGCCGTGGTGAGGACATCAGAGGCAGCGCTGAACACGCTCGATAAATACATGGCCATGGAGTGGTTCAACACCATAAAGGAGGAGGTGGAGTGGTTACACCAGAACGCTGAAAGCATCCCTGTGAGACGCTGGGCATCACGATGCAGGGAGAGGCTGTGGGGCCTGTATGACACCGGTGCACAGAGGCTGATAAAGATACTGGAGACCGAACTGGAAGGGCTTGAGAGGGGGAAGAAGAGATACCTCCCATCTGACCTCATCAGGGAGTTCGGAGAGGAGAGGCTGTGCAGGGTGCTCTCCCTGATGAGTCAGGAGGAGTTCGAATACCACCTTGGCAGGGAGATAACAGGCAGATACTTTATTACAAAAGGGCCTGTCTTCAGGTTCAAACTCTGGAGGCTCATCCATGAATTCCTGCACCCATCACCTGACAAGAGACAGGCATTTCCACACACAACAGGGAGGTGCTTCTATGGCAACATACACATCCCCTCCTCCATTATGGCAGAACTCACCGAGACAAAGGTCCCTGGAGAGCCGTTATACATATCCTCAGAGGGAGGCTGGAGGCCATACCTGCCCCTGGTTGATGAACTGATCTCCTCCCTGAGGCGTGGCTATAAAGGCCCTGTAAGGTTATACACGAGTGAGGGTATCACAGAGATAAAACCACCTGACTCATTATTCAAGAGGCTGAAGGCATATCTGAAGCTCACCCTCAGGTTTGCACATTATGCGAGGCTGAGAAACTGGCATGAGGATATGCAGCTCAAGCCATCTGCTTACATCGAGGCCATATCAAAGCTCGGCTTCAAGATCACACACACAGGGTGGACCCTGAGGACAGAGGAGACACCTGTGGATCCTGCTGTCAGGAGGTTCTTTGTGCCTGTGATAGGATTCCTGAGCCCTGATATACTGAATAATATAAAGGACTACTTCTTCTCTGTATACAAGAACTCCCTCTATGAGCTCGCCGTCTTCACAGGTATCATCATAATAGCCTTTGTCCTCAGCATCATCTTCCAGAGCATCACCATAAGAAGGGCCAGGACGAACTTCCCCCTCGTCATAGGGGGCTGGGGCACCAGAGGGAAGTCAGGCACCGAGAGGCTCAAGGCAGCATTGATAAATGCACTTGGCTACAGCCTTATATCAAAGACCACCGGGTGTGAGGCCTTCTTCCTCTACAGCACCCAGTTCAGCAAGCTCACGGAACTCTTTATCTTCCGTCCCTATGACAAGGCAACCATATGGGAGCAGGACAACCTCATGCGGCTTGCCGAGAAACTCAGGTGCGACGTCTTCCTCTGGGAATGTATGGGTCTGACACCCTCATATGTGAGGATACTCCAGAGAAAGTGGGCGAGGGATGATATATCCACAATAACAAACACATACCCTGATCACGAGGACATCCAGGGGCCTGCAGGGATCAATATAGCAGAGGTCATGACCGAGTTTATACCTGAGTCGGCGATCCTCCTCAGCAGTGAGGAGGAGATGAAACCCATCCTTGCAGAGGCTGCAAAGAAGCTCGGGACGAGGGTAAGGTTTGTAAACTGGCTTGATGCCGGCCTCCTGACCCCTGACATCATGGAGAGGTTCCCGTATGAAGAGCATCCCTACAACATCGCGCTCGTCCTAGCCCTTGCCGACGAGCTGGGCATAGACAGGGACTTTGCCATAAAGGAGATGGCGGACAGGGTGATCCCTGATATCGGGGTGCTCAAGGCATTCCCTCCTGCACCTGTAAGGACAAGGAGGCTTGAGTTCGTCAATGGTATGTCCGCGAATGAACGGTATGGATGCCTCACCAACTGGGCAAGGATGGGGTTCAGGGATCATGACTACATGAACAGGCCAGGTGAGCTGATCAGCACCGTTGTCAACAACAGGGCTGACAGGATCGCCAGATCACAGGTATTTGCAAGGATCATCGTTGAGGACATAAGTGCAGACAGACACTTCCTCATCGGGACGAACCTGAAGGGGTTGCTTGGATACATCAGACAGGCATGGGACGACTATATCTCACGCATATCCCCCTGGTCAGGCCCCTCAGCCTCACATTCACCCGAGTCGGTCGTGGAGAGACTGGCAAGGAGACTAAGGATACCGATAACAAAGGAGCAGGTGGATAACAGGTTAAGGGCCATGCTCTCTGGTATAGGGATTAAACCGGATGAACAGATAGAGGCCCTTGTCTCCATGTCCGATGATTTAGACAGGCTCAGGGAGAGGCTGAATGAGCTTGGATACGGGGATTACAGCGAGGGGATAATAAGACACATAAGAGACTACAGTGATATGAACAGGGAATATGAATCCCTGATCAAGAAGGTCAGGGAGGCAGGGTCATCAGGGGATGAAAGGCTTGAGGCCGAGTTCAGGGAGACCATGTGGAGATGGTTCAATAAAAAGATACACGTCATATGGGACCCTCATGCAAGTGGCAACACGATAATAAACATCATAACAGAGGAGACGCCCCCTGGACTCCACAACCGCATCATGGGCATACAGAATATAAAGGGCACGGGTATGGACTTTGTTTACAGGTGGCAGGCATGGGACAAATGTCACCACTACTGCACCCAGCTACTTAAAGGGGATGAGAAGGAGTTTGAGGAGGCCCTGTCCAGCCTCTCCGTGTTTCAGGATTTCGGTATCCTGTGTGAGGAGTTCGTCAGGGAGACCATCGAGAAGGCAAGGACACTGCCCCATGCACAGAACGAGAAGGCACAGGCAGAGCTGACGGTCACCCTGTCCAACCTTGAGAATCAGATGAAGTGGGTGAAGGAGAGGGCAGGGATACACCCGAGGTCAGGCCTCATGGTGAAGGTGATAGATGCCATCGAATCATTCATGGACATAGGCGATGCGGTAAAGAGGAGGAAGAAGGCAGACAGGATATATAAGGACCTATCAGATGAGCGGATAAGCCTCGAAAGGGCTGCAAAGGAGCTGAGCAATCTCAATATGAGACAGAAGGGTGGATGGTTGAGGGAGTATCTACTAAAGGGATGATGAATATACCCCTGGTTTGTTATATACTAAAGTATGAGGTGTCTGCTCATCACACTCCAGGAGGATGTGCATGTTATAGGCCTGAAATACATCGCCTCAAGTATCACAAGGGCAGGATATGACACAAGGATACTCATCCTCCCTGGCTATAATGAGCAGAGACTGATCCCACCTGTAGAAGGATTCATCAGGGAGTATGACCCTGACCTGATAGGCTTCAGCCTGATGTCCACAGACTTCCATAACACAGCCATGCTCACCTCCCTCATCCGCAGGGAGTTCGATATCCCGATACTCTGGGGAGGTGTCCATGTAACCCTCTATCCTGAGGAATGTCTGAGGCATGCGGATTATATATGCGTGGGAGAGGGTGAATACCCGATCGTATCGCTCCTGGATCACCTGAAGAGCAGGTCCAGCACCGATGTCCCTGATATACCCGGCATATGGTTGCTCAGGGATGGAAGGATATACGGTGGTGAGAGGGTCAGCCCGCCTGTAAAACCTGCCGACCTCCCCAAGCAGGAGTTCATGCCTGAGTATATCTATTGTCTTTATAGGGGTAGTATCTATAACCTGAGGAAGACACCCGAGGTCTTCAGGAGATACTCCCTCCATAATGGCAGGATATACCTGACAGTGACCACAAGGGGATGCCCGTTCAGCTGTGGATACTGTGCCAATGCCTATCTTGCTGATACATATGGCGGCCTCTTCAGGGAGAGGACGGTGGGGGATTGTATTGAAGAGTTAAAGGGTGTCAAGGGATACGGCGGGATCAGGTACATAGGCTTTGAGGACCACTGTTTTCTCCTGCATAACAGGGAGTGGATAGAGAGGTTCTCGGAGGAGTACAGGAGGCATATAGGTCTGCCATTCATGCTGAGGGTAGACCCGCAGACACTCGACAGGGTCAAGCTCATGCGCCTGAGGAAGGCAGGGCTCATCATGGTGACAGTGGACATCAAGAGCTGTAGTGAGAGGGTCAACAGGGAGTTCTTCCAGAGGAGGATAAGCCATTCATACCTGGTGCTGAGCTCCGAGATACTGTCTGACTCAAGGGTGGCTGCCTCATACGAGATACTCACAGGCAACCCTCTTGAGACCGATGAAGACCGGATAGAGGCCATAAATATAATGTCAGGCCTGAAAAAACCCTTTATAATCCACACCCTCCCCTTCACATTTATACCAGGCACCCCGCTCAGGGAGATGGCCGAACAGGCAGGTATATCAGGACTGGACAGACCGGAACACGACCATTATCTCGACAGGCTCCTCCTGATCACCCCCTATATACCACGCCTCCTGATACGGCATCTCAACAGACCTGCAAAGGACAGGGGCATACACCATGCATTGCTTTTGAACATCCTCTATATCCTCACCAGGGTGATCATCAAGCCATTGTTCGACTCCTTCACCATAGCGAGGTCAAACCACTACAATCCCTCGCGCACGGTCAGGGCCATACTCCTCAGATTGAGCACCGGCCCTGCTGTCCCATAAAAATTGGACTGATATGTTAAACTTATTAGGGATGGAGAGATGTGAGGTTTGTAACAGACCCGTTGATAAATGCATATGTTGTCCTGAATGTGGCCATATATGCAGCCTTGATATGGGAGAATACTACTGTCCTGTCTGCCTCCCTCGCAGTGTAGGTGGCAACAATGGAAGGACAGACGAGGACTTCATGAGACACGCCCTCAGGGAGGCCGAGGAGGCCTTCGCGGAGGGAGAGGTCCCTGTTGGAGCGGTGCTTGTGATCGATGGCCAGGTCATAGCGAGTGCACACAATGCAAAGGAGGCACTGAACGACCCAACCGCCCACGCAGAGATAATCGCATTAAGGGCAGGGGCATCAAGGATGGAGAGGTGGCGCCTGAATGATGCCACACTGTATGTGACAAAGGAGCCGTGCATAATGTGTGCCGGTGCGATGATCAATGCAAGGCTCAGGAGGCTTGTATATGGATGCAGGGACACAAGGTATGGTGCGGTGGAGAGCAGATTCAGGCTGCTGTCCGACAGGGGGCTGAACCATCAGGTGGAGGTTGCATCAGGCATCCTCGAGGATGAATGCAGTGAGATGTTAAAGAGGTTCTTTGTAAATTTAAGAAGAGACCAACTATAACCGTCTCCTGATTTTACTTCCTTTGGAGGAGTGGCCGAGTGGCTTAAGGCGGCGGTCTCGAAAACCGCTTCCCGAGTAATCGGGACGCAGGTTCAAATCCTGCCTCCTCCGCCACGCGATGAGACATTCACAGCAGCTGAAGGGGCACGGTCTGTGCGATGATTAAATGACCACATTATGTTACACTTAATAGACAAGAATATCATGGAGAGGTGCCCGAGCTGGCTGAAGGGGCACGACTGGAAATCGTGTGTCCCGAGTAAGATCGGGACCGAGGGTTCGAATCCCTCCCTCTCCGTCACTTGTCAATTGATACAGCCAGGCCTTCGGGCCCTGTGCAACAGGATGCTGTGAACCCCGCCAGGTCCGGGAGGAAGCAACGGTAAGCAGTTATCCTGGGTGCCGCAGGCAAACCTGAAGGCGTGGCTGTTTAAAAAAGTTCCACAGATGAGCTATATCGTCCTTGCACGGAAATGGCGACCCAGGATATTTGATGACCTCAGGGGTCAGGACACAATAGTCCACACCCTGAAGAACGCACTCTCCTCGGGGAGGATAGTCCACGCCTACCTCTTCTCAGGGCCGAGGGGCGTTGGGAAGACCTCAACTGCAAGGATACTCGCCAAGGCACTGAACTGCGTCAATGGGCCCACAAGCGAGCCATGCGGCGTCTGCGACCAGTGCATCTCCATAACAGAGGGCACATCGGTCGATGTGATCGAGATCGATGGTGCATCAAACACACAGGTTGACTCGATAAGGGAGCTCCGCGAGTCTGTCAAATACGCCCCCTCGAGCGGGAGGTATAAGGTATATATAATCGATGAGGTCCACATGCTCAGCACATCCGCGTTCAACGCACTGCTTAAGACCCTTGAAGAGCCCCCCTCGCATGTGATATTCATCTTTGCGACAACCGAGCCAAAGAAGATACCCCCTACCATCCACTCCCGATGCCAGCACCACGCATTCCGCAAGATACCAAAGGACATAATAATGAGCCAGCTCAGAGAGGTCATAAAGGGTGAGGGTATAAGGATAAGGGATGACTCCCTGGAGATGATAGCAAGGGCGGCTGACGGCAGTATGAGGGACGCACTGACACTGCTGGATCAGATCTCATCATTCAGCGAGGAGATCACCGTGGATGAGGTGAGGGAGATCCTTGGTCTGCCTGATGCCGAGGTCATCCAGGCCCTATCAGACGCCATTATAGATGGTGACACCTCGAAGACCATCTCCCTTATAAAGGGGCTAACAGATAAGGGTTATGACATGAGGTTCCTCATAAGGGAGCTCATAGAACACTTCAGGAACCTCACGATAGTGAAGATCACAAAGGATGCAGGTGGCATACTCGAACTCACGGAGGATGAGATCGAGAGGCTGAGATCACAGGCCTCAGGCCTTGGTGTAGAACAACTGACACTCCTCATGACAGAGCTCCTGAGGCTTGAGCCCGAGGTCAGAACCTCCCAAAACCCCAGGTATACGCTCGAGCTCGGCCTGCTCAGGATGTCATTTATAAAAGGGATGGCTTCGGTCTCTGATATACTGAAGAGGCTTGATAACCTCAGCACATCCCGTGATGCCACACCATCCACACCAGCAGCAGAAGAGGAGAAGGAGCCTGCAGAGGAGAGGCAGAGGCCCTCAACAGCTCCACCAGACAGGGGGACCGACATAAACGATCGTGATGGTATCTGGCAGGCCCTGGTGGAGACGATCGACTCCGAGGATCACCTGCTCGCAGGAAAGCTCATGCACGCCCGAGCCGTGGACGTATCTGATAAGGACTTCACCATTGGCTTCAATGGCGGGATGTCCATGCTCGCAGGGCTGATAAAGGACAAGACCCCGTTGATCGAGGAAGGGCTATACCGTATCACTGGTAAGAGGCTCAACCTCAAGATCATAGACCTCCCTGAAGAGAAGACCAGAGGAAACAACAAGAGCATAAGGGAGAGGGTCATAGCAGATCCGGTTGTGCAGGGGGTGATAAGGCTGTTTAACAGCTCCATCGTCGAGGTAAGACCACTCAAGAATTCTGACAAACAAGAATAAGGATAGGAGGAGTATATGTCAAGGAAGATGTTTGGAGATCTCATGAAACAGGCACAGAAGATGCAGCAGGAGATAAGCAGGATCCAGGAGGAGACCCGAAAGAAGACCGTTGAGGCCTCTGCAGGAGGCGGGATGGTGACCGTTACCGCCAATGGGGCCATGGAGATCGTCTCTATAAAGATCGAACCTGAGGTTGTCAATCCCGATGACATAGAGATGCTCCAGGACCTGATACTGGCTGCTACGAATGAGGCCCTGAGGAGGGCACAGCAGATGGTCACAGAGGAGATGAGCAAGATCACCGGAGGGCTGAACATCCCTGGTCTCGGCAATATCCTTGGCTGATGCATAAGGGCGTCATTGAGAACCTGATAAATGAGCTGACGAGACTGCCTGGCATAGGCAGGAAGACCGCCCAGAGGCTCGCCTTCTTCATCATGGCCATGCCAAAGGAGGAGGCCATCTCCATAGCAGAGGCCATCCGTGAGCTCAAGGAGCGGGCACGATTCTGCCGGGAGTGTTTCAGCATCACAGAGGACGACCTGTGCAGCATATGTAGCGACCCAAAGAGGGATCACACCAGGATATGTGTGGTCGAGGAGCCAAGCAATCTGATAGTGATCGAAAGGACCGGCATATACAGGGGCCTCTATCATGTCCTGCTTGGAGCACTATCACCTGTAGACGGCATAACACCCGAAAGCCTGAAGATAAGGGAGCTGATAGAGAGGGTAAAAAGGGGTAATATCTCAGAGGTGATCATCGCAACAAACCCGAACACGAAGGGCGAGGCCACTGCCCAGTATATCTCGGAACAGCTTAAACCCATGGGTGTGAGGATTACCCGTATCGCCTATGGCCTTCCAATCGGTGGAGACATCGAATTTGCAGATGAGGTGACCCTCACAAAGGCCCTCGAAGGCCGCAGGGAGCTTTAATCCCTGCACTCCCTGCATACGCCATACATCAACAGCTTATGCCCCTCGAGTATAAACCCTTCCTTCTTCGCCAGCCTCTCCTGAAGCCTCTCGATCTCAGGATCAACGACCTCCACAAACTTCCCGCACTTCACACATATCAGGTGGTCATGGTGCTCATGGCCATGCAGGTGTTCATACCTCACCGTGCCATCCTCAAGCTTCAGCTCCCTGCACAGCCCGCATTCGCAGAGGAGCTTCAGGGTGCGATAGATCGTTGAGAAGCCTATCGAGGGTAGACCCTTCTTGACCAGTCTGTAGAGCTCCTCTGCGGTGAGGTGCCTCTCGGTCTTGAGAAAGGTCCTGAGTATCTCCCTCCTCTGCCTGCTGTGCTTAAGGCCCCTCCGCCTTACAAAGTCATCGAATATCCTCTGTTCCTCGGCAAACGACATCTCAGTGATTAACCAGTGCCCTCCTGATTACATCCCTGTCCACATCCTCCACTATCCTGACCCTGCCTATAGCCTCGGGCAGGACAAACCTCAGCCTGCCTGCCCTCGCCTTCTTATCCACCTCCATTGCCCTAATGACCTCTGATACATCAATGTCAGAAGGCAACCTCACAGGGAGTCTGTACATCTGTAACAGCCCCTTTATATCAGATGCCTCCTCCCTGCCCAACATACCCATCTCAGCGGCCATCTCCGAGACCACACACATCCCGATCGAGATCGCCTCTCCATGCAGGAACCTGCTGTAGCCTGTGACCGTCTCTATAGCGTGCCCCACTGTATGGCCAAGGTTGAGTATGGCCCGCAGACCTGCCTCCCTCTCATCCCTTGAGACGACATCGGCCTTTATCTCACAGGAACGCTTTATAATGGTCATCAGCGAGTCACCGAACCCCATTATATCCTCTCTGTTGTCCCTCAGATAATCAAAGAGCCCCCTGTCAGCCATAACGCCGTACTTTATGACCTCTGCCATACTGGCAAGAAACTCCCTCTCAGGCAGGCTCCTGAGCGTGGCGATATCTATGAATACAAGGGAGGGCTGGTAAAATGTCCCTATCATATTCTTGCCCATTGGATGGTTCACTCCTGTCTTGCCACCCACAGAGCTATCAACCTGTGCAAGGAGCGTCGTTGGCACCTGGATGTATCTGATCCCCCTCATATATGTGGAGGCGACAAAGCCTGCTATATCACCGACAACACCACCACCGAATGCTATGAGCAGGGAGCCACGATCAAACCTGCACTGGAGCAACCTCCCGTGGAGGTAATACGCCCATAATATATCCTTGTATTCCTCACCATCAGGTATGAGTATCACCTCAGGCTCTATGCCATACTGTCTCAGGGATTCGTTGAGTGAATCACCATGAATGGTGTATATCCTGTGGTTGCTTATTATACCCACCTTTGTGGGCCTGAACTCCCTGACCCTCAGGCCCAGCCTCTTGAGTATCCCCCTGCCGATGATGATCTTATACCCCCTCTCTCTGAGACCCACATCCACGACCATGGAATCAAGACAGAGCATCTCTATTATCTCCTCGGCAGCCTCCCCAGGTGTTATATAACTCGTCTCAACCGATATATCGGCCTGCCTATACAGGGCCTCCCTCTCTGAAAGGAGCCTGTTTATCTCCTTCAATGGCTCATCAACATTAAGCAGTGGCCTCTTGCCTCCCTCTGCCATCACCCTCCTGAGTATGACCATCGGCTCGGTCCTAAGCCATATGAGGATGCCCCTCTCCCTGAGGGCCTCCACATTATCCCTGTCCTTGATGACGCCCCCGCCTGTTGCAACCACCACATCCCTCATCCCCGATACCTCGTGCACGACCTCCTTCTCAACCCTTCTGAAGTAGGGCTCGCCCTTCTCCTTGAATATCATGGAGATGGGCATACCCTCCCTCTCCTCTATAAGGTCATCGGTGTCTATGAATGGATAGCCAAGCCTCCTGCTGAGCTCCCTGCCAACAGAGGTCTTGCCCGTTCCCATAAAGCCTGTAAGCACGATCTTCATACTGCTAAAACCTGCTGATCTGCCTTATATATCCCTTATAATTCCTCCTGACCTCCTCCATGCTGTCACCACCAAACTTCTCAAGAAAGGCATCGGCAATGACAAGCGCAACCACTGCCTCACCGATAACAGAGGCCGATGGGACAGCACAGATGTCTGACCTCTCATACACGGCCCTGAAGCTCCTCTTTGTGACGATATCCACTGATGAGAGGGGATTCCTCAGGGTTGGTATGGGCTTCATGGCTGCCCTCACGACTATCGGCATCCCGTTGCTCATACCCCCCTCAATACCCCCTGCATTATTCGTCTTCCTGTAAAACCTGCCCGTCCTCTGCCTGTAATATATCTCATCCATCACCTCTGAACCACACCTTCCTGCCATCTCAAAACCGAGCCCTATCTCAACCCCCTTTATCGCCTGAATACCCATAACAGCATGGGCAAGCCTTGCGTTGAGCCTCCTGTCCCACTGGGCGTAACTTCCAAGCCCTGCAGGTACACCCAAGACCACAACCTCAAAGACCCCTCCAAGGGTATCACCATCTGTCCTTGCCTGATCAATCCTCCTGATCATGGCCCTCTCTGCCTCCTTATCAGGGCACCTGACCCGTGACCTCTCCGCCTTCTTAAACAGTCCCATGATCCTCTTTTCTGATCCCTGAGATACAAGATTCGAGATCCGAGACCCAACCCCTCCTATCTCTGTCACATAACTCACCACCCTTATGTCGAACTCCGACAGAAACCTCTTCGCAACCGCACCTGCTGCAACCCTTGAGACGGTCTCCCTTGCACTTGAGCGTTCAAGCACATCCCTTATATCATGGGTGTTGTATTTCATCGCGCCGGCAAGGTCTGCATGCCCTGGCCTTGGCCGTGTAACAGGATGTGGCTGGCCCTTCTGTGGCTCAACGGCCATCACCTCCTCCCAGTTAGCCCAGTCCCTGTTCTCCACAAGGAGAGTGATCGGTGAACCGATCGTCCTTCCAAGCCTTATACCGGAGAGGATCTGGACGGTGTCAGACTCTATCCTCATCCTTCCTCCCCTGCCATAACCCCCCTGCCTCCTCATGAGTTCGCTGTCTATGTCCGATGGGGATATCTCAAGCCCTGACGGCACACCCTCAATTATCACCGCCATTGCCCTTCCATGTGACTCACCTGATGTGATGTACCTAAGATGTGGCATATGACCAGAAACCAGAATATAAAAGGGACATGCAATTATGTTATTAAAAATCTCCTTTAATGTAAAGTGAAGGTTACCCTGAAGGAGGGATCTGGCCTTGTCAGGAGACGGCTGCCAGTGCCTCTTATTATGGCACTACGCTAACCTCCACGCTGTCATAATACATCTGATCCATGTCTATCCTCCCGTCCATGTCCAGATCAACCCCAAAATAGAAGGTGTATGTCCCTGTGGGCAAATCAGCCGTGTTGACACCAAGCATCTGTGGCCCAACAGTGGTGTTGAGGACCTCATAGGAACTCAGATTGACAAGTGGCCCCTGATATGAATATGAAATGCCCGGCCCCCATGTGTCACTGTCTGAATCATAGTGATACCAGCCAAGTGGCGTATCTACCACAACCCACCAGTCTGTATCCTGCCCTGCCATACCACCTGGTGCAAGGGAGACAGTCACTGAAAGCACCTCTCCATGCTGAAGATTAACAGGCCCATCTGAACCATTAGCCTTTATGTCAGGAGAAGGGTCATCCATTATCTTCGTGATAAAGACATCCCAACCCCCTGCAATTGAGCCCTGATAGGGGTTCTGGGTGGGAAAGTCCGTTGACCATGTATATCCTGCCACATAGACATTCTGAAAGGTATCTACTACTATGTTAAAGCAAAAATCATCACCGCTTCCACCAAGATATGTGGAATAGACAAGGGCACTGCCTGATGAGTTTAGCTTCGTGATAAAAACATCTGTATTGCCTGCATTCGAACCCTGAACAGGATTCTGGGTGGGAAAGTCCGTTGATAACGTATATCCTGCCACATAGACATTCTGAGAAGCATCTACCGCTATGCCACCGCCATGATCACCATCGCTTCCACCAAGGTAGGTGGAATAGACAAGGGCATTGCCTGATGAGTTTAGCTTCGTGATAAAAAT
>MTOQ01000078.1 GCA_002011735.1 Nitrospirae bacterium JdFR-81 | reverse complement strand
CTTGTTTCCAGTGATGGATCTTGACAGGATGATAGATATCTTCCAGATTTTCTTCCCAAAAAGTCTTAATAAGGGTGGATACTATGTCTCAACCAATGACCAAATAGGTTCACTTTTCCACAATCTCTATCTCCTCTGGCGTAAGTTCGTAAAGTTTATATACCATCCTGTCTATCTCTCTTTCAAGGTCTTTTACTATTGTCTGTTTTTCTGAACTCTGGGGATAACCGCTGTCCTGAGTGATTGAGAGAATCTCCTCAACCAGGGCTTCTATCTTTTTAGCAATAGGTTTGTTTTGTGGGGTGATGGGTGGGATAGGGAGTTGTTCAAGAAAAACAGTAAAGGCTCGTATAGCTTCATTTCCAAGTTGAGAGGAAATCTGTTTATAGTAAAAGTCCATTAATGAGGAATTTAAAACTCCAAGTAAATATTTACTTCCTGAAGTTATAAAATAGCAGGTGTTATTGAGAAAATATCTGTTACTATCAAAAGCAAAGGTCAATCGCTCAGAAATGTCAGGGTAAATAATTTTTTCTTTCTCAAATTCACTATAGTAATCACAATCTCTCAACTCCCACCAGTAATCTCCCTGATCGTCTCGGTTTAACAAACCTTTGCCTTTACTCTTCTTATTAGCAAAAGAAATCAAGTGTTCATAGATTGAGGGTAAAGTGGATTTAAAAAAATCTTCTGGTTTTTTACCATTTCTATGCCTATCCGTCCAGCCTGACTCAATCTTTATCAGCCAGAGGTCAGCCCATCTGTAATAATATCTTCCTATGTCTCTTCCTCTGAGAATTGGTCTGATTAACTGCTCTGTGAGTCTCCGTTCCTTCTCACTTTTGCAATTTCTCAGTATTTCTTCCCTTTTTTGCGTATCTATGATAAAGGCTCTGTTAAAGCCCGTCTTAATTCCAAAATATATCTTTACATCCCACTCCTTCAACGGCCTGCCAGTGCGCTCTATCTTCTCTTTGAGTCTTAAGACCCTTTCGTCAGCAAGTGTCCAGGCACTGATAGATAGTTTCTGCTGGGGTATTGAGGAGATGTTCTCTTTTATTTGTGTTATAGGGTCGTCTGTGTTGTTCCTTATGTTAACAAAACCCACCCTGTGGATTTTTTGTGGTTTTGTCTTCTGAAAAAGGATAATATTCGTGTCCACTGTCTGTTCAAAAACAGAGTAACCACCAAAGTCTATAATAGTAATAACCCTTGTATTTTTCTTAAGGAATTCCCTAAGTGTCTCACCATACTTTGCCCTCATCCACTTGTTGCTTGAGATAAAGCAGAGGATGCCTCCCTCTTTCAGCAACCTGTAACCCTGTTCGTAAAAGTATGTGTAGAGGTCGGCGGTGGAGGTGAATGTCTTGTAACCTGATGCCCTGAGCATTGGTTTGAGGGATTTTATCTTCTCCTGCCTCACATACGGCGGATTTCCTATTACGATGTCAAAACCTTCTCTCACCCCAAACATCCACTCAGGATCGAACCAGTTGGCATGGTGTTCGGTGTCATAAGGATCCCACTCAATGATTTTCTGAAAACTTTCAAGCAATCTTTCATACGATGAAACTTCTGCTCTTATTTTGTCTATCTTGTTCTGGATTCCCTGTCTTTTCAATTCATTGAGGTCAACCATGACGGTTATTGTTTCAAAAAGGGCTTTTTCCTGTCTTGTAACTATTTCTCTTTCTTTGGGAACAGCCTCTAATTCTTCTTTCAGGGGAATTATTTTTCTATTAATCTTTTCAATGTAATCCTTAATAATTTCTTGCATAGTTTCACGGAGTTCTTTGTCTTGTTCCTTTATCTCTTTTTTCTTTTCATTGTCCCATGTAGAAAAGTATTCTTGCCTGAGACTAAATAAAGAGTCTCTAAACTGGTTTATTCTTTCCAGTTTCCGAGGCAACATACTTATCATGTTATTTAGCCCAATCAATGTATTCCCGGCAACGAACTTTGTCTCAAGATTCGGAAGAGGTTCTATGCCAAAGTTTTTCTTGGTTCTATCCACTGTTACATCAACCAGAAGAGAAATGAAAAATCTCAATTTTGCAATCTGTATGGCAATGGGCTGGATGTCCACTCCATAAAGACAATTCTGAATAAGGTATAGCTTTCTTCCATAATCAAGTTCATTTAAGGCAAAACTTTCCTCGATCTTCTGTATTAACTCATGCCTGAGAGAGGGGTCTTTCACATTCTGCTCAACTGCCTTTATCTGTTCTTCCTTCCATTTCAGATTATGGGGATCGAGTTTGTGCAGAATATGAACAAGTCTGTGTAAGATTCCCATGGGGAATGCACCAGAGCCAACAGCAGGGTCAATTATCTTGAGCTGATGTATGGCAGTGATAAGTTTATCAGTCTCTTTATCATTGAATGGATTCTCATCACTTTCATAGGAAAAAAGGATATCCAGTCTTTTCCTGTCAATCCCCGGGACAGTTGTTACAAAATATTCCTTCAGGGACTCTTCAACCATGTAGTCAACCACTTCTCTGGGAGTGTAGTAACTGCCGGTTGCCTTTCTTGCTGTGGTAGCGGTCTCAGGGTTATAACTGGCAAGGAGATTCTCAAAGACCTTACCAAGGAGTTCAGGGTCAAGGGCAACCTCTTCATCTACAGGGGTGTTCTCGTCAATGGTGAAGTTGTAGGATTTGAGGATATTTATAAGTCCTCTAACTCCGGCCTTTCTATATTTTGCTTCACCATAGTCCTTACTCAGGTCAACGGTTGTCTCATCTGAAAAGAACAAAAAGTTTGGCACAACTGGTTGATACTTTTTAGACCTTTCAGTGAATCCATCTATATAGATATCTTTCCTGCCATCATCAAGACATTCAAAGAGACCACCATTTAAGAAGGGGATTTTACCAAAGTACTCTTTCAGTCTGTCCGGTTCTTTGAACATGCTCTGGTAGCGATAGACATACTGGTTTGTGAAATCAGGGTTATAGCCTCTGGAGTATCTCTCTGGTCGTCTGAATCCTCGTTCTTTTTGTGGGGTGTTCAGAGTTGCAAAAAACAGGTTCTGAAGAATTGCCTTATAATAGGTGCTCTCGTTATTAGAGAGGTCTTTAAGAATTTCACGCAGTGCCTTATCTCTGTCAAAGAGATAATCAGGCACTATGCCCTTCTGCTTCATAAACCATATGAAGATAATTCGGGTGATAAGCCTGATGACGGCAATGTTTCTGCCGTTTGGTTCCGCCTCTGCCTGAGGCGGGAATCTGACATGCTTAAGGGCCCAGAAATACCAGTTTGCAATTTCCTGATAAAATTCCTTTGTTACTTTTTCAACGGAGAAAGCCTCTTTAATCTTCTCTATGGATGAAAAATCACCCTCGCCTATCTGCTGAAGAAAGGTCTTGTTTGTGAGATCAGGGCTTACAAAGTAGGTGTAGCGCTTGAAGTGGCTGAACTGGCGTTTGGGACCGCTGTATATTGCTGTAATCAGGGAGAATCTGAAATTACTATTTTGATCATAAAAAATAAATATCCCTGCATCGGTGAAGGTGTCTTTCAGGATCCTCTTGCCCTTTTCATACTGTGCCTTTTTGCCAGAGCGTTCTTTAATGTCCTTATTTGTCCTGAAAGAGTATATAACCAGTCTCTCTGTTTCATTAAATGGAATCTTGCCAAGGAAAAGGGCATTGGTAAAGTGGTCGTCGTTGTACTCAGGGGCTGGCTCGGAATAGGGGCGGAAGGAGCGGCTCTTCAGTCTGAAGAAGTGGATGAATTTTTCAGGTGAGAAGTTGTGGATTATATCCTGTAGTGTCTCCTTTGCCATGCCTGCTAAACATCAAGCCCAAATTTCTGAGGATTTTTAATGACTTCTTTATAATAAAAACAGAACAGGGAAAGATCATCTATATGCTGTTTGATTACCTGATATAGTTCTTCTACAGAGACCTCCCAGTAAAGATGGACAAGCCTGTTTCTGTAACTGGCAAGTTTTTTGTTTTTCTCGGCAAAATCCACTGGTACTATCCCATGTTCACCAAGACTCAGGATAATCTGTCTATAATCCTTTGTCTTTACGGGCAGGCGCGACAGAATATGGCTTCCTATGGTAAGAACTCCCTCAAGTGCCCTTCTTAAATAGTGTTCTGCCAGGCCATAGTTTCTTTTATCTTTCTTGAAATCATCAAGGCTACAGGATGTAATGGCTTTAAGTTCTTCTACGCTACTCTCTATATCCGCAAGAATATTTCTGATCTTCTGGAGGTTAATAGGTTTTCTGTCAGTCATCCTTCAAGCACTGCCTCATCAAATATATTCTCAAAAAACCTGAAGTCTAAATACAACTTAATTATCCGCTCTTTATAATCATAATAAAATTCTTCTGAGGTATAAAATATAGGAACTCCCTCTGTTACAGCGTTAAATTGAAGGCTCAGGGGTGTTTCGTGTAGATATACAATATCAATATTCTCGCTTATCTTCTCAGAAAGTTCTTCATGAAGAAGACCATAAACTTCTACAGGATCAGTCTTAAGTGGGTTCTGGTCTTCAAATACCACCCCCACATCTATATCACTGCCAGGGTGAGCGGTGCCTTCCACATATGAGCCAAAAACAATCAATGCCCCTACACCTGAACGGCGGAGCTTTTCGTGGTTTAATGTTATCCTGCTGAAATCAATCTTCATATCTCTTTGAGGCCGAGTCTCTCTTTTATATAATCACTGCGTCTTTCTAAAGTTTCCCTTATTCCTTTAAGAGTCTTCATATCTTCATTTTCTCAACCAACACAATAGATTTGAAAACTTTTTATAGATTATATCACAACTTGATAAACTCACTTTCTGTTCTCTATGGCAATAATTATCTCTTTTGCAATCTCCTTCATTCTCCCTCTTTCCCTCTCCAGATAGTCTTCCCCAAGCTGTCTCCTGAGGGTATTTATTTCGCCGACCAATCTGTCCTGATCCTGTATATTAAGATTGGCAAGCCTCCGGAGGGTATAGTTGGATAGGGTTCCGTAGTCAAGGATGTCCTCAAGGAGGATCCTGATAAATGGTTTATAAGGGGTGAGTGCATCCATATCACTTATCTTCAGTATTGTCTTCAGATTGTTGACAGCCTTCTGCTCTATGCTGTGCTCAACCCTGTGAGAGGTGTGCCTCTCTCTGAAGTTTTTTACAGCCTCATATTCGTCCCAGAATCTGTTGCTGAGAGGGAGTGCCTCTGTTTCGGCGTCTGCCCTGATCCTTTCATACACATCTTCAAGTGACACTGTGTCTATATCGTTCTCGGAATAGTCTTTATGATGGACAAACAGCCTGCCCTTCTTGATAACCACAAAGAGTTCATCCCTGCCAGATGGTTTTGCAACCTTGACCCGTGGTGGGAAATTCTCAAGGGATTCTATCAATGAGGGATGGGATGCCTTTATCTCTTCGAACTCCTTCAGCACCCTTGTATAAAAGCTCTCTGACTCCAGGTAGTCCGGATTCTGCTGAATCCTCTGGTATAAACCTGATGGAGTCGGCTCTTCATCTATGTCAAAGATCTTTGAGTCCTCTCCCAGGGCATTGTGTATGAGAAACATCTTGTTTGAGGCTATCTCACGAGACCTCACAAGATCGGCACCCTTCTCTGTGGGGAAGAAGTTTACTATATAGAGGCTATCAAATACCTTCTTGCTGATACGGTTGATCCTTCCCACCCTCTGGATGACACGCACGGGGTTCCAGGGGATGTCATAGTTAACCACTACTCCTGCACGATTAAGGTTGAATCCTTCGGATATCTTGTCGGTGGTAAGAAGGATATCATAATCGTCCCGTTGCCTTTCTTCAGGATGGGAGGCATCGAAGTTTGCGTAGATATCATCGGTCTTTCTCTTTGTGAGGTCTCCCCTTACAACAAGGACCCTGTTGTTGAACGCCTTCTGTAGTATTGGTTCAAGATACTCTACCGTGTCTATATATTCAGAAAAGATAACGGCCTTTCTCTTTGGTTCGTTATCTTTCGATTTATTGAGGATATCTGTTTTGAGATTTTTAATCAGGGATTCAACCTTTGGATCATCATCAACAAGATTCAATCCTTCCAGTTCCTTAAGGATGTCTTCAAAGAGCTCTAAATCAGAGTTTATGTCCTCTATGAATTCCTTCTGTCTTTTAAACTTTTTTATTTCATAGATCTTGTGATTCTTGGGATACTCGTTCTTTCTGATTTTTTCAGCATATCCAGCAAGCTCTTGTTCTATTACCTCGGGGTCTTTGTCGTATATCTTCTCCAGGAGGTCCCTATCAAGGATGTATCTGCCGGTCTTCTCTATGAAGGTGAGGACATCCTGTGTAATCTTCCTGAAGTTCTTGAGGCTCTGTCTGAATGCACCAAAGGAGCTCTCGAACCGCTTTACAAGGAGTCTCCTCATGAAGTCGTAGAGGTTAAACTGTGAGATATACTGAAACTGCTCATCCTCTCCAAGGTCATCCACCCTGCCCACCTCATAGGCAAATGGCATGTATATGGCTCCTTTAAATCTGCCCCCCTCTTCTGGCATGGCAAAGTACTCGTTTATTATCCTGTCATAGAACCCTGACTGCTCCTCGGTGAGCTCATAGAACCATTCCATGGGGTCTTCCACCTTTGAGAGTTCCCTTACTTCATCCTTATAAAGGGGGTTCTTCTGGAGATCGAGCCTGTTGCGCCTGATGGTAACAGGCTCGATCACGTGCTTTATCTGTCCTGCAAGGTAGTGGGCACGGGCCTTTACCTTTCTGAGGTCTATTGTCCCTTCACCAAAGAGTGCATTATAGTAGGCAAGCGCCCTCTGTCGCTTCTTCGGATCTGACGAGTTTGCATATCTCCTTATATAAGAAAGCCTGTCAAAGGTGCCCCTGAACTCAACGAACTTTGCCTCAAGGTTATCGGTAAGGGTTATGGTTGATTTCTTGGGGGTAATGAATAGCTTCAAAAGAGAAAATATATCGGCCGGTCTGTTGTTAAAGGGTGTGGCCGTGAGGAGCATAACGTTTCTGCCCCTGCAGATGTTTTTGAGGAGCTCATAATCCCTGGTGTCCTGATTTCTGAACCTGTGGGCCTCATCAACAATGACCACCTCGATATCCCTTGCTCTTGAGACATAGTCTGCAACCTTCTCAAGGTCACCAAGTGAGAATGCCTCCCAGCCAAATTTCGAGAGATAGAACTCTTCAAGATACTTCTTCCAGCCCTCTGAGGCTGTCTTATCGCCGATAAGCCCAGGGGGTGCAATGACGATCCCCCTCTTTTTAAGCTCAAAGGCCACTGCACAGGCAATGACCGTCTTTCCGAGCCCGACCACATCGGCAATGATAACACCACCACACTGCTCTATTATGGAGCGTGCCTGTCTTATGGCATCAAGCTGATAGTTATAGACCCTGTAGTTGTTTTCCAACAGAACCTGTTCCACTCTCTGACTGAGTTCCATACCGGCAAAGGTATCAAGATAGGTCTTAAGGACAAGACAGTATGCTTCAAAGGGGGTGATCTCCTTTATGAGGGTCTCTCTCTCAATAAGCTCTATGAGCCTTTTTCTGGTCTCATCAACCTCTGTAATATAAACAGCCTCTTTCCACAGAGAGTCAAAATACTCCTCGGCCTCTTCAAGGCCATAGTCGCTGATCTCAACATTGAACTCCTGCTGTTTTGTCAGGCCTGCATGGGTGAGATTGCTGCTGCCTGTAATGAAGAGCGCATTCCTGCCGACCTGGGTCTGTTCTAATTTGAATATGTAGAGTTTTGCATGGTTTGGCTCATAGGTCTTTCTGATAATCAGTCTGCCGTCTCTAATAAGCTGGAGAAAGAACCTGACCTGTTCATAGAACTCCCTGTTGTCGAAGTGTTCGGTATTGATCGAATTTCTTATTGACCTGAAAAAGTTATAGACCCTCTCGTCGTCTGATAGATAATGCCGATCCCCTCCGTACTCTATGAGCCCATGCATGGTTCTGTCCACATTCAGGCCAACGAGTACCTTCAGTGTAACAGCAGGATTCTCTCTGAGGGCGTTATACAGCTCCCTGATGCCGGAGAAGTAAAAGAATCCAACCAGAAACTTCAGCTCCCTGCTCTTTAAAAGGAGTTCCTGAAGCCTCTTTTTAAGACTCCTGGTGTGGCTATTTGTGATGAAGTTTGACATGGATAAAAGTAACACAGTCCTTACAAGAGGATCAAGGGAAGAGATCCCCAGGGCTTCAGGGAAGACCACAGATTATCCTCCTTGACAATTGGATAAAAATATAATAATATTTGAATATATGAATGAATTAAAGGGTAAGGTCGAGATACTCAGGATAGTTGCCCATCCTGTAAGGGTCGCCATCCTTGATGAGCTTTCAAAGGGGGTCAAGTGTGTCAGTGATCTTGAGGACTTCCTTGAGATAAGTCAGCCAAACATCTCCCAGCATCTTGGACTCCTGAGGAGGGCCGGTATTATAGACTACTTCATTGATGGACGGCTCAGGTGCTACTTTCTCAAAAACCCCTTTGTCCTTGACCTCCTTGAGATACTCAGGAAGGAGTATGACAGAGAACTACCAGGGCCTGAATGCTGCCCTGTAACAAAGAAGGGCACATACCCTGGAGAAAGGAGGAGATGATGAGTAAAAGACTGACCCTCTTCCTCAACACCTCGCCCTACTCTTTTGAGAACACCTATACCGCCATGAGGATTGCCGAGGCTGCACTCAGGAAGGGCCTTGAGACCCACCTCGTTGCTTCGGCCGATGGCGTGTATAACTTCCTCAAGGGCCAGAAGGGAAAGGGCCTGCCTCATGCTGCTGATGGATTCACCTCCCTCATGGAGAAGGGCCTGAAGGTTGACCTCTGAGGGGGCTGTGTGAACTTCCGTTGTATAACGGAAGACAGTTATATTGACGGGCCACAGAAAGGCACACTGAAAGGGCTCTTCGCACTCATGAAGCAGTCTGACATCTTCATCAATTTAGGGATGTAAGGGGACTGGCTCATGAGTAATGACCTTTATAACAGGAGGGTGTTATGGATAATCTCCTTGTCATATTGAGAAGACCACCTTATGGAGTAATCAACGCCGCAGAGGCGGTAAGACACGCCGGTGGGGCCTCTGGCTCTGATTATAGGGCAACGCTCTATCTGATCGACAGCGGGGTATTCACCGCAAAGAAGGGGCAGGACGCGGGTGATACGGGTTTTACAGGACTTGCCGAGAGCCTTGAACTCCTGTCCGAGGAGATGGAGATCTATGCACACAGACAGTCACTTGAAGAATACAATCTCACCGAGGACGACCTTGTTGAAGGCGTCAGGATAGATGACGGAGAGAGGCTCAGACAGGCAGTAAAGGAGGCCCAGGCGGTAATGATATTTTAAGGGAGGTGGTAGTATGTTATTCCTCATATCAAGTGCACCTGATACAAAGGAATTCAGGACATCATACAGGCTCGCCATGGATATGGGGGCGGATGTGTGTCTCCTGCAGGATGCGGTGTATGCCTCAAGGGATCTCAAGAATGAGAACATCTATGTAATGGTTGATGACATGAAACTGCGGGGGATCAGCGAATCAGAGATCAGGGGAAGACCCGTTGACTATGACCAGCTTATAGACCTCATGGTCGGGGCTGACAAGGTAATAGGCATATTTTAAGGGGGGCATGATGACAAGGATCGTTATCATAGGTGGCTCCTTTGGGGGTCTGACATCTGCCTTTGAACTGAAGAGGCTCCTGGGTAACAAGGCAGATATCACCCTCATATGTAATCAGGATAAGTTTGTCTTTATCCCATCGCTTCCATGGTTGTCAATGGGATGGAGGAGGCCCGAGGATATCACCCTTCCGCTTGAAAAGATACTCAGGCCAAAGGATATAAGATTCATCCATGAAGAGGCAAAGGGCGTGGATGCTGGTTCATCAAAGGTTATAACAGCATCACAGCAGATACCCTATGACTACCTTGTGGTGGCAACAGGCCCCTCGCTGGTATTCTCGGCTGTCCCTGGACTCGGCCCGATAAACGGGTACACTGAATGCATATTCGAGCTTGACCTTGCATTAAGGGCGAGGGATGCGTGGTTGAGGTTCCTCAAGGAGCCAGGGCCCGTGGTGGTTGGTGCGGTCCAGGGTGTGAGTTGCTTTGGCCCTGCGTATGAGTATGTGTTTGAGATTGATACTGAATTGAGAAGACACGGCATCCGTCACAAGGTCCAGATAACATTCGTTACATCAGAGCCATATATAGGGCATTTTGGAATCGGTGGGCTCAGGACATCAAGGAGGATGATGGAGGACGAGTTTGCAGACAGGGAGATAAAGGTTATGGCCAACCAGGCGGTTGAGGAATTCGCACCTGATGAGGTGAGGCTGAAGGATGGAACCAGACTGCCGTTCAAACTCGCCATGTTTGCACCTCCCATGAGCGGGGTCAAGGCCGTCTCGGACATCAGCAATCCCAAGGGCTTTATCCCTGTTGACCAGCACTACAGACACAAGGAATATAAGAACATCTTCTCAGTGGGGGTTGCCATAGCCATGGCACCACCTGAGCCCACACCCATCCCCACGGGTGTCCCGAAGACGGGGTATATGACGGAGAGGATGGCAAAGGATGCGGCCAGGGTCATAGCCTCTGAGATAAACGGCAGACCCATCCCTGAGACCGAGCCTGTAGGTGCGATATGTATAATGGACATGGGTGATACAGCGGCGCTGATGGAGGCCTTCCCAGTCATACCACCACGCAAAAAGGCAGAGATAAAGGCAGGCAAAAGATACAAGTGGGCAAAGCAGTTGTTTGAGAAATATTACCTCTGGAAGATAAGCAGGGGCATGACCAACCTGCCATAAAGCAGGGGTTTGAATATAGAAGGGCCTCGTCCTGGGCACTGTCAGGGATGAGGGCATCTCTCAGATGGATACTTTTATCCATACAGCCATTGATTATAACCCCCCTATCTTTTTATAATCTTTAGACACATCTTTTTTCATAACCACCATGGATATGGACATCGCGACAGGTGAAAAGAAGAAGATCAGGGATGTAAGGATACTTGAGGAGATCGCAAGGAGGGTGAGGGTAAAGATCCTCAAGATGCTTACAAAGGCAGGCTCTGGCCATACAGGTGGCTCCCTGTCTGCCACGGACGTGGCGGTGGCCATATACTTCTCAAAGATGGATTATAAGCCAGAGGACCCCTCCTGGGAGGGAAGGGACAGGTTCATACTCTCAAAGGGACACGCTGCCCCCCTGCTGTATGCGATAATGGCCGAGGCAGGATACTTCCCGCCTGATGTGCTTGATAATCTCAGGCAGATCGAATCACCACTCCAGGGTCACCCATGTTGTAAGAGCCTTCCAGGGGTTGAGGTCTCAACAGGCTCTCTCGGTCAGGGCCTCTCGGTGGCAAATGGTATGGCGCTTGGGCTGAGGCTCGATAAGAACCCTGCAAGGGTCTATTGCATCCTTGGAGATGGAGAGATACAGGAGGGTCAGGTCTGGGAGGCGGCAATGACGGCGTCACACTATAGGCTGGACAACCTCTGTGCGGTTGTGGACAACAATGGCCTCCAGATAGACGGGCGTGTAAAGGATGTGATGAATATAGAGCCTGTAATGGATAAATGGCTATCCTTTGGATGGCATGTGATAGGGATAGACGGACACAATATGCAGGAGATACTGGATGCCCTTGATGAGGCGGAGAGGACAAAGGGCAAACCAACGGTTATAATCGCCCGTACCACAAAGGGTAAGGGAGTGTCTATATTCGAAGACAGGGTCGAATACCATGGGGTCTCACCAAAACCAGAGGAACTGGAGAGGGCGTTAAAGGAGCTTGGTGATGAATAAGGCGACAAGGCAGGCGTATGGTGAGGTGCTCGTTGAGCTTGGCAGGGAGAGGCCTGAGATAGTGGTGCTTGATGCAGACCTCTCTGCATCCACAAAGACAAACATGTTTGCAAAAGAGTTTCCTGACAGGTTTTTCAATATGGGTGTGGCTGAACAGGACATGATAGGCACCGCGGCAGGCCTCGCACTTACAGGCAAGATACCGTTCGCCTCAACCTTTGCTGTATTCGCAACAGGAAGGGCCTGGGATCAGATAAGACAGACCGTCTGCTATTCACACACAAATGTAAAGATCGTGGCCTCTCATGGAGGCATAACCGTGGGGCCTGATGGTGCATCACACCAGGCACTCGAGGATATTGCATTAATGAGGGCACTGCCCAATATGACCGTGATAGTGCCTGCTGATGCAATTGAGACAAAGGCCGTAATAAGGACGATCGTGGACCACAAGGGGCCGGTGTATGTGAGGCTTGGCAGGGCAAAGGTGCCCACCGTCATGCCCGATGACTATAAATTCAGTATAGGCAGGGCATTTGTCTTCCACATGGGTAGTGATGTAAACATCATCGCTACGGGCATCATGGTGGAGATCGCCAAAAGGGCCATCGAGATACTCTCAGCAGATGGCCTTGATGTCGGTCTCATCAATATGTCTACCATAAAACCCCTTGATGAAGAGGTCCTGCTGACTGCTGCAAGGAGTGCAAAGGCGATAGTTACTGCAGAGGAGCACTCGGTAATAGGTGGTCTTGGCAGTGCGGTGTGTGAATTCCTCTCAGAGAGACACCCCGTGCCTATCAGACGGATGGGCATACAGGACTCCTTTGGATGCTCAGGCCCTGCTGAGGAACTGCTCAGGTTCCACGGCCTCACGGTGGAGAGCATGGTCGAGACTGTAAAAGGGATGATCAAATCATGATACAGCTCTCAAATGTCACGAAATCCTACGATGACCAGGTCGTCCTCAGGGATATATCATTTACTATCGAGAAGGGAGAGCTCGCATTCATAACAGGCCCCAGTGGTGCCGGAAAGACGACCCTCCTGAGGCTTATCTACAGGGCTGAAAGGCCTGACAAGGGCCATATATTTGTGGCAGGCTGGGACGTGGAGAAGTTGAAGCAGAGGACCATCCCGTTCCTGAGGCGTAACCTTGGGATAGTCTTCCAGGACTTCAGGCTCCTGCCCAATAAGACGGTATTTGACAACATAGCCCTTGCCCTGAGGATCCATGGTATGCATCCACAGGAGATCAGGGAGCATGTTATGGAGGTGCTTGATGATGTTGGCCTGAGGGACAAGGCACACAATTACCCCCCTCACCTCTCAGGAGGAGAACAGCAGAGGATCGTGCTTGCAAGGGCAATAGTGTCAAAGCCTTCGGTCCTGCTGGCTGATGAGCCCACAGGAAACCTTGACCCTGAGAATACCCGCACGGTCATGAAACTCTTTAAAGAGATAAATGCACGCGGGACGACCGTCCTTATAGCAACCCACCACAGGGATCTGTTCCTTGGCACCGGCAGAAGGGTGATACACCTGAAGGATACGAGGATCGAGAAGGAGGATACTGGTTGAGGACCTTCATATACTCCCTCCAGACCGCTTTCAAGAACCTCTGGCAGGAGAAATGGATAAATCTACTCACCCTCCTCTCCATCAGTGTAAGCCTGCTCCTTCTGAGCGCATATCTCATCGTCACCCTCAATATAGACTCCATCCTGAAGAAGTGGTCAAGGGGATTCGGGATCGTCGTCTATCTGAACGAAGACCTGAGCGATGCAGAGATTGAGACCCTGAGGGGGATATTGCAGGATGACCCTGATATCCTGAAGATCAGGTATGTGTCAAAGGAGGAGGCCTTGAAGGAGCTTGAAGAGACGCTTGGACAAGACGCCCCTATACTTGCGCAGTTGAATGAGAACCCATTACCTGCCTCCTTTGAGCTGAGGCTCAAGGAGGACATCCCGGACCCATCCTTTGTAGAGAAGAAGGCCTCTGAGATAAGGCAGATACCTGGTGTAGAGGATGTAGAGTATGGTGAAAAATGGCTCTCTTCACTGAACACGATATCCCAGGGGATGAAGGTCATAGCCATATTTCTTGGGAGTGCGATATTTGTTGCGATAATATTCATAACATACAGCACGATAAAGATACTCTTCTACAGGCGTATCGATGAGGTGGAGACCCTGAAGCTCCTTGGGGCAACCAGGACATTTATAAGGCTACCCTATCTGATCGAGGGTCTCTTCATAGGCCTCTCGGGTGGTATTGTAAGCTCGTTGATCCTTTTTGGCATAGAGTATTTCTTCACCGTTAAACTCATCGAATTCATACCATCAATCAGGGGCATTATAATGGACATACCCCTGAGGGCGTATACGCTGATCCCTGCAACAGGCGCTGTGATGAGCTTTATCGGAAGCATCTTTGCCACAGGAAGGATCAGATACTGAATGCAGGCGACCATGCACAGGGCAGGCATTGTTGTCATCATAGTCTGCATACTCAACCTCCTGATCCTCAACCCATCCATGCCATCTCATGCCACAAATCCAAAAAAGGAGCTGTCAAGGGTAAAAAGGAAGTTAGAGGAAGAGAAGAGGAAGATCAAGGAGGCGATAAAGAAGGAAAGGTCCATACTCTCGGAACTGGAAGACATGGAGAGGGTCATCAAGGAGAAGGAGAAGGAGTTAAAACGGCTCAACAGGGAGCTCTCAAGGACCAGGAACAGGGTCAGGGCGCTCGACAGGGAGATAGCCAGCCTCAAGGACAGACTGACAAAGAGGGATGAGTATCTCAAAGAACGCCTCAAGGCGCTCTATAAACAACAGATCAGGGGGGACATAGCCATCATACTCATCTCGGCAAGGGACTACCAGGACCTCCTCAAGAGGAGCAGATACATAAGCCTCATCGCCTATCATGACAGCAGATTGATCGACAAATACAGTGAAGAGATAAAGAGGCTCGACCTCAAAAAGAGGGAGATGGAGAGGCTCAAGAAGGAGCTCCATTCAAACAGAGAGGCGATAAGGGGGAAGCTCAGGGAACTTAAACAGGAGAGGAGGAAAAAGGACAATCTCCTTGCATTGATCAGGAGCAAGAAGTCCCATTATAAGAGGATGATCAGGGAACTGGAAGAGTCATCAAACAGGCTGAAAGAGATGATAAAACAGATGGAGAAGAGGAGGCGCGAGCTCAAGGAGGCGGGTAAGACCTTCAAGGCACTAAAGGGCCGCCTCCCATGGCCTGTCAATGGTAAGGTGGTTGTGCCATTCGGGAAATACAGGGATCCAAAATTCAACATCCTCGTGTTCAAGAATGGGATAGAGATAGAGGCAAAGAGGGGAGAATATGTAAGGGCCATACATGATGGTAAGGTCGTTTATGCAGACTGGTTTAAGGGGTATGGCCAGCTTATCATAATAAGCCACGGGGGCGGTTATCACAGCCTCTATGGCAATCTATCAGAGATTTTTTATAAGACAGGTGATATAATTAAAAGGGGAACCCCTGTTGGTAGGGTTGGGCAGTCAGGACTGTCTGATACACCAACCCTCTACTTTGAGATCAGATACAAGGGTAAGCCCATTGATCCCACAAGATGGCTCAAGAAGAGGGTGCCAGAAAAGAAGGCTTGAGGAGGATATATGTTTAGATATAAGAACATTATACTCTGGACACTGATACTGGTCTTTGCCTTTACGGCCTTCATGCTTACCAGGTGGAGCCTGCTTGGAAGTGTCGGTGCTGCAGAAGGGGAGCACTACAAGAGGCTGAAGGTCTTTGCCGAGGCAATCACCCTTTTAAAAGAGAATTATGTGAAGGAGGTGGATGACAAGGATCTGATATACGGCGCCATAAAGGGGATGTTGAGCTCTCTTGACCCCCACTCCTCCTTCCTGACACCTGATGCATACAAGGAGATGCAGGTCGATACCAAGGGCGAGTTCGGAGGGCTCGGCATTCAGATCAGTATAAAGGATAACATCCTGACCGTTATCGCCCCGATTGAGGATACCCCAGCATTCAGGGCAGGCGTTAAGGCAGGAGACCGCATTATAAAGATAGACGGGAAGTCAACAAAGGGGATGAGCCTTTACGATGCGGTCAAGAGACTGAGGGGACCGAAAGGGACATCTGTGACCATCACCATTATAAGAGAGGGGCTTAAGGAGCCCAGGGATATAAAGATCGTCAGGGACATAATAAGGATAAAGAGTGTGAAGAGCAGGGTGATCGATGATGGGATCGGATACATAAAACTCCTCCAGTTTCAGCAAAAGACGCCTGCTGAGCTTGAGGACGCACTATTAAAACTGACTAAGGAGGGAATAAATTCCCTGATCCTTGACCTCAGGAACAATCCAGGCGGGTTACTGAACAGCTCTGTTGAGGTGGCAAGTTACTTCCTGCCTCCCAAGAAGCTTGTGGTTTATATAAAGGGCAGAAAGGATGAGAAGAACGAATTCTACACAACAGGCAGCGAACACTACCTTGACTATCCCATGGTTGTCCTTGTGAATGAGGGCAGTGCCAGCGCCTCGGAGATCGTTGCAGGGGCACTGCAGGACTGGGACAGGGCATTGATCATGGGCACAAAGACATTCGGCAAGGGTTCTGTTCAGACCGTCATCCCACTGAGTGATGGCTCGGCCATAAGGCTCACAACAGCCCTCTACTACACACCAAAAGGAAGATCCATCCAGGCAACGGGTATAGTGCCAGACATAATAGTGGAGCTCAAGAGAAAGGAGGGGGCAAAGGGACACCCTGTGTTCAGGGAGAAGGATCTTGAGAATCACATCGAGAACGAGACAGACAAGAAGGAGAGCACCAAGGAATCGGTGGAGATGGCCGTTGAGGTCAGTGAGGAGGAGGATGCACAGCTCCAGAGGGCGATCGATATCCTGAAGAGCTGGAGGGTCTTTAAAAATCTGAAGAAGGCATCATAAAATAATATATAATATATTATTATGAGACCGGGATGTAGCGCAGTCTGGCTCAGCGCGCTTCGTTCGGGACGAAGAGGTCGGCGGTTCAAATCCGCCCATCCCGACCACGCCCCCTTAGCTCAGTTGGATAGAGCACAGGTTTCCTAAACCTGGTGTCGCACGTTCGAGTCGTGCAGGGGGCGCCATTTTTTCAATAACTTAAACGAAAGACCTTCCCTGACTAATTGCCATCTCTACCACTGCCCTTCAATTTGAGCTGATTATACAGCTTCAATTCCCTTATCAGAGTATCCTGCGAGATGACGCCGAGTTTCACCAGCGCCTCTCCGAAGAAGAGGTAATTGTCCTGCTGCTCCTTCAACAGCTCCTCAACCTGTCCCCTTGTGAGATAGCCCTCTTTGATCGCTATCTCACCGAACTTCTCCATGGTCTCCTCCTGTATTATGAGGACCCTGTCTATCTGCTCCTGCGTGATCCAGCCCCTTGCCATGGCAAGCTCTCCCAGCCTGCGGTTGTTCCTTATCTGCATTAATCGTGCATTGATGATGTCCTCTGTTGTAACAAGGCCCTTCCTGCGGAGGTATTGCCCGAAGAGCAGGTTCTTTACAGCTATGTCAGGATATTCATAGGACATCTCTCTTCCTGTTTTTGAGATATATGAATTCAGGGTCAAACCCCACGCTCAACCGATAAAAGAATGAGTAACTGCTGAATCTCGAGATGTTGTAGAGCTTATCCAGTATGAGATGCTGCGAAAAGCCGATAAATACCCCTGTAACAAGTATGTCCCACCCCGTAAGCCATGAGAGGATAAAGAGGATTATCAGCCACTCCCAGCCATGGAATATGAGTGTAAGACGGGTGTATCTCTCCTCCATGAAGAATCTGAAGAAGTCTTTTATATTGAATCTCGTCCCATGGTGGAGCACATAATCAATAACATGATCAAGATCCATCAGGATACCCGAAAGGAA
The DNA here is from genome assembly GCA_002011735.1 of Nitrospirae bacterium JdFR-81. Classification (GTDB taxonomy): domain Bacteria; phylum Nitrospirota; class Thermodesulfovibrionia; order UBA6902; family UBA6902; genus JdFR-81. The sequence continues at coordinate 19,822 of MTOQ01000078.1, read as the reverse complement.
GGAGACGGTGGCAAGGCCCCATGAGCCTGATAAATAATATACACCTGCTGATATGACTGTAGACATGGCTGCATGATGTTTCAGTTGCATGATCCCCTATATATCAAAAGCCCCTTTTATCAGATCGACCCTTGGCCTGCCATCTTCATAACATATACTGACCACGTCAAACCTGCATGGTGGAATCTCTTTAAATCTTCTGAGAAACAGGGCTGCAACATTTGAGATCCTCTGCCTCTTCCTGAGGCCTATTGATTCAAACGGTAGACCGTATCTCATGCTCTCTCTCGTCTTCACCTCAACAAACACCATGGTCTCTCCATCCCTTGCTATGATGTCTATCTCTCCTATCGGTGTCCTGTAATTCCTCTGGATAATCCTGTAGCCATTCTTCTTGAGAAACTTTATCGCAAGCTCCTCTCCCTCTTCTCCAAGCCCTGCCCGACCCCTCATGCCTCTATAGGTCTATCCTCCTGTAAAAGCATGTCCTGTTGCCCGTGTGGCATGCCCCCTTACCAACCTGCTCAACCTTTATCAGGAGTGCATCCTCATCACAATCATACAGTATCTCCTTTACTATCTGGACATTGCCGGATGTCTCACCCTTCATCCAGTATCTCTGTCTTGACCTGCTCCAGAAGTGCGTCCTGCGTGTCTCTATGGTCTTCTGTAATGCCGTCCTGTCCATATATGCAAGCATCAGCACCTCGTTATTATTCACGTCCTGTATTATTGCAGGGATGAGCCCTCCGTCCTTGTATTTAAGATCAGGTATCATCCTTCCTCCTGAAAATCATTATCTTATATTTTAGAATAATAACGAAGTATTTGCTATATGAAGTATATCAGGGATCGGTTCAGCGGCTGTATTATAGGACAGTGCCTGGGTGATGCCCTGGGCTTTCCCTTAGAGGGCCATCCATCCACAGAGTGTAAGAGGTATGTTGAGGGGATATTGAAGAGGGGTCGTGCCGGGGAGATATCGCGACCACCCTACCCTTTTGGCCAGTACACCGATGACTCCCAGCTTGCCCGTGAGTTATTGTTAAGCTATGTCTCCTGTGGGGGGTTCAACCCTGAAGACTATGCAGGGCGCATTGCGGTTATCTTTAAAGATGGGCTCATTGTTGGCAGGGGAAGGGCCACCGAGGAGGCGGCATTGCGCCTTATAAATGGCACACCATGGTATAAGGCAGGCACCCCTCCGCCATCAGCAGGCAATGGAAGCGCCATGCGGGCAGCACCGATAGGTCTGATCTTCCATGACAACCCCGAGGCGCTTATCAGTGCAGCACATGATCAGGGTCGTATCACACACCAGGACAGGAGGTGTTCAGCAGGTGCGGTGGCTATTGCAGGCTCGGTGGCCCTGGCCATCAGGGAGGATCGTATCGATACACATAGATTCATCACATGCCTCAGCGAATGGGTCGGTCTAATCGACAGGGGGTTTGCATCGCATATCCTGCGGTTGGAGGAATGGCTGAGGCTTACACCTGATGATGCAGTGAGGTCCATCTCAGCAGCAGGTATAATAAACAATAAGCAGTATGTCAGATGGGATGGTATCTCCCCATTTGTCATATGCAGTGTCCTCTGGAGTGTATATTCGTTCCTGAGGAGTCCTGATGATTATTGGGAGACGATCTGCACGGCCATTTACCCTGGTGGAGACGTTGACACAACCGCAGCCATGGCAGGGGCGATCAGCGGGGCATACAATGGGATCCAGGCAATCCCTGAACATTTAGCCCATCGGTTGACTGACAATGGGAGATGGGGCTTTGAAGAGCTCCTCAATCTGGCCCGCAGGGCATATGAGGTCAAGATGCATCAGGAGGGTAAAAGAAGATCATGAGCCTTTTTTCGACCTGTCCCTTTTCAATTGCTCCACTAACCGCCTGTTCTCCCTTGTGACCAGCTCCATCTGCTCCTTGAGCTTCAGGATCTCCTGACGGAGGCTCTTGACATCGGTTATCAGGCGGTCCTTTATATCATCGTAATAGGTGCACCTGTTCCTCCCATCCTCCTTGCTTGCATACAGCGCCTGATCCGCCCTGTCAAATGCGTCCATCACCGAGTTCATATATGTCTCAAACCTTGCTATGCCTGCCGAGATGGTTATCCTGTATTCCTGCCCCTTTATAACAAAGGGTGTCTTCTCTACCTTCCTCCTCACCCTCTCCATGATCTCCATCGTCTCCTTCCTGTCGTATCCATAGAAGACACCTGCAAACTCCTCGCCCCCATACCTATAGGCATAGGGTATCTCCTCCTTTATGATCGCGGCCGTACGCTTCAGTATCTCATCTCCTACAGGATGGCCATATGTGTCATTGAAGTGTTTGAACCTGTCTATATCGATCATGGCCACATGCAGTTCCTTATCTCCACGCTTGAATTGTTTGAAGAGCTTGCCCATCTGCTCATTCAGCTTCCGTTTGTTATACAGCTGGGTCAGGTCATCAATATAGACCCTTCGTGCAAGCAGTCTGTTGCGGTTGGCCTCGATGATCCGTGCAAGCACAGGGGTTATCCATTCGACATCCTTCTTCCACTCTTCCCTGTCGAGGTCTCCGGATGCCTGTCGCCAGATCCTGTAGTGTCCTATCTGCTGGCCCTCGATAATAAGCGGGACCTCCAGGGATATCTCCTTCACCTCGTGAAGCTTTACCTCACTCACTGCCTCGGGTATATGATAGTCGTCCTCCTCTTCCTGATTATATAGGAAGCTCTGGCCATCTGTCTTCATCTCCGTGGCAAGAAACCTGTCGTCATCAAACAGAAAGACCTCAAGATGCTTCACCTTGAGGAATGACATCACCCTCTTCATTGCCTCCTCAAAGGGGGCGAGGACAATCTCAAGGAGCATGCGGTATCTATCTATTGTATCCTCAAGCACCTCTATCTCGTGGACATGGGAGACCTGGGACTCTATCAGCTCATCCCTTATCCTCCTCAGCTGTTCTGCCTCGATAGCCCTGCCCTGTGCCTCTTTCTGATAGTGCAGGTAGAGCTCAATAAGCAGGGCAAGCCTCTGATATGTCCTCTGGAGCCTGTCCTTGCCCTTCCATATGATAGGGCCGATCCTCCCCTGATTCAGGACCTCCATGAATTCGTTACCCATAATCTTCCTTATTCTTGTGACGTGCTTTCTTGTGACCCCGTTTGTGAAATCCTGCAGGACCCTCTTCTCTATCTCCCTGTGCCTCTCCTCGAACGCCCTGAGTATCTCATTATCAGGGCTTGAATAAACCCTCTCCTCGATCTCCCTGACTATGGCCTTAACGATCTCCCTGGCGGTCTTCATAACAGGAATACTCAGCCCTTCCTCCCACCCATATCAACAAGGTCTTTATAATAGGTTGGATTGTCTGCATACTTCAGCCCATCCTCCATCTTTATCTTCCCGCTGAGGCATAACTCCGCAAGGCTCTGGTCTATAGTGGACATATCCTCGGAGGCGGTCTGCATGAGTGACCTTATAGTGAACGCCTTTCCATCCCTTATCATATTCCTTATCCTGAATGTATTTGTGATCTTCTCATAGGCAGGTATCCTGCCCCTGCCATCCTTCCTCGGGACGAGCCTCTGGGAGAAGATCAGCAGGAAGGCATCGGCAAACTGTGTCCTTACCTGATGCTGTTGATGAGGCGGAAAGATATCAACTATCCTGTCCACCGCGGATGTTGCGTTCAGGGTATGGAGTGTGCTCAGGACGAGGTGCCCTGTCTCTGCGGCGGTCAGGGCGATGGCAATGGTCTCAGGGTCCCTCATCTCCCCTATCACTATCACATCAGGGTCCTGCCTGAATATATGCCTCAGGCCCTCTGCAAAGGAGGCCGTATCAACGCCTATCTCCCTCTGATTGACATTGCTCTTTTTGTGTGTATGGAGGTACTCTATCGGATCTTCAAGGGTTATGATATTACATCTCCTGTTCGAGTTTATCACATCAACGAGTGCAGCGAGTGTCGTCGTCTTGCCATGACCAGAAGGCCCTGTGATCAGGATGAGGCCCTGCTGTGTCAGGGCAAAGTCCCTGAGCCACAGGGGGAGATTCAATTCCTCTAATGAGGGGATATCCTCTATAATATGCCTTGCCACTATAGAGATGGAGTTCCTCTGCCTGTAAATGTTTAACTTGAAACGGGCAAAGTCCTTAATGGAGATGGCAAAGTCTATCTCGTGTTCCTTCTTAAACCTCTCCATCTGTTCATCTGTTAGTATCTCCGAGGCAAAGGACTCCATCTGTTCAGGCGTTACAGAATGCATATTTGAAAGCCTCCTCATCTCCCCATCCACCCTTATGCTCGGCTGAACACCTGCGGTGAGATGGAGGTCTGTCCCTCCCTCTTTAACCATGAGCCTCAGCAGGCTGAATATACTCATCTCCGTCTTTTCAATCACGGGCCCTGCCTTCTGCAGCCCCTCACCCCTGAATGCCTCCCTGCCATAGCCACGGGCCTCGAACATCTTAATGGCAGCCTCCATCTGATACGCAGGCGCAACATATGGTTTCACCCTGCCTCCAAAGGAGAATTCTATCTCCTGAACCGCTGAGATGTCATTGGGATCGACCATTGCCAGATGGAGCACACTCTCCTCTCTATTGATCGGAAGGACCTTTAATGACCTGACCTTCTCAAAGGGCACGATATTAAGCACATCCTCGGGTATTTCAAGCTTGAACAGGTCAACGGCAGGGACAGCATGTTGCTTGCTCAGGATATCGAGCAGGGTTTCATTATCTATATAGCCAAGCTCTACAAGCACCGAACCGAGACGGTCAAATGCCTGAAGCTGACTCTTGAGGGCCTTCTTCAACTGACCTGCGGTGATCAGGCCGTGCTCCAGGAGTATCTCTCCAAGAAGCGGCCTGTGTGTCTTTGCTGCTCTCTCTTCCATACCCACCTCTCTTTTTTAAAGGGTTTCTCCTTTTCTACCACTATCAGCGGTATTTGTCAATGATGCCCTGTCTCATCCAGTATCTCTCCAGCAACTCCGATACCGTTCTCTATACAATCATTCATCCCTATACCCCTGTATGCATTGCCTGTGAGATAGAGCCCTGGGTGCGCCCTGAGCCTCTCCTCTATCCTGCGCAGTCTCTCCTGATGCCCCATCTCATACTGCGGGATTGCCTTCTCCCACCTGTAGAGTCTGATCATCTCGGGCTCCCCCCTGAGGCCAAGAACCTGACGGATCTCATCAAATACCGTCTTTACTATCCCCTCGTCATCGAGCATGGCGATCTCAGGCAGTCTTGATCCACCGGCCATCGTCCTCAGGAGGACATAACCCTCCGGTGCCCTCCCAGGGAATATACTTGAGTCCCACAGTGTACCGAGTATCCTCCTCTTGTCCTTATGGGGTATGAGGAAGCCAAAACCATCGAGTGAATGTTCGACCATCTCCCTCCTCAAGCCAAAACACACCACGACGATGGGTGGGTACGGGATGGCAGAGAGCTCCTTTGATAGTGGGTCATCAAATCCTGTCAGTATCCGTGCAGATTCATGGGCAGGACAGGCAAGAACCACTATATCTGCCTCGATTGGACCTGTTGAGGTATGGAGATGGTATCTCCTGTTCAACCTCTCCACCCCATCAACCCTTATCCCTGTCCTCAGGTGGTCACGAAGCACATGTGCAAGGGCATCGGTGATGGTCTGGATACCTGCAGGAAAGGATGTCAAGGTGCCCTTAGGGGCAACAGAGACCCCTCCTGTTCTTTGCCTCCTGATCTTGATGAGTGCCCTGATGAGACTCCCGTACTCATGTTCCAGTGCTTTAATCCTCGGGAAACAGCTCTTTATACTGAGTCTGTAGGGATCGCCAGCAAATATGCCAGAGACCATTGGATCAATAAGCATCTCAAGGGCCTCTTTACCAAGCCTCCTCTTTATAAACTCTGCAACGGTCTCATCCTCTGGCCCCTTTGGTGCAAAGGGTTCATACAGGACCCTCAGCCTTCCAGCGATAGAGAGGACATTGGATCTGAAAAAGGCAGGAGGAGATTCGGGAATGGGCTTGAGGGTGCCATTGGTGAGTATATACCGCTTCTTTGCCCTCTCGTTTGCCCTCAGGGGTTCAATCTTCAGTTTACTGCATAACTCAAGTGTCTTTGGCCTGTTGTCAAGGAAACCATTCGGCCCCTTCTCGCAGAGAAACCCATTAACCCTTTCACTCCATATCTTTCCCCCTGGCCTTGAATCAGCCTCAAGGACCATCACCTCTAATGCTGGTTTATTCATCAATGCATGTGCAACCGTGAGACCTGATATACCACCACCAACGACTACAACCCTCTTCACCTTGACCCTCCGGATCTTTAATGTGGTCAGGAGCGGGCCTTGTCCATCTACTTAATTATTGCCCACCTTCTGGATCACGAGCTCCTTGATCGCCCCTATAAATTCATCTGATGTGTTGAGTGAAGGACACCTCCTGAGGTTTATACCGTGCTTAATGGCTATATCCCTGTAATAGATCCCTATCTCGTAAAGCGTCTCGATGTTGTCAGATACAAAGCTCACAGGGACAATAAGTACACCCCTGTGGCCCTCCTTTGACAGTCTCAGGAGTGTCTCCTCTGTTGAAGGGCCGAGCCAGTCCCTCCTCCCCACCCTGCTCTGGTAAGAGATATACCATTTGAAATCACCGGTATTATAGGGTTCTTCAGAGAGTCTCTTATTCAAGAGCTCAACGGTCGTCTTTATGTGCTCAGGATAGGGATCGCCTTCTCTCACGAAAGAGAGGGGAAGGCTATGGGCACTGTAAAGGAGGACGGGCCTCTGGTCTCCAAACTCTGACATGGCCTCGTGGATCCTCTTTGCAAGGGCATCGATATAGGGGGGGAAGTCATACCACTCGGTTATATAGTGAATGCGGATTCCTTGTAGATTGTGGATTTTATCGAGAGATCTCTTGAACTCTGAGATGGCTGAGCCTGTCGTTGTCTTTGAATAGTGTGGATACAGGGACAGGACAACAAGTTCACTTATCCCATCCTGTGTGATCCTGTCTATTGCCTCACTGATAAAAGGATGCCAGTATCGCATGCCGACATAAACCCTGAAAGCCCTTGATGCGTGATGCGCGATGCGCGATGAGTTAAGGACCCTCTCGAGTGCCTCTGCCTGGGCCATGGTTATCTCATTAATCGGCGATCTACCCCCTATAAAACTATACATCTGCCTGCTCTTTCCCGCCCTTACGGCTGATATCAACCATGCAACAGGCCTTTGCAGGGGTGAGGGGCCAAGCCTTATGATCTCCCTGTCTGAAAAGAGATTAAACAAGAAGGGCCTCACCGCCCTGGGGGAATCAGGGCCACCAAGATTCAGGAGCAGGACGCCTATAGCCTCTTCTCTCTTCAAATATTAATGTCTCTTCTCCTAAACTTTGGTAGAGAGGGTTCGCTGAAATCCTTGACCCCTTGAATCCTTATAGTCCTGATCAACTCCTTGAAGATGAATCACAAGCTTCACCGACTCCTTCCGGAGAGCCTTATAGATCACAAGATTTATAGCAGTGGCATTTCGTAAGAAAAATATAGCTTAACACCCTTTTGTTCTGCATATCTCCTTACCGGTGGTGATGCCTGATAGGTTACAGTGAGCAGGAGCTTCTCGCCCTGCAGGATCTTCCCTGCCTTCTTTACAAATTTTATAAATGAGTCTATGTCTGTCTTCTTCAATTGGGTCTTACACTCTCCAAGTATAAGAACCTCTTGACCGTTGTGTCTGCCCTTTCCAATGATATTCGCCTCTTTATACTCCCCTGGGGAGATCTCTATGTAGTCCCTTTTAAGAGGAGAGGTTATACGGATCCCGAAATCCCTTTTCAGGAGTTCAGGCAGACCCCTGTATGCCCTGTCCTCAAGGATATAACCAACTGAATGGGAGAGACCCCCGAGCTGTTCACGGGTCTTCCTGTGTTCTCCAACAAGCTTTTTTAGCTCCTGTTCCGTCCTCCTCTGCGCCTCGGCAAGTTCATTCACCCTCTGTTCTGTCCTCCTCTGTGCCTCGGCAAGTTCATTTACCCTCTGTTCCGTCCTCCTCTGTGCCTCGGCAAGTTCATTCACCCTCTGCTCCGTCCTCCTCTGTGCCTCGGCAAGTTCATTCACCCTCTGCTCTGTCCTCCTCTGCGCCTCGGCAAGTTCATTCACCCTCTGCTCCGTCCTCCTCTGCGCCTCGGCAAGCTCATTCACCCTCTGCTCCGTCCTCCTCTGCGCCTCGGCAAGTTCATTCACCCTCTGCTCCGTCCTCCTCTGTGCCTCGGCAAGCTCATTCACCCTCTGCTCCGTCCTCCTCTGTGCCTCGGCAAGTTCTGCCACGACCTCCTTAAGCTCCCTGAACTCTTCCTTTGTAACGGTATTGAGAAGCTCGTTATAAACCCTTCCTATAGACTCTGCTATCTTCTTTGCCGCAGAAGGGCTTATATCGTCCTTCAGGTCTTCATATATCTGCAGGGTGTCAATCATGATAAAATTATAACATACTAAATAAAACTCTACCTATACCCTCATCCACCCACCTCGACCCTGTTTCTCCCTCTCTGTTTTGCCATATAGAGGGCCTTATCAGCCCTCCTTATAAGCTCCTCCGGGCTATCCGTGTCATCATTATATGTTGCAACCCCGATACTCAATGTCACAGGGAGGGATGATTCAATCCGTCGCCTCTTAGTCTCTGCAATCCTGTAGGCCTCTTCAGAATCTGTATCTGTCAGAAGTATTATAAACTCCTCACCACCATACCTTACCACAAGATCGATCGCCCTTGTATCCTTCTGTAACTCCTTTGCGATCTCCTTCAATAGTCTGTCTCCTTCAAGATGGCCACGGAGGTCATTGAACTCCTTGAAATGGTCGATGTCCGTCATTAAAAGGGAAAACGTCTTCCTAAACCGTTTTGCCTCTGCAAATAACCGGTTGAGTATCACATTCATCAGCCTCCTGTTAGCAAGCCCTGTGAGCGGGTCATGGAGGGAAAACCTCTTCGTCTCCTCATATAGGCGTGAATTCTCAATGGCAATGGCTATCTGGTCTCCTATGATTGAGAGGAGCCTTATCTTATCATCGTCTATCTCAAACCCTGCTGGTAGGTAGAGATACAGGACACCTGTAACCCTCCCCTTGAACTTGAGAGGCACTATGATATGGCCATGTGGTTCCATGTCAGAATATCTTATCGTGTGACGGGGATCGGTATTTGAATCCTTTGATATGATAACCTCCCCTGTCTCTGCACAAATACCACAGAGACATTCCCCCATCCTCATACCATTGTGTAGATCGATAAACTCTTCTGAATGTCCGAGATGACTTGCAAGCCTCATCCTGTCACCTTCAACCAGGATTATCCCTCCCTTTCTCTGGACATTCAATATGTCAAGATTCGTCACGGTCTCAAGCACTGCCCTGAAGACCCTGTCTATCTCTATCGTCTGATTTATGGTTGATGAGAGTGTGTACAGTGCTGATAATTCTTTGTTTCTCCTTATCAGTTCCTCCTCGGCCTTCTTCCTCTCTGTAATATCCCTCACGATCACCTGGACACATGGCTTGCCGTAATAAATGATGGGTGATGCAGAGACCTCTGCATAGAACAGGCTCCCATCAAGCCTCAACAGCCTCTCTTCAATGGTTGGCTGACTCACCCGCTCGTGGATGACCTTCCTCATCCTCTGTGCCACAATCTCCCTGCTATCAGGATGGACAAAATCCATGATGTCCCTGCCGATGAGCTCACCAGGTGAGCCTGCACCAACAAGCCTCAAGCCTGCCTCGTTTACATACACGATCTCTCCCATGTGATGGACAACCACTGCCTCATCAAGGTGTTTCAGGAGGAGACGGTGCCTCTCCTCAGACTCCCTGAGGGCCTGCTCCTTCCTCTTCCTGACCGAGATATCCCTTATGATATGGACCGCACCTATAATCTCCATCTCCTCATCAAAGATGGGTGATACATTCACCTCAAGCGGAGAACCTGTGCAGATACACGTCACCTCTCCTGTCTCACTCGACTTTGTGCGCTGCACCCTTACAGCAGGACAGGTATCCGGAGGGGCATCAGAACCATGGAACAGTCTATAGCAGTGCTTACCGATGATATCTCCCTGGGACTTCTTTAGAAGGTCACAGAATGCCCTGTTCACCTTGATTATCCTGAAGTCCCTGTCGTGTATCGAGATGGGTTCATCAATTGAGTCGAATATCCTTTCCCAGCTCTCTATCAGTTGCTCCCTTTTCATCAATCAACTCCCTGTCAATAATCTTAAGAAAGGCCTCAACCACCCTTGGATCGAACTGTGTCCCTGCACACCTCTTCAGCTCCCTGACCGCATATCCCCTGCCTGGGGAAGGCCTGTATGGCCTGTCGGATGTCATGGAGTCATAAGAGTCGGCAACAAAGAGTATCCTTGCAAGCAGTGGTATCTCCTCCCCTTTAAGGCCATCAGGATACCCCCTCCCATCCCATCTCTCGTGATGTGACCTCACGATGGGGAGTATCCTCCTTAGCCCCTTTATGGGCCTGAGTATCTTCTCTCCATTGACAGGATGCATCCTGACTATAGAGAGTTCGTCCTCCGTAAGCCTGGAGGGCTTGTCAAGTATCACATCATGTGTTCCTATCTTCCCTATATCATGGAGCAGGCCTGCTATCCTCAGGTCCTCCAGATCTCTACGATCCAGCCCCATCTCTCTTGCTATCATTATAGCGTAGTGAGTGACCCTCTCTGAATGTCCCCTTGTCCATGGGGACTTTGCATCTATGGCTGTTGAGAATGCGAGCAGAAGCTCATAATATATGTCCTGGAGTTCCTTGTGTGCCCTGTTGATATCCTTGAGTATATTGAAGAAGGCGTCCCTGCTCCTGCGGAGGTCATTCTCCTTCAATTTCAATTCGGTTATATCAATAAGTGGATGTGCAAAGGCTATTATCTCACCCTCGTCATTAAACACAGGGGTGACACTGCTTATAAAATATCTGCCCCTGTCTTTATCAAATATCTCAATCCTTTCAGAGGTACTGCTCATCAATAGCCTCCTCAATGGACACTCATCTATTGAGTCATTGAGACTGTGCAGAACCTTATAACACTTCTTACCTGTAAGCTCATTCAGGGGTATACCCGTTATGTCAGATATGTACCTGTTCGCCCTTATGATGTTGAATTCCCTGTCAATAAGCATTATGCCATATGGCATTGCATCAAGCGTTATCCTCCATTCTCTTAATACCTCATTGAGTCTTCTCTCGGACAGGATCGTCCTCTGAAGAAGCCTCCTCCGCTGTTCTATCAGATAGGCGGTTATCTGGGAGCCTATGAGTGAACTAACGATGACAAAGTGAAAGAAGTATTCATATGGGATATCAGGCTTCAGGAAGTGTCCTATTATCGTGCCCCTGTAATGGAGATAATCATAGAGGATATATGATATGAATATAAGCCAGCCAAACAGGCACACACCTGTTGCAGTCTTTGAACTCCACATCCTCAACTTCTCAACTCCCTACCCTTCTCAGCCTCTCAACTTCCTCCTTCAGTCTGTCTATCTCCTCTTTAAGCTCTATCATCCTCAACTCTCTCGTAACCGCTATATCATAAAACTCCTCAAGCTCCCTGATCCTCTTCCTCAGGTCTTCATTGAGCCTCACCTTCTCTGTTATATCCCTTATAATGCCAACTGCATGCCACCTCCCCTTTACCCTGATAGCAGAGGTCGAGACCTCTATCGGAAACTCTGTCCCATCCTTCCTTACCGCTGTAAATTCCAGGGTCTTACCTATCACATTACCCTTACCCGTCTCTCCGAATATCCTGATACCATCCCTGTACGCCTTGTGATACTTCTCTGGTGCGAATATTATATGAAGCTCCTTGCCAAGTGCCTCATCCTCACTATAACCGAACATCCTTTCTGCTGAGGGGTTCCAGAAGGTGATCATGCCCCTGTCATCTATAACCACAATGGCATCAGCAGCGGTCTTTGCAATCGTCCGGAACATCTCCTGTGCCCCCATGAGTTCATCCATCTCTCTCTTGATCTTTGTCACATCACGCATCACCTCTATCATATAAACGACCCTGCCCTCTCTATCCCTGAGGGGTGAGGCTGTTATATCAAAGATTAACTCTGTGCCGTCAGGTAATTTATGGGTTGGGTCACGGAAGTGGATCTGCCTGTATCAAAGACCTCTTCATGCGCACACCTTACAGTGGCATTCTCCCTCCTGCAGGGGACAGGACAATGATGGGAAAACTCATGACACCTCTTTCCAATAACCTCCCCCTCTGTCCTGCCACACCTCTCAAGCAACGACCTGTTTGCATAGACTATCCTGTAGTCCCTATCTATAACAAGGACATAATCAACTATGCTATCAACGATCTCCCTGTAGAAGTGCAAATCTTTATCCATTGTTACTTTTTTATTGTATACTATCTTGACGAGAAAAACCAGAAAGGCTCAGGTCCTGCTGCTCAGTCTGTGGACCATCTCCACCATTGCAACCACATTCTCCACAGGTGTCTCTGGCAGTACGCCGTGTCCCAGATTGAATATATGCCCCCTCGAAGAAGAGGCCCTCCTTAAGATGTCCCTGATCCGCCCTTCTATCTCCGCTGGTGGCAGGAAGAGGGCGCAGGGATCAAGGTTTCCCTGGACTGCAAACCTCCTCCCAAGTCTTTTTATCGCATCATCGAGGTTGATTCTCCAGTCAACCCCTATAACATCGGCCCCACATCCCCTGATCTCTTCGAGCAGACCTGCACACTGTCCAACGAAATATATGACAGGCACACCAGAGGCAATGGATTTTATTGCCCCTATAACAGACTTTACATATGGCAGGGCGTATTCCCTGTAGTCATGTGGCGAGAGCACACCTGCCCATGTGTCAAAGAGCTGTACAGCCTGTGCACCAGCAGAGATCTGGGCCTTCAGATACCTGGTAACGGTCTCTGTAATCTTCTCCATAAGGGATCTATACACCTCTGGAGACTCAAAGATCATCCTCTTTGTGAGCAGAAAGTTTTTAGAGGTCCCACCCTCTATCATATAGGTGGCCAGCGTAAAAGGCGCCCCTGAGAATCCTATAAGCGGCACCTTTAGTTCTCTTCTCAGGAGTCTTATAGTGTCCATCACAAAGGAGAGGGCCTCCTCTGGCTCCGGGATAAGGAGGCGTTCCACATCCTGTCTTCTCCGCACGGGATTTTTAAAGACAGGCCCCCTCTTCTCATAGAACCTTAGTGCCATCCCCATTGCCTCTACAGGGATGAGTATATCCGAGAAGAGGATGGCTGCGTCCACACCCAGGGCCTCTATAGGCTGAATGGTGACCTCGGCAGCCAGTTCAGGGGTCTTACACAGGGTGAGGAAATCGACCTTCTTCCTTATCTTCTGATACTGTCTCAGATACCTGCCTGCCTGTCGCATGAGCCAGACAGGGGTATAAGGTACAGACTCTCCACGACAGGCCTTCAGGAATGTGTCGTTCATATAACCTCCCTGATAATTTAGTAGCTTGTAGTCTGTAGTTAGGTGCTCAAAGAGGCCATCAGCCTGCTAAGTAATTTCCCCTATATATCTTTTTATCCCTGATCCCCTTTTTTAAATCTACGCGGGATATAGCCACAGAAGGGCTCCTCCTCGAGGTAATCCCCATAGACTGCATAGGCCCTTGCCCTGCATCCTCCACACACACCTATAAACTCACAGGCCCCGCACCTTCCCTTGTATCTCTTGAAGTCTCTGAGTTCCTTGAAGAGTTCAGAGTTTTCCCATATCTCCTTGAAGGACTGCCTTCTGATATTACCTGCTGGCTTGGGAAAGTAGCTACATGGCAGGACATTACCATCTACATCTATGAGGGCAATAAGCTGTCCTGCAATGCAGCCCTTTGCCCCACCTGTTGAGAACTTGAGACTCCTCCGTTTAAACCTATCACCCCGCTCTTTCTTTTTCTGTAACACCACCCTGTAGTAATGAGGGGCGCAGGTTGGCCTTACGAGGATATCCTTCTCCTGTCTCTCCATCTCATAATGCCAGTTCAGTATCTCGTCGTAGTCCTCTTTGGATATTAGTTCGTTCATTACCTCCTCGCCCCTGCCGGTTGGGACTATCATGAACATATACCACGCAGTTGCACCGAGCTCCTTTGCGAGTTTATAGACCTTGGGAATCTCCTGCTGGTTCCTCTTTGTAAATGAGGAGTTTATTATGAACTCTATACCATGTTTCCTGAAGAGTTGAGCAGCCCTTATGGTACCCGCGAAGGCACCCTTCTGCTTTCGAAAGTCGTCATGGACAGACTCTGTGGATCCATCGAGACTGAGAGAGACTATGCGTATTCCCGATTCCTTTATTCTCTCACATACTCTGTCATCCACTAATGTTCCATTCGTGGCAAGACACATCCGCAGACCCCTGTCAGTCCCATACTCTGCAATATCAAAGACATCCTCTCTGAGGAGGGGCTCTCCTCCTGACAGGACCAGCACAGGCTTTGCATAGCTTGAGATATCGTCTATGATCCTCAGGGCCTCTTCGGTGGGGAAGTCAGGATGTCCCTTTACCTCGGCCTCAGAAGAGGAACGACAGTGTATACAACGCAGATTACATCTCCTGGTTATCTCCCAGGCAATCCATCTTGGCTCAAACTTCACGATTAATCTCTCCAAGCCATGTAATGTACTCCCTGAACAAGGTCCGCCTGATTACATCAACAAGTTTCTTATCAGCTGTTATGAGCCTGGTCTCCAGGACCATGGCAAGGGCCAGATACATAGCGTCATAAACCGGGATATTGCATAGGATGCCTAAATCGATTGCCAGCTGCACAAGCGACCTCGAAGGCTCCACCTTCAATGGAAACAAGACCACTTCGTCCATTATCTCTTTTACATCCGAGGCTGTCAATTCCTTCAGTATGTGTTTCCTCCAGAGGGTGTTGCCTATCTCAGAATAAATAAGATCAGGGGCAACTAAAGAGACCTCGCCCTTCTCTATCCTGCTTAAAAGGAGGCCTGCTCTATCTGACAATTTCTCGGGGATATATACCTTGATCAAGACATTTGCGTCAACTACTAAATCCAACGACCTCTGTCCTTTCTTATGAGTCTTGCACTGTCTGTAAAATCCACCCCGCTCTTCATCAATCTCTTCCTTATTCTCAATGCCCTCTTATACACATCATGGTGGGCATATCTTGAGACGGACTCAAGAAGATGCCTGACCTCCTGCTGTAGAGACCTCCTGTGTCTCTTTGCCAGTGCCTTAATCTGTCTCAATGTCTCTTCAGAAACATCTCGTATAAGTATATCAGGCATACAAATCCCTCCCCATGCTATCAATATGATAGCATAGGTTATGATAAAAGCACAAACAGAATGGTGTAGACGTGAATATTAAATAAGCTACGAGATAAGCCTTGCGGCAGGCCTATCAATCAGGAAGATGATCTGTCCACTCACAGGCTGGACCAGTGAGGCAGGGAGTCCCCTGTCATTATCGACAACCACCCTCTTCAGCACATCTGCCTTGTCCCTGCCTGTGACAATAAAGAATATATTCTCTGCATTGTTGATTACAGGCAGGGTGATGGTGACCCTCTCATGCCCGAATCGGCCCTGTGGTGTAATATCTATGACGAGCCTGCTCTCCCTGACCGAAGAGGACTCTGGAAACAGTGAGGCTGTATGTCCATCCACACCGATGCCAAGGAGTATGAGGTTAAACACGGGGATGTCCTCTCCCTTGAAATAAAGGCGGAGCTCTGTCTCGTATCTCACTGCTGACTCATCCGGGGAGGAATCATCCACAGGAATAGGATGGATATTCTCCTCGGGGATCTCTATGTGGTCAAGCAGGGTCTGCCTTATCATATGGTAGTTGCTGTCAGGATGATCAAAGGGGACATACCTCTCATCCACAAGGAATATATGTGTATTCTGCCAGTGCGGATGATCGCTGAGTTCAGAGAGTCTCTCATACACCCTTACAGGTGTCTTCCCACCTGAAAGCGCAACGGTAAATTCCCCGTGGTGTCTTATGGCATACCCTGATATCCTCTGCCACTCATCCAGGAAAAACTCTGATATCTCCTCGATATCATTGAAGACCAATATCTCTCTTTCATTGAGGAGTATCCTTGAAGGATGGGGGCTCACGGGATTAAGACTTCTTCCTCCGTGCCTTCAGGACCTCGTCCTTTATCTTCAGTGTCTCATCGATCATCATGATGTATCTGAGATACCTGAACCCAAACCTCATCAACTCAACCTCATCCTCTCTCATCTTCCCTATGGTCTCATCATCGATCACAAAGAGGTCGAGCAGACCACCATCAAAGACAAACCTCCTGAAGTTATCGATATCATAACTCGCTATGTAGAACATCGCCTGTTTTCTATCATCCAGACCTGTCTGGCCAGGAAGGTTTCTCCTGAGATGTATACCCTTCCACTCACTGTTCATCCTGTCATAAAGGTCAACGCCCTGATCAATCCGCCAGGACTCTATAGTCCACTCCTTATCCTCCTTGTAACCAAGACAGTGTGGCTCTTTTACAAAGAAGTAGAACTCCTCCTCTTCAGGCCCATCCTTACCCTGCCTCTTTAAGGTACCCTGCCCAATCGGATAATAACGGCAGTTTGCAGGCCTGTCTGAGTAGATGGTGCAACCCTCTGGGGTAACGAAGGGACACCTCCTGCTCTTATCATCTGACATCTTCAGGAATATATGGGGATGAGAGGACTTTTCGTCGATCTTGACATAGGTATATGTCAGGAGGAACTCACCCGAGGTCATACCAAGCCTGTTCTTCATCCTGATGATGTCGTAAGGGGTAAGGAGTATATCTATATTGCTACAACACTTCGTGAAACACTTGATCCCCTTATGACACCTGAACCTGAACCTTGTATTGAGTGAAAGCTTCTCCGGCACCACTGCATCGATGTTTGGCATATCCGCCTCCTTATTTTATTATCACCCCTGCATAACCAACCACATAGCCATAGTCGCCACTCACCTCACCAGAGGTCATATACTTCACAAGCACCGCCTCTCTCGCACCAAGCTCGTTTACGGCATAGAGCATGGTAACCGCAGGTATATATCCACACATACTTATACTGTTGTGTTTGACCGTCCTGTAGAGGCCCTCTGGATCGAGCGACAGGATCATGTCTATGGCCTTCTGATCCTTCTTTCTTGCCACCGAGTCGTTCTCATAGTGGGTCATATCCGAGCTGGCCACAATGGTCACTGGATATCCGACCCCCTTTATCACCTCGGCAATGACCACCCCAACAGATCTGCAGACCTCGAGTGAATCCACCATAAACACAATCGGCACTATCTTTATGTCCGTTGCAAAGTGGAGTATAAAAGGGAGTTGGACCTCAAGGGAGTGTTCCATGGAATGTGCCAGGGTGTCTTCAGAGAGGTCTTTTGACTGTTCAAGGAGCCTCTCTGAAAGGTCTCTATCGATCTCCACCTCCCCTGTTGGTATCTGCCATCTTCCGGATGACATTATGGAGACAGGCTTACCAACACCCGTGTGATTCGGTCCAAGGAGCACAAAGGTATGGGGTGGCTCGATCCTTGAATAAACCGCCCCTGCCACACGACCTGAATACATCAACCCTGCATGTGGTGAAAGCACACCGATCGCCCTCTCCCTCCTCGCATCGGCATCCGTGTATCTATCAACCTCTCTTGATAGCGCAGATGGACTGGATGAATAGAACTGTCCTGCCACTGCCGGCCTGCGTATCATCTTCTGTCCTAAAATACCTCTCTATCGGTGTAGTCCTTGAACTTGGTGTATTTGTCTATAAAGGTGAGATTTATCACCTTTGTGGGGCCGTTCCTCTGTTTGGCGATATTGACCTCAGCGACTCCTGGTATGGCATCCTTCGCCTTGTAGTAATCTCCCCTGTAGAGGAAGAGTATCACATCTGCATCCTGCTCTATTGCGCCTGATTCCCTCAGGTCAGCGATTATTGGCCGTTTATTCTCACCCCTCAGCTCGCAGCTCCTGTTTAACTGACTTATTACTATTACAGGGACCGAAAGGTCCTTTGCGAGGGCCTTGAGTGAACGGGAGATGTCTGATATCACCTGTTCCCTGTGTGAATAATTGCCCACCCCGCTCATAAGCTGCAGATAGTCCACTATTATAAGGCCGAGACCATGCTCGGCCTTGAGCCGCCTCGCCTTTGCCTTTATATCAAGGACTGAATTGAATGAATCATCAATAAATATCGGGGCATCGGCAAGCCTGCCTGCTGCATTAACGAGCTTTCTGTAGTCCTCCTTGCTGTGATATCCTGATCGTACGGCCTTTGAGTCAACCTCGGCCTCTGAACAGACCATCCTCAAGACTATCTGTTCCTTTGTCATCTCGAGGCTGAAGATGGCTACAGGCACCTTTACATTTATGCCCACATGTGCAGCTATATTGAGGCAGAAGGCAGTCTTCCCCATCCCGGGTCTCGCACCAACCACTATCAGATCACCCGGATGGAAACCAGTGGTGGCTATATCGAGGTCTATGAAGCCAGATGGTAGACCTGTAATGAGCTCTTTCTTGTCATAAAGCTTATCAACAAGCTCTATGGTATCCTTCAGCACATCCTTTATATGGACACAGGATGACTTCACCCTCTTCTCTGATATGCTGAATATCTTTGTCTCTGCCTCATCCAGTATCTGATCTATGTCAAGGCCTGAGGCCTCTGGTTCATACCCCATCTTTATAATCTCTGTTGCCGTGGATATGAGGTTTCTGAGGATGGCCTTTTCCTTGACTATCTTTGCATGATATCTGACATTGGCAGAGGTAGGCACCTGACTGACGATGGAGCTCAGGTATGATGCCCCTCCCACCGCCTCTAACTCCTCCCTCCTCCTCATCTGGTCCGTGAGGGTTATAAGGTCGATCGGTTCGTTTTTGTTATAAAGCTCAAGCATCGCTGAATAGATCCTCTTATGCGCATCCCTGTAGAAGTCATCAGGACTCAGGTATTCCATAACAGAAGGGAGGACCTCATTCTCCAGCAGGATCGCCCCCAGGACAGACTGTTCTGCCTCTATATTCTGTGGTGGCACCCTGTCAAGGGCGAAGCCTGTGTCACTCTCCCTCTGGATCCTCTCAAGCATCTGATCTCTATGCCTCTGGTTTGACCTCGACCGAGAGTTTTACATTCACATCTGGATGGAGCCTTATAGAGACATCATATGTGCCGAGTCTCTTTATCTGCTCCTCAACAGATATCCTTCGACGGTCTATATCAATGCCCTGTCTTGACAGGGCATCGGCAATGTCCATCGTTGTGATGGAACCAAAGAGCTTCCCCCCTTCACCAGCCTTGGCCATTATCTCAAGCTTGAGCCCTGAAAGCCTCTGTGCCACATCCTCTGCAGCCTTCTTCACCTTCTCAGCCTTTGCCATTATCTGCCGTTTTTCGTGCTCAAACCTCTTCAGGTTCCTTGGATTTGCCTCTACAGCAAGATCCTTGGGTATCAGGTAGTTCCTTGCATATCCGTCTGAGACATTAACCATCTGGCCTATCGAACCGAGGCCCTCTACATCCTCCTTCAATATGACCCTCATATCACTAAATCCTCCTCATCCAAGAGTTCGGTGGTGTTTCCACTATCTAATTTATACCTTATCACCTCGATTGTCAACGACAGGGCTCTTTCCGGTTAGGACATAGTATCCACCCTGCGAATAATAAACCATGGAAGAGGAGGAATATCAGACCCTTCGTCCCCAGGGATAAAGAAGAAGCCTCT
>MTOQ01000073.1 GCA_002011735.1 Nitrospirae bacterium JdFR-81 | reverse complement strand
GAGTATAGAAAGGATAGTATATGCAGTAATAAGTCACTTAAATGATCAATGGAGGAGAAAACCCTTAAAAGAATTTACACAAAACTATTGACATTACCACTCCTCCAAATATCTTGAATATCGGTAATATTTTAAAGCATAATATTAAATTACATTTCAGAGTGGCAAGATGATGAGCAGGCCAGTAAATATAGGTATTATAGGGTTTGGGACGGTGGGGACCGGCACCGCCAGGATCCTCCTGCAGAAGAAGAGAGAGCTTGAGGAGAGGGCAGGTTTTCCCATCATCCTCAAGAGGATAGCAGATATCGATATCAGGAGGGATAGAGGGCTGAGGCTTCCCAAAGGCATGCTCGTGAAGGATTACAGGGAGATAGTCGATGACCCAGAGATACAGATAGTGGTTGAGTTGATCGGTGGTATCAGCCCCGCAAAGGAGATAATCGTCGAGGCGATAAGGAAGGGGAAGCATGTGGTCACCGCCAACAAGGCCCTCCTTGCCACATCAGGCCATACCATATTTAATGCGGCGAAGAGGAAGGGAGTTGAGGTGGGCTTTGAGGCATCTGTTGCAGGAGGCATACCGATAATAAAGATTATAAGGGAGTCACTCGTTGGTAATAACATCCAGTCAATCTTTGGGATAATCAATGGAACATCCAATTATATACTTACCAAGATGACAAAGGAGGGTGTTGATTTCTCAACGGCCTTAAGGGATGCGCAGAGGCTTGGATATGCCGAGGCTGACCCAACACTCGACATCGGGGGCATTGACTCGGCACACAAGCTCGCCATCCTCGCAACACTCGCCTTTGGCATACCCTTCTCCTTTAAAAAGATATATACAGAAGGGATCACTGGCCTCTCACAGCTTGACATACAGTTTGCAGAGGAGCTGGGTTATACAATAAAATTACTTGCGATATCGAAACAGAAGGGCAGGGATGTTGAGATGAGGGTGCATCCCACCATGTTACCCTCTGGTCATATCCTGTCAAATGTCGGAGGGGTGTATAATGCCGTATTTATTGAGGGTGATGCGGTGGGCCAGTGCCTTTTTTACGGAAGGGGTGCGGGAGAGATGCCCACAGGTGGTGCTGTGGTCAGTGACATCGTGGATATCGCAAGGGATATAAATTCAGGTGCTGTGGGGAGGATAAGGGACATCGGTATCGCCGGAAGGTCTGACCTGAGGATAAAGGGCATGGAGGACATACTCTCTTGTTATTATCTCAGGTTCTATGCGATCGATAAGCCTGGGGTGCTGTCAAAGATCTCGGGTATACTCGGCAGTTTTAATATAAGTATCAAGTCAGTCATCCAGAAGGAGAGGAAGAAGGAGAGGGCAGTCCCGCTTGTTATGATGACCCACACGGCAAGGGAGAGGGATGTGGTCAATGCATTGCGGGAGATAAAAAAGCTGTCGGTTGTAACAGGCAGACCAGTGTATATAAGGGTTGAAGAAGAGGGTGAATAAGTTGAATAATAATAAGATGAAGGTAGACAAAACACTGGACATCAGGGGGGAGATCTGTCCCTACACACTGGTGAAGACCAAGCTTGCCGTAGAGGATATAGAGGTGGGACAGGTGCTTGAGGTCATACTCGATTATCCCGAGGCTGCTGATAGCATCCCCAAGGCGATGCTTAACTATGGGAACTCTGTGCTCAAGGTTGAGAAGATAAACCCGAAGGAGTGGAGGATAATAATAAGAAAAGAGGTAGAGGACTGATGGATTTTACAGAGGAGCAGTTAAAGAGGTATAGCAGGCATATCATATTGCCAGAGGTTGGCGGGAAGGGACAGAAGAGGATCCTGAATGCAAGGGTGCTGGTTGTTGGTGCCGGTGGGCTTGGATGTCCTGTGGGTTATTACCTTGCTGCTGCAGGGGTGGGGACGATCGGTATGGTTGACAATGACAGTGTCGAGCTGAGCAACCTCCAGCGACAGATAGCCCATAGTACAAGGACGATAGGAGTCAATAAGGCAGAGTCAGCAAAACAGACATTCGAGGCATTAAACCCTGATGTGAGTGTGATCCCGATCAAGGATAGGCTGAACAGCAAGAACATCCTTGATATTATAAAGGACTATGATATAGTGGTTGACGGGACGGATAATTTCCCCACCAGGTATCTGATTAACGATGCCTGTGTGATGACGAAGAAGCCACTGGTCAGTGGCGCCATACTCAGGTTTGAAGGACAGGTGACGACCATACTGCCGGGCGATGGGCCGTGTTATCGCTGTCTCTTTGAGGAGCCACCACCACCAGGGCTTGTGCCATCGTGTCAGGAGGCAGGTGTCCTTGGTGTCCTGCCTGGTGTCATAGGTGCACTCCAGGCAACGGAGGTGCTGAAGCTCATCCTCGGCAAGGGTAAGCCACTTAAGGGGGAACTCCTGATATATGACGCCCTTGGTGCAAATTTCAGGAAGGTGAAGATCCCCAAGAACGAGGATTGTCCTGTGTGTGGCAAAGAGCCGAGGATAAGGGAGCTGGTTGATTATACAGAGGAGTACTGTTCTCTAACTTAAATCTCAAAATCAAGGACTGGGAGTATCGGGGCAGGGAAGTGGGTTTTATAAAAGGGCTAAAATGCAGGGAATGTGGCAGGGAGTATGAGATAAACCCTGTTTATGTGTGTGAGTTCTGTTTTGGTCCCCTGGAGGTGA
This sequence comes from Nitrospirae bacterium JdFR-81, assembly GCA_002011735.1. Classification (GTDB taxonomy): domain Bacteria; phylum Nitrospirota; class Thermodesulfovibrionia; order UBA6902; family UBA6902; genus JdFR-81. Next base: position 36,518 of record MTOQ01000073.1, on the reverse strand, counting down.
TCTATGACTATGAGGGGATCAGGGGTGTGCTTACGAGGGAGAAGATAGAGTCAAGGCCGAGGAACATATGGCGATACAGGGAGCTACTGCCTGTAGAGGGCGAGCCTGATAATGCCCTTGATACAGGCTTTACCCCCCTTGTTAGGGCGGACAATCTTGCCAGGGCCATAGGGGTTAAAGAGCTCTATATAAAGGACGATACAGTAGCCCACCCCACCCTCTCATTTAAGGATAGGGTGGTAGCGGTGGCCCTTGCAAGGGCAGAGGAGTTTGGTTTCGACACGGTTGCCTGTGCCTCCACAGGCAATCTTGCACATTCTGTCTCTGCCCATGGTGCAAAGGCAGGCTTCAAGAGGTTCATATTTATACCTGCCTCGCTTGAGAAGAGCAAGATCATCGCATCGCTTGTATATGAGCCAAACCTCATAGCAGTCAATGGCAATTATGATGATGTGAACAGGCTATGCAGTGAGATCGCAAACAAATATAACTGGGCCTTTGTGAATATCAATATAAGGCCCTTTTATGCCGAGGGTTCAAAGACCCAGGGGTTTGAGATAATCGAACAGCTTGGATGGCGTGCACCTGATGTGGTTGTTGTGCCATGCGCCAGTGGCTCTCTGATGACGAAGATCTGGAAGAGCTTTAAGGAGATGAAGGAGGTAGGGTTGATAGAGGAGGTCCATACACGGGTCTATGCCGCACAGGCAACAGGATGCTCTCCCATAGTGACCGCTATAAAACAGGGGATAGATGTCATCAGGCCGGTAAAGCCGAATACCATAGCAAAGTCCCTTGCGATAGGAAACCCTGCTGATGGGTATTATGCAACAAAGGTGGTCAGCGAGAGTGGCGGATATGGTGAGGATGTCTCTGATGAAGAGATTGTGGAGGCAATAAAGCTGCTTGCAAGGACAGAAGGTATATTTGCGGAGACCGCTGGTGGTGTTACACTCGGCTCTGCAATCAAACTTATAAGGGCAGGCCATATCAAGGAGGACGACACCATCGTCCTGTGTATTACGGGTAATGGCTTAAAGACCCAGGAGGCCCTTTCAGGGCATACCCCTGAACCCCATCATATCGAGCCGAATCTGGACTCCTTTGAGAAGGTGCTGAGACAGATCGAGGGTGGTTCAGGATAAGTCAGGATGGTTTAAGCTAAATATATTATTAGAAGTAAAGGAGGATGATGGAGATGGCTGTTAAGGTGAAGATACCGGTTCCGCTTCAGCGCCTCACCCAGGGCAAGGAGGAGGTTGAGGGTGAGGCAGGCACAGTGATATCCCTTATAGAGAGCCTTGATAAGAAATATCCAGGTATTGGTGAGCGCATATCAGAGGGGGGTAAGATAAGGAGGTTTGTAAATATCTATGTCAATGAGGAGGATATAAGGTTTCTGGATAACGAGCAGACCCCTGTTAAGGACGGTGATGTCGTATCCATAGTCCCTGCAATAGCAGGGGGACTAATCCTGAGGGGGAGGACATGAACAAACGGGTAAAGCTTACATTTCCTCAACACCTGATCAAGGAGCCTGTGATATTTACCATGGCGAAGAAGTTCGATATCATGCCGAATATCAGGAGGGCCCGTGTGACAGAGACCGTTGGCGAGATGGTGCTGGAGCTTGAGGGCACGGATGAGAATCTCGCAAAGGGTATCGATTATTTGAAGGAGAGGGGTGTTGTGGTAGAACTCGTAGAGGGTGATGTAGTTGAGTAGTATGGAAGGCCAAAGCGGGGTCATCAATCGATATAGAGATTTCCTGCCTGTCACAGAGAAGACCCCGATTATAACCCTTAATGAAGGGGATACACCCCTGATCAAGGCCACAAATATCCATCAGGTAATACCCCAGAAGGTCGAGCTGTATTTTAAGTATGAAGGGGCAAACCCAACGGGTTCCTTCAAGGACAGGGGCATGACCGTTGCCATCTCAAAGGCGGTTGAGGATGGTTCAAAGGCGGTCATATGTGCCTCAACAGGCAATACCTCGGCCTCTGCTGCTGCATATTCAGCAAAGGCAAACATATCAACGGTTGTGCTCATCCCTGAGGGGAAGATAGCAATGGGCAAGCTTGCGCAGGCGATGATACACGGTGCGATGGTGATCCAGATTGATGGTAACTTTGATGATGCGCTGGGCATCGTGAGGGAGATCGTGAGTAAGCATCCCATAGCACTCGTAAACTCCCTGAATCCATACAGGATAGAGGGGCAGAAGACCGCTGCATTTGAGGTCTGTGATCAGCTTGGAAGGGCACCCGATTTCCATGCACTGCCTGTGGGCAATGCAGGGAATATAACCGCTTACTGGAAGGGCTACAGAGAGTACCATGATGCCGGAAGGATAGAGGCGCTGCCGAGGATGCTTGGATTTCAGGCCGAGGGCGCTGCACCGATAGTGCTTGGGCGGCCTGTGGATAGGCCTGAGACCGTTGCCTCAGCGATAAGGATTGGAAACCCGGCAAGCTGGCAGAAGGCGGTCAGGGCAAGGGATGAATCAGGTGGTGTGATAGAGGCGGTCTCTGACAGAGAGATCTTGGAGGCGTACAGGTTTATAGCATCGAAGGAGGGTATCTTCTGTGAGCCTGCCTCTGCGGCATCGCTTGCAGGTGTTATAAAGCTTTCTAAAAAGGGTTATTTTAAGGATGGCGACACCATCGTATGCACACTCACGGGCAATGGGCTGAAGGACCCGGACACCGCCCTGAGGGTCTCGGAGGAACCGATAAGGGTCAGGGCCAGTGTATCAGCGGTTGAGGATTTATTGAGGGGCTGTTGTATATAGATTAAAAGTGTTATTCAGTCAGAAGATGAAGTATATTATCCTTGTTGGCGATGGTATGGCGGACAGGCCCCTGAGGGAGCTTGGATACAGGACATGCCTTCAGGTGGCCAACACACCCAATATGGACAGACTTGCCTCAGAGGGGGAAGCAGGCATGGTGAGGACCATACCTGATGGGTTTGAACCAGGCTCTGACATAGCAAACCTCACCATCTTAGGCTATGACCCAGGGAGGTACTATAGCGGGAGGGCCCCTCTCGAGGCTGCCTACAGGGGGGTTGAGCTTGGGCCAGAGGATGTGGCCTTCAGGTGTAACCTCGTTACACTCCGTTTCAATGGTGATGATAAGTATGCGGTGATGGAGGACTACAGCGCAGGCCATATAACCACACCTGAGGCAAGGAGGCTCATAAGGGAGATAAACAGGAGGCTCGGCAGCGAGAGGATCGCCTTTTATCCTGGTGTCAGTTATCGTCATCTCATGGTGTGGAGGAATGGTGATGACAGGATGACCTGCACGCCACCCCATGATATAACAGGCAGGAGGATAGAGAGGTACCTCCCCTCTGGCAGGGGTGCAGGCCTTCTGCTGGATCTGATGAAGGCCTCTGTTGATATACTCCTGTCACACCCTGTAAACAGACAGAGGGTCAAGAAAGGACTTCCACCAGCCAACTCTATCTGGCTGTGGGGGCAGGGAAAGGGCCTGAGGTTGCCCAGGTTTAAGGAGAGGTATGGACTCAGTGGGGCGATTATCTCTGCGGTTGACCTGATGAAAGGCATTGGTGTAAGTGTGGGTTTTGATGTCATAGAGGTCAGGGGCGCCACAGGATACCTTGATACAAATTACGAGGGCAAGGCAAAGGCAGCGCTGAAGGCCCTCAAGGATGTTGATGTGGTATATCTGCATGTGGAGGCGCCCGATGAGGCAGGCCATAATGGCGATGTCCGGGCGAAGATAAAGGCCATTGAGGACTTTGATTCAAGGGTTATAGGCACCATTATGAAGGGTATGAGGAGTTTCAGGGACTACAGCATCCTCCTGTTGCCAGACCATGCCACACCCCTGAGGGTGAGGACCCATACGGGTGAGCCTGTGCCATTTGTTATCTACAGGAGTGCTGGCACGGGATCGAAGGGTGGTAAGGCAGGGTCATTCTCAGAGGGGATTAAGAGGCTTAAAGGTATCAGGGTCTTTGAGAGGGGCTATAGGCTCATGGATTATTTTATCAGAGGGGTTTAAAGAGGATGGCGTTGATAGTCCAGAAATATGGCGGAACCTCTGTTGGAAGCATCTCAAGGATAAAGGCGGTCGCGAGGAGGGTGGTCAGAACGGTTGAACAGGGCAACAGGGTTGTTGTGGTCGTCTCTGCAATGGCAGGAGAGACCGATAAGCTCATAGATCTCTCACGCCAGATAACAGATATGCCTGATGAGAGGGAGATGGACCTCCTGCTCTCTTCAGGCGAAAGGGTATCCAGTGCATTGACTGCAATGGCGATCCAGAGTCTTGGGTATAGGTCCATGAGTTTTACAGGCAGGCAGGTTGGTATCATCACCGATAGCTCTCATACAAAGGCGATGATCGAACGTGTGGAGGCAGAGAGGCTGAGGAGGGTATTGAGAGAGGGGATAATACCTGTGGTGGCAGGTTTCCAGGGTATAAGCGCCTCGTCTGATGTTACGACCCTTGGACGGGGAGGCTCGGATACGACTGCTGTGGCAATAGCGGTTGCCCTCAAGGCAGACCTGTGTGAGATATACACGGATGTTGATGGTGTTTACACTGCTGATCCAAGGATTGTCAAGGAGGCAAGGAAGCAGGAGAGGATATCGTATGATGAGATGCTCGAGATGGCGAGTCTCGGTGCGAAGGTCCTGCACAGTCGTGCAGTTGAGTTTGCCAAGAAGTATGATGCACCGATCGTCGTCAGGTCAAGCTTTAACAATAAACCAGGCACCCTTGTAACCAGGGAGGATAGAGAGATGGAGAAGATCGTGGTCTCAGGTGTAACATATGATAAGAATCAGGCAAGGATAACGATAATGTCAGTGCCTGATAGGCCTGGCATAGCAGCAAGGCTCTTCAAGGCCATAGCCGATGCCAATATCGTTGTTGACATGATAGTCCAGAATGTGAGTACAAAGACAAAGAAGACGGACATCTCATTCACCGTGCCTATAGCCGATGCCAAGAAGGCCCTTAATATCACAAGGGAGGTGTCAAAGGAGCTCGGGGCGAGGGGTGTGAATATGAACACCAATATCGCCAAGGTCTCGATCGTGGGTGTTGGGATGCGTTCACATTTTGGTGTTGCCTCAAAGATGTTCGAGACCCTTGCAAAGAAGGGCATCAATATAATGATGATAAGCACATCAGAGATAAAGCTCTCCTGCGTGATAGATGTCAAAGACACGGAGAAGGCGGTGAGGGCACTACACCGTGCATTTATCGTTTAAAATCCTGACTTAGATTCAGGGAGATCCTCTAAGATAAGCTATATCCTGTTCTATTCTGTCAACCTTCCTCTATTTTTATTGATGCTTTTCTAATATTTTGTTATACTTTCTTTTAAACAGTGATTAAATAATTAACAACTTCGGGGCTGGTGGTATATAACCTTGAAGAATGTTCTCATAGTTGATGATTCAAGTGCGATAAGGACGCTCATCAGATCTATAGTTGAAGATATAGGAGAGGTCAATGTCTTTGAGGCATCCACGGGGTTTGAGGCGCTCAAGACCCTTCCAACACAGAGGATCGATCTCGCCCTGATAGATATAAACATGCCTGATATAAATGGCCTCGAGCTTACAAACTTCATAAAGAGTTCAGAGCAATATAGGCATATCCCTGTCATAATCATCACAACCGAATCAAGCGATGAGGATAGAAAGAAGGGGCTTGGCCTGGGTGCACAGGCATATATAACCAAGCCGTTCAAATACGATGAGCTCCAGGAGATCATCAAAGAGAACTTAGGATTATGACGCCATCAAAAAAGGACTTTGTCGCTGAGGCAGAAGAGATCTTAGAAGAGGTGACATCTTCAGCCTTAGAACTTCAGGATGGCTTTAATGCCGATATCCTTAACTCTGTCTTTCGTTCAATCCATACCATGAAGGGCCTTGCAGGCCTCTTTGGGTTGAAGGCCCTCTCCGAGTTCAGTCATGCCTTTGAATCCTTCCTCGATGACCTCCGTATGGAGAGGATAGATTTCACACCAGAGGTGGTGGAGTTTATCCTCAACACCATAGATGTGTTGAGGGGTTTTGTTGCCGAGGTTGGTGAGGGTAGGGAACTCAGCGATGTTGAGGAGGCGATCAGGGACATCGAGGCCTTCAGGAAGAAGGCGCCACGTAAGACAGGAGAGGTGAGTATTGAGGATATAGGGCTTGATCCCTCAATCGTAAAGGTGCTATCGGAGTATGAGGAGCAGAGGCTCAAGAGCAACTTCAGGGAGGGCAAGGGCATATATATTATAAGGACGATCTTCAAGCTTGATGATTTTTCAGATCGCATAGAAGAGCTGACCTCGATCCTGAAGAGGACAGGAGAGATCATCGCAACACTGCCCACATCAGAGGGTGTGCCTGATGGCCACCTTGGATTTAATTTCCTCTATAGTTCAAAGGAATCCGAGGAGAGGATCAGGAAGGATGCAGGTGTGGATGATATAAAGGTGGTGGTCCAGCCCACCCCTCCGGTTCAAAAAAAGACATACCAGCCGAGGCCATCACCGTCCCTGAAGAGCTCTACAAACACCGTCCGTGTAGATATTGATAAACTCGACAGCATACTTGACAACATCAGTGACCTTGTTATGGCAAAGGGGGCTGTCTTCAGGATAGCGAAAGAGCTATCAGAGACCTATGGATACGAGCCCCTTGTGATAGATGTCCATAAGGTGGCACAGAGCCTTGAGAGGAGCCTTACAGAGCTGCAGGAACGCATCCTCGGTCTGAGGATGATACCCTTTCAACAGTTGTTTATCAGGCTATCACAGATTATAAGGAGATATGCAAGAAATACAAACAAAGAGATAGAATTGAAGCTGTATGGAGAGGATACAGAGATAGATAAACAGATAGCTGAGGATATCATGGACCCACTTGTACACCTTGTCAGGAATGCGATTGATCACGGGATAGAGACAAAGGAGGAGAGGTTGAGGCTCAATAAGACACCCCATGGCACCCTGACGCTCAAGGCATATTCAAAGGGTAACAGCGTGGTGGTTGAGGTGAAGGATGACGGGAGGGGACTCGATGTTGAGAAGATACGCAAGAGGGCCATCGAGAAGAAGTTGATAAAAGAGGGGCAGGAACTTGATAGACGGGAGATAATAAACCTCATATTCACACCTGGCTTCAGCACAAAGAAGGACGTGAGTGAGATATCAGGCAGGGGGATGGGCATGGATATAGTGAAGGAGAAGATCGCCTCACTCGGTGGTTTTGTTGACGTGGAGACACAGGAGAACGCAGGGACGACCTTCATCATCACCCTCCCCATTACACTCGCCATAGTAAGGGCACTGATAGTGCAGTGTGGCGACCAGAGATTTGCCATCCCGCTTACATCCATCACCGAGACCATTACAGTGAGTGAGGCCGACATCCAGACGATAGAGGGTAGAGAGGTCATAGAGCATCGTAATGAACTCCTTCCCCTTGTAAGGGTTGCGAGTGTCTTCAACTTAAAGGAATCGCACCAGCAGGAGTACTATGCAGTCATCGCTGGTGTTGGTGAGAGGCGACTGGGCCTGCTCATTGACACAATACATGAACAGACAGAGATCGTGATAAAGCCTCTGGGTGAACACCTCAGGGACATACCCTGTCTTTCAGGTGCGGCAGAGGTTGGCAGACACGAGGTTGTATTTGTAATCGATATGGACAGGATGATGGAGGAGGCGCTGAGGAGGAGGGATATCTCAACATCTGCTCTATAAGAGGGCTTATACGATGTATGAGGAATTCTTTGGTCTAAAATGTAAGCCTTTCAGCAAAACCCCTGACCCTGCCTTCCTCTTCTTCAGCAAATCCCATGAGGAGGCGCTTGCAAGACTCCAGCTTGCCGTGGAGGAGAAGGAGATAATACTGCTTACAGGAGAGATAGGCTCTGGCAAGACCACGCTATCACGTGCCCTGATGGACTCCCTCGGAGACAACTACAGGATAATATCGATCCTCAACCCAAGGCTTACCGCCCCCCAGTTTATAAGGGTGATAGCCAGGAGGTTTGGTATAGACCATAACCAGCCCAAGGATGATCTGCTTGAGGCGATCCACACAAAGGTCTTCGAGGACTATACAAAGGGTATCACACCTGTAATAATCATCGATGAGGCCCAGCTCATACCTGACAGGAGCACCTTTGAGGAGATAAGGCTGCTGACCAACTTTCAGCTTGATGAGGAGAACCTCCTGTGCCTCATTATGATAGGACAGCCTGACCTGAGGAAGAGGCTCGAGCGAAAGGCCTATCTGCCACTGAGACAGAGGATAGGGTTGTTCTATCACCTGAAGCCCTTAACCGATGATGAGATAAGGGAGTATATCAGGCACAGGTTGAAGGTTGCGGGCAGGGAGAATCCACTCTTCAGCGACGACGCCATCGAGGCGATATGCAGGTTTTCAAGGGGCATCCCAAGGAACATAAACAACATAGCATCAAACTCGATGCTTGAGGCCTTTGGCTCTGGTAAAGAGCTGATCGATAAAGAGGTCGTTCAGGATATAGCATATGAGCTTGGCCTTAACGGGGTTAGATAATGGATATATCAAGGGTGAGAAAGAGGCTTAAGGAGTTAAGGTCAGGAGAGGGGAAGAAGGATACCGACCAGGGGGAAAAGGCGAGACAGGAGCAGAAGGTTACCGAGACAGGTGTTGAGGAGGCAAGGGCCATGGAGGCCCAGACAGTCGAAGAGGCCCTCGAAGTCCCTCCTGATACGGATGTGGTTGAGGCAGAACCTGTAAAGGAGGTTGAGCTTATTGCATTCAGGATATCGAATGAGGATTATGCAGTGAGGCTGCTGGAGATACAGGAGATCATAAACTACAGGAAGGCGACACCTGTGCCGAGGTCCCCTGCTTATCTAAGGGGTGTGACATTCCTGAGGGGCAAGGTCCTGCCGGTCATCGATCTCAAGAGGCGCCTTGAGCTCAGGGGCGATGGTGATGAGGAGAGCAAGATCATAGTTCTCCACACATCAAAGAATGAACCTGTTGGTGCAATCGTGGGACCGTTTATAAGGGTACTCAGGTTCCCTGAGAGGGAGATCCTGCAACCGCCCCCGACCCTGAGCGAGAGGGAGAAAAGGTTTATAAGAGGGGTTGTGAGGATGGGAGAGAGGTTTATCTCTATATTAAATGTCGATGAGTTAGTAAAGATGGAGGTTGTATGAGCGTATTAGAGAGATTGCAGAAGTTAAGGGATGTAAGCCTTGAGATCAAGATAGTGGGGCTCGTGATATTTACATTGATCGTTGCATCCATAGCCATAGGGGTTATGAGTATCAAGTTTATAAGGACCGATATATACAGGCTTGTTGATGTGTATTCAGGCAACAGCGTTGATTTTATTAAGGATGCAATCGAGGAGACCATGCTTACAGGGGACGCACTGGTTACCAAGGGGATGATAAAGAGGCATGAAGGAAGGGGGCCGATCGAGACCATCACGATCCTCAATGTATCAGGAAGAGACTTCTTTTTAAGGGATAAAGAGCCACTGTCAGAGGATATATCGGCAATCAATGAGATCAAGAAGGGTATATCGAGGTCTGTACTCAGGAAGGACGAATCTATAATCTATTACACCCCCCTGATTAACACAGAACGGTGCGTCAAATGCCATGCCGATGATGGCAGGCTCATAGGAGTCCTCAAGGTCTCGATGTCCATAAAAGATGCAACCCAGCAGATAATCAGGAGGGACAGGATCATAGTGCTGAGTCTTTTGATCGGGACGTTGCTTTTTGGTGGTTTCCTGTGGATCGTCTTCAGGAAGACCGTGATAAGACCTGTTAAGGAGCTTGAGAACTCGGTTGAGAGGCTCTCATATGGTGATCTTTCAATCAGACCCCCTGTTTATTTTAAAGATGAGATAGGCCACCTCAGCCTCGACCTTGCAAAGGGCATGAGGGAGGTTGGCAAGATCATCAACAGGGTGAAGATGATATCTACGAAAATCAAGCAGGTCACAGGAGAGGTGGAGGAGGAGTCCAAGGTGATCATAAAGGGTGCAGAGATGGAGACAGAGTCCTTTGAGAAGATATTGAAGTCTGTCGAAAGGCTCAACAGGACGATGAACGAGATAATAAAGATTATTAAGGAGATCACGGTCCTTGTAGAGCAGAACGCCACAGCCTTCCAGGAGATGGATTCCGTCACCGAGGAGATAAGCAAGAGGACGATAGACCTCTCTGATGCCATAGACTCCACCACCTCCTCGATTGAACAGATGTCTGCCAACATCAAGGAGGTTGCAGAGAGGGCAGAGGAGCTCTCTGCCTCGGCAGAGGAGGCCGTGACCGCCATTGAGGAGATTAACTCCTCTATAAAGGAGATAGAGCTACATACAAGAGAGTCGGCAAAGCTCTCGGAGAAGATAAGCAATGATGTAACAGGCTTTGGGATAAGCGCTGTCGAGAAGACCGTGCTCGCTATGCAGAGCATAAAAGAGAGTATCGATAATGTGGCCGATTATATCGATGTCCTTACCAAGCGGTCCGAGGAGATCGGGAAGATACTGAATGTTATTAATGATATTACCGATCAGACCACCCTGCTTGCGCTTAATGCCGCAATACTTGCCGCACAGGCAGGAGAGCACGGGAAGGGGTTCTCCGTGGTCGCAGATGAGATAAAGGACCTTGCTGAGAGGACATCAATGTCAACGCACGAGATATCCTCCATCATCCAGTCGGTTCAGAATGACGTGAAGAATGTTACCATAGCGGTCTCAAAGGGTCAGCAGGCGATCGAGGAGGGGACAAAGCTGACCAAGGAGGCGAAGGAGACCTTCAAGAAGATAATGGAGAATGTCGTCAAGTCGAAGGAGATGACCGTTGCCATCGAGAAGGCCACGTCTGAGCAGCTGAGGGGGATAGGATTTGTGACCAATACGGTGGAGAAGATAAAGGGGATGATATCACAGACCGCAAGGGCAACGGCCGATCATTCCCAGGGTGTATCCCAGGTGATAATGGCCGCAGAGAAGATAAGGGATGCCACAGGACATGTGAAGACAGCGATCATGGAGCAGGCAAAGGAGGTCAAGAATCTCTATGAATCTGTTGAGACATACACAGGCAAGATCCGTGAGATATCCGATGCAATAAAGGAGGAGAAGAAGATTGCTGAGAATATCCAGACCTCGGTGAGCAGGATAAGCTCCTTCCCGAAGAGGAACAGGGATCATGCACTCTTTGCCAACAGGAAGATAAGGAACCTCCAGAAGGATGCAGAGATACTGCTTGAGGAGCTGAACCTCTTCAAGGTCCCCTCTGAAGAGGAGAAGGGGATCATAAGGATGGGCATCATACCCCTGGAGTCTCCTGCAGAGATGCACAAGAGGTTCTCGCCCCTGTGTGAATACCTGTCGAGGGTGATTGATGTTCCTGTAGAGCCCAGGATCCAGGCTGATTACGAGACAACCATCAAGGAGATCGGAGAGGGTATCACGATGCTCTGTTACATGACACCATCAACCTATATAAAGTCAAAGATAGACTACGGAGTAGAGGTGCTCGTCATGGCCCTGAGGGATGGCAAGCCATTCCATCATGTGGCTATTATTGCCAGGGAGGACAATGACGAGATCAACAGTATACAGGACATAAGGGGCAAGACCTTTGCCTTTGGTGACATCCTCTCCACATCGAGCTATATCGTCCCCATGGCCATGCTGAAGGATGCCGGGATAGAGCTCCAGGATCTCAATTTCTATGATTTCAGGGGCCATCATGATGATGTTGTGAGGGCGGTGCTTGACGGGGAGTTCGACGCAGGTGGTGTGATGGAATCAGTGGCCCAGAGGTACAAGAGAGAGGGGCTGAAGTTCATAAAGGTGTCAGGGAACATCCCTGAGTTCAATATATGCGTGAACAAGAACCTGTCGCCAGAGATGAAACAGAGGATAAAGGATGCACTCATCGGCCTTGATAATAATAAGCCTGAGGACAGGGCGATACTGCAGGCCATATCGCCACACTACACGGGCTTTATCGAGGCCAAGTATGAGGATTACAAATACATCGAGGGCCTGATGGCCAAGCTGGGGATGCTGTAGATACCATGCAGAAGAGAAGGTCATTGACTCGTGAGATGGTTCTGAGGATTGCCCTTGCCTTTGTCGTCCTCCAGTCCGTGGGGATCATCGTGCTTGCATATTCTCTTCGGGATGGAGAGGGGATATTCCTTGTAGTCGCATACGAGCTTTTTGTCCTGTTGGTGGTGCTTTTGATAGCAAACCTCTATAAGAAGAGGTTTGATGATGCCATGGGTGTGATCACCCGTTCACTGGATGAGGTAAGGGGTGGGGCACTGCCGGCCATCCTGGCAGAGACCGACTATGTTGAGACAGAGGATCTGAGGCGATCCATAAACTCCTTTATAACCCATCTCAGGCAGATCTTCTCAGAGAAGTCAGATGGACTGAGGCAGCTGTCGATGATGCTCAGGAGATCGGGTATGCCCGTGGACACCCTGAGCGAGGATGTGAAGAGGCAGAATGAATTGATAAAGAGGCTGGAGGATTCGATAAAGAAGTCCGATGGTTACAGAAGGGAGTTGCTCGATATCACCAGGGACCTCATAGATATCTCAGAGGATAATGTCTCTGCACTCACACAGATAACATCATCTGGCAATGAGATAGAGGATCACACCAGGGAGCTTTTGAAGGCCACCTCTGACATCCATTCCGTGATCATTGAGATAGCACAGGTTGCAAGGGAGATAGCGAAGAACATGGAGAACCTCTCTGTCTCGGTGGAGCAGACCTCTGTTGCAATCGATGAGGTTACAGCGAGCTTCAGGGAGATCGAAAGGAGCACCACAGAGTCGGCCAATCTGACAAAGGAGGTGCGTAACATCGCATCCGAGGGGATGGGTATCGTTGCAGAGGCGATGGATGGGATGGATGAGATAGCTGATTCTGTGAGGAAGAATGTGAGCATGATTCAGGGGCTTGGAGAGAAGTCAAGGGATATAGAGAAGATACTCTCGGTGATCTCTGATATAACGAAGAAGACAAACCTCCTGAGCCTCAATGCGGCCATACTCTCCTCACAGGCGGGGGAGGAGGGGAAGGTGTTCTCCGTTGTTGCAGACGAGATCAAGCTCCTTGCAGACAAGACGAGGGCCTCTGCCAAGGAGATCACAGAGATCATAAAGTCCACACAGGATGACATAGAGGCGACCCTGCGTGTCTCAGAGGAGAGCCTGAAGGCAGTGGAGCAGGGGACTGACCTGGTGGTAAAGACAGGCGAGGCCTTGAGGGAGGTCATAAACCGTGCGCGCCTGTCGGCAGACGCTGCGACTACCATACAGAAGGCCACACATGAACAGGTGATGGGGATCTCACAGATAAATAGCTCGATGGAGATGATCAAGAGTTCGGTTGAGGATGTGACAAAGGCAACATTTATGCAGGAGAAGGGGTCAAGGCAGATAATCTCTGATTCCGAAAGAATAAAGGAGATATCATCCAACCTGATGCGTGGCATCGAGGAGCAGAACAGGGCCGTCCAGATGATGCTCAAGAACCTGCAGACCGCATCTGAGAAGATAAAACACATCAGGGAGGTGGTCAGTCCTGAAAGGATTGATAGAGAGCTTACATCCTCGATTGAGGATATAGAGGCGATAGGCGGTGAGATCATTAACACAATCCAAGAGGTGAAGAATTCGTTTAACAGGGTATACAGGGAGACGACCGAATTTGTGAACGAACTGGAAGGCTTCAGGAGTGAGTAGATTCATAATATTTACCATCTCAGGTGAAGAGTTTGGCATAGATATAAACAGGGTCATCGAGATAATAAGACCACAGAAGGTTACACACTTCCCTGGCGTCCCTGTCTATGTGAGTGGTGTCTTCAACCTGAGGGGTTCGGTCATCCCCCTTATTGACATGAGAAAGAGGCTCAATGTTGATCCACGACCGAATAAGGAGAAGATACTGATAGTGAGGCTCCACAATGGGAAGGTGGGGTTGCTGGTGGACTCTGTTATCGAGATACTGACCATCACAGAGGATAACATCTCTCCGCCACCATCCATATTTAAGGGCCTCAAGACCGAGTATATTAAGGGCATTGGAAGGATAGACGAGAGGTTGATTATAATCTTTAATCTTGAGAGGCTCATGAGCCCTGAAGAGATATCGATGCTTGGAGACATGACAGATAGGTTGTCACAAAGTAAGGATTCAAAAATAGACAGAGAAAAGGAGGGAGAGAACCGTGGGGGGTAGTGAGAGAGAGATCCAGAGGATAAAGGAGCTATTGAGTGACAGGGACCCTGATGTGAGACGAGAGGCTGTCTATTCTTTGATTAATATAGAGGATACCTCCTTATCCCTGCCCCTTCTCATAGATGCATTTAATGATACAGACTGGAGGGTCAGGAAGAGTGCCATAGAGGTGATACTCGGTATAAGGGGGGAGGATGTGATAAAGGCACTTATCAATACCCTCTATAGTGAGAATGCCAATCAGAGGAATTCAGCGATAGAGGCCCTTATAGCCCTTGAGGCAGAGGCCACAGACCATCTGATAAGGGCCTTTGAGACCGACGATCATGATGTCAGAAAGTTCATCATAGACATCTTCGGTGTGACAGGCGATCCAAGGGCCCTTCCCGTGTTTATGAAGGCAATACATGATGAGGACGAGAACATCCAGGCTGCCGCGGTTGAGCACCTTGGCAACCTGAAGACCGTTGAGGTGGTGGATACATTACTCTCTGTGCTTAAGGGTGACAACATATGGCTTTCGTTCCATGCGATCGAGGCATTGGGCAAGATCGGTGACGATAGGGCGGTTGATGTGCTTGTGTCGCTTCTCAAGGAGAAACCCCTGAGGAAGTCCATTATAAAGGCGCTCGGTCAGATCGGAAGGCCTGACTCCCTTGTGCATGTGATCCCCTATCTCAGGGATGACTCAAGGAGTGTGCGGGAGCAGACTATACTCTCCATAATGAGGTATTATCGCAGGCCCGTGGATGAAGAGCTGATAATCAGGCCTGTAAAGGAGGCCCTTGGAGGGGATGCAGTGGCGTTCCTCCGTCCCTATGCAGACAGTGAGAAGAAGGAGCTACGCAAGGCAGCCATCCTGATCCTTACCCTGCTCAAGGATGAAGGTGCGATAGCACGGGCCATGGAGATGTCTGCTGATATAGAGGAGCAGGACAGGGAGGTATTTACCAGGGCGATAGAGTTCGTGGGACGGACGTCCCCTGAATTACTCCTGCCATACTTTGATTCCGATGATGCATACCAGAAGAGGGTCCTGTGCGAGGTGGCCGTAAGGGCAGGAAGCAGGGTCTTCTTCGATCCCCTGCTGAGGCTCTTGAGGGATCCTGATGGACATGTCCGTGGTGGTGCCGCTATTGCACTATCCAAGCTGAAGAAGATCGAGGCAGTGGAGCACATCATACCACTCCTGCAGGATGAATATGAGAATGTCCAGAAAGAGGCCATATTTGCGCTGTCAGAATTGAGGGATGGTCTGAATACCGATGAGGTGATGGCATGGCTTTCGGACGATGATCCCAGCCTGCGGAGGAATGCCGCGATACTGCTGAAGAAGATAGGGAAGAAGGAGGCCATTGAGCCCCTTGGTATTGCGCTCAAGGACAGCGTGCCCGATGTCAGGCTTGCTGTGGTTGAGGCGATAGGAGAAATTAATGGGGAAGAAAGTGTAAAATATCTCCTTCATGCATTGACGGATGAGTCACAGGAGGTGAGGAGGTCGGCAGCCCTTGCACTTGGGAGGATAGATGATGAGAGGGTCGTTGACTCCCTTGTGCTCCTGCTGTCTGATCCTGAAATATGGGTGAGGGAGGCTGCGATAAGGGGTCTTGCAGAGAGGGGGGACAACAGGGCGGTGAGGCATTTAATCCAGCTCCTCTCGGATGAGTCGGGTATAATAAGGCTTGCCGCTATTGAGGCACTCGGAGGCTTCAGGGGCGAGGAGGTCAAGACGGCCCTGCTTGCACTCCTGAAGGACCCTGACCCTGAGATCAGGAGCACGGCTGTTGAGTCCCTCAGTGGTCATGACGATGTGGTTGATTATTTAAAGCCCCTGCTTGAGGACAGTAGCTGGAGCGTGAGAAAGAGGGTGGTGGATGTGATCGGCAGGTCATTCAGGGATGAGAACATGGAGCTTTTAAGAAGGGTTTCATTAACCGATAGTGATGCAGAGGTCAGGGAGACGGCAAAGAGGTATTTAGATGGTTAATAACCTTATCCCTTTATCGACAGAAGAGTTCAGACTGATAAGGGACCTTATAGCAGAATACTGTGGGATATTCTTTGATGACAGGCTGAAGTTTATCGTTCAGCTCAGGCTGACCAATCGCCTGTATATCCACAGGATGAAGGATTTCAGGGAGTATTATCGTCTCCTGAAGTATGACAGGAACAGGGAGGAGGAGCTACAGACCATAATAGATATATTGACCGTGAACGAGACATACTTCTTCAGGGGGGGGACACAGATCGATGCCTTCCGGAACGAGGTCCTGCCTGAACTGAAGGAAAGGAACAGGGAGGAGAGGAGGATAAGTATCTGGTCTGCTGGCTGCTCTACAGGGGAGGAGCCCTATACCATTGCGATGTGCCTGCTTGAGGATGATGACTTCGTGAGCTGGGACATCAACATCATCGGCAGCGATATAAGCCAGAGGGTATTGAGTGCGGCAAGGAAAGGGGTGTACAAAGACAACTCCTTCAGATGCACGGACAAGTATTTCATAGACACATACTTTGAGAGGAATGAGAATGGTGAATACAGGATAAAGGATAAGGTCAAGCAACTGGTGAACTTCAGCTTCCTTAATCTCGTGGACTCGTACAAGGTGAGGTTGATAGGCTCTGTGGACATCATCTTCTGTCGCAATGTGTTGATGTATTTCAGGCCTGATTCGCGGAAGATCGTTGCAGAGAATCTCTTCGATGTCTTAAGACCTGGTGGTTTTCTCTTTCTTGGACACTCTGAATCCCTGATGAATATAACCACCAAATTCCGCCTCAGGCATCTAAAGACCGACATAGTCTATCAGAAGCCTCTGAGTCCTGCCTGACAGGGTGTATGGATATGGAGAGGAAACCATTAAATGTATTGATCGTAGATGATTCTGCCTTCAGCAGGCAGACCATAAAGGCTATACTCCAGAAAGACCCTGATGTGGGCCAGATAGATATAGCCTTTGATGGCAAGGACGGGCTGAACAAGATACTGAGAAAGAAGCCTGACATCGTGACCCTTGATCTTGAGATGCCAGGGATGGACGGTTTTACGCTCCTCAGGTGGATCATGGAGAACACGCCCCTGCCTGTAATCGTCATCAGCGCCCATGGAGGGAACAACACAGTCTTCAAGGCCCTACAGCTTGGTGCAGCAGACTTTATAGAGAAGCCCACAAAGAGGGCGAACGAGGAGCTCAGGATGATCGAGCAGGACCTGCTGAGGAAGTTTGCTGCACTCAAGTCCCTCAAGATGGATAATCTTATGAGGACGCTCTCCCTTATGGAGGGAGAGGTGGTGAAGAAGGCGGTTCCTGTTACAAGGAGGAAGGTGGAGGTGATAGCCATTGGTGCATCCACAGGGGGCCCGACGGCCATCCAGTCTATACTATCGCGTCTTCCATCAGACCTTCATGCTACTGTCCTGATAAGCCAGCATATGCCCGAGGGCTTTACACGATACTTTGCCGAGAGGATGGACAGTGTGAGCCTTCTCAAGGTGAGGGAGGCGAGGGACGGTGAGCCACTCAACAGGGGCGAGGTGCTTATCTGCCCTGGTGGACATCACCTCCTCTTGAAGAGGCTGGGCAATAAGGTGTGCGTCAGGACGATAAAGGCATCTCCAGGAGACAGGTATGTGCCATCCATTGATATGATGATGCAGTCTGCCTCGGATATATACGGAGAAAGGGTCATGGGTATAATACTGACAGGGATGGGCAGGGATGGAGTTGCCGGCATGAAGGCCATAAGGGATAGGAACGGCCTGACCCTGGTGGAGTCTGAAAAGAGTGCCATTGTCTACGGGATGGCGAACGAGGCGATATCCTCAGGCGTTGTCGAGAAGGTCCTCCCGCTTGAAGAGATCCCATTTGAGATTATAAAAAACACATCATCATCCTCCCCTTACTCTTAAATAGGAAGCCCTTAGCTGACCACATGCCGCCTCTATATCCACCCCCTTGCTCTTCCTGATCAATGTGGTGATCCCTGCATCCCTCAATATCCTCTGGAATGCAGATATCCTCTCATCAGGCGGCCTCTTGAATGTGTGATTCGGGACGGGGTTATAGGGGATGAGGTTCACCTTTGCCCTTATCCCTCTCAGGAGCCTGAGGAGCCTCTTTGCGTCTTCATCAGAGTCATTCACACCATCTATCAGGATATATTCAAATGTTATCCTCCTCCTTGGCCCAATCGGTAGGGATCTGCATACATCAATCAGCCTCCTCAGTGGATATTCCCTGTTTACAGGCATGAGCCTGTTCCTCGTCTCGTCCGTGGTGGCATTGAGGGATATTGCGAGGTTGATGCCAGGGACGGCCCTGTATAGCCTCCTGATCTCAGGGATGATGCCCACCGTTGAGAGCGTGATCCTCTTCTTTGAGAGCCCCATGGGGCCTGTGATCCTCTTGATCGCCTCTATCACCTCATCGGTATTGTCCAGTGGTTCACCCATACCCATGAACACGATATTGGTGATCCTTAGGCCCCTTAATAACTTCTTTACGGCTATTACCTGGTCAACTATCTCAAAGGCCTTCAGATCCCTTCTCAGACCGAGTCTCCCCGTGATACAGAATCTGCACGCCCTCCTGCAACCAACCTGTGA
The DNA here is from genome assembly GCA_002011735.1 of Nitrospirae bacterium JdFR-81. Lineage (GTDB taxonomy): Bacteria > Nitrospirota > Thermodesulfovibrionia > UBA6902 > UBA6902 > JdFR-81. The sequence continues at coordinate 17,633 of MTOQ01000073.1, read as the reverse complement.
GGAGATGCACAGGGTGTTCCTGTCTCCTTCAGGGATCAAGACGCTCTCGATGGTCTCGCCGTCGTCCAGTTCAAAGAGGAACTTCTTTGTCCCATCCCTTGATGTGAGGCTCTTGAGGGGCCTCAGCTCAGGTATGAAAGCCTTTCTATTTAATTCCTCACGGAGTTCCTTTGAGAGGTCGGTCATCTCATCAAAGCTTGATGCATATCTTTTATACAACCAGTTGATGATCTGCCGTGCCCTGTACGGTTCCTGCCCCAGCCCCTCAACAAATCGGACGAGCTCCGCCTCTCTCAATTGTTTTATATTCACCCTCATGTTAGTATTTTACAAAAACACCCTCCAAAACTTGTTTTTTTATTAAAAAAATGTTATTTTATATTAGTTTTCTTTATTCTTTTATTAGACAGAGTGGGCCTTTCCCACTCTTTTGTTTTTATTGGTGATACTATGGATACAAGGGAGCTTGAGAGAAGGGTGAGGGAGATGATCGAGCCTGTTGTCTCCTCCCTTGGTGTAGAGCTGGACTATGTTGAGGTCTCCAAGATGCGGGGCAGACTGCTCGTGAGGATATTCATCGATAAGGAGGGCGGGGTGACGGTGGATGATTGTGAATATGTGAGCAGGGAGATTGAGGCAATCCTGGATGTCGAAGACCCCATACCGTCCTCCTATGTGCTGGAGGTGTCATCACCTGGTCTTGACAGGCCCCTCAGGAATCCCGATGATTTCAAGAGGTTCTCTGGCAGGACTGCAAGGATCATTACAAAGGCCCCGCTTCAGAATCAGACATTCTTTGTGGGTGATATCGAGACGGCAGGAGATGAAGAGGTCGTCCTGCTGATGGATGGTGGCAAGAGGGTAGCCATCCCATACAGTATCATCTCAAGGGCGAGACTGGAGGTGAACATATAAGGTGAAGAGGGAACTCATACGATTGATTGAGCAGATAGTCAGGGAGAGGGGTATACCGAAGGATACACTCATCGGTACCCTTGAGTCGGCCCTTCTGTCAGCCGTTAGAAAGAAATACGGGCTTGAGCCTGAGATAAATATAAAGGTGGATCCCGAGACAGGGGAGATATCCATAAAGGCGTTGAAGAAGGTGGTCAGTGAGGTGAAGGAGCCAGAGGTCGAGATATCACTCGATGAGGCAAGGATGATCGATCCATCGAAGAATGTGGATGATACCATAGAGGTGCCGGTCTCCCTTGAGGGTTTTGGGAGGATAGCGGCCCAGACAGCAAAACAGGTCCTGTTCCAGAGGGTGAGGGAGGCAGAGAAGGGGGCCATATACGAGGAATTCAAGGACAAGACAGGACAGATCGTCAGTGGCGTTGTGATACGGAAGGAGAGGGGCGCATACTATGTTGCGGTTGGAAGGGCCGAGGCAACTCTGCCGATAAAGTCCACCCTTCCTAACGAGAGCCTGAAGCGGGGGGAGACCATCAGGGCATATATAGAGGAGGTCAAGATCACGCCCAAGGGGCCTGTAATACTGCTGTCAAGGACACATCCAAACTTTGTTATAGAGCTCTTCAAGATGGAGATACCCGAGGTCTATGAGGGTATAGTCGTTATAAAGGACATCGTCAGGGAGGCAGGTGACAGGACAAAGCTGACGGTGATATCCAACAATGATGCCGTTGACCCTGTTGGTGCGTGTGTTGGGATGAAGGGCACGCGCGTCCAATCCATCGTGAGGGAGCTGAAGGGCGAGAGGATCGATATAATCCCCTGGACGGATGATCCAAGGATGTTGATAGCAAAGGCACTGAGCCCTGCCATGGTCGACAGCATTGGTATAAACGAGGAGGAGAAGACCGCCTTGGTGGTTGTCAGTGACGACCAGTTATCAATAGCCATAGGCAAGAAGGGACAGAATGTGAGGCTTGCCATGAAGCTCACAGGTTGGGATATCAAGATAATCAGCGAGTCTGAGTATGAGAAGATAAAGGCAGGAGAGGCAGAGTTAGGGCTTGAGGAGGTTCAGAGGAGAGAGGGAGGTATAGCCTCCGCAGATGAACAGGCTGAATAACAAGAACCCTGAGAGGGTCCTCAACAGGAGGCCTGCAATATCCATTGACACGCCTGTTCAGTATCTGAAGGGCATAGGGCCTCAGAGGGCAAGACTCCTTCAGAGGTTAGGGATCAAGACCCTCCATGATCTCTTCTACTACATCCCGTGGCGATATGAGGACAGGAGGGTCATAAAGAGGCTCTCGGAGCTGAGATATGGACAGCTTGAGACCACAACCGGTGAGGTCATATCCAAAGGTGTTGTCACAACCCCGAAGAAGAGGCTGAAGATATTCGAGATAGCGGTCACCGATGGCTCAGCGGTGCTCTATTGCAAGTGGTTCAACCAGCCCTATCTTGAGAAACACTTCAGAAAGGGTCAGAGGATCATACTGAGTGGTGTTGTGAAGCCCCGTTCTTTCGCAGCCCCTGGCTTTGAGATGGAGAACCCTGTCTTCGAGCCCGTGGATACAGAGAGCAGGTTTATCCACACATCAAGGATCGTGCCTGTCTACAAGGCCACAGAGGGGATATCAACGAAACAGCTCAGGACACTGATGTATAATATCATCACCACCCATAAGGACCTTATAGAGGATTATGTCCCAGGGGATATATTAAAGAGGAACGGTCTGATGCCACTCAGGGAATCGTTGATGGAGGTCCATTTCCCCGAAGGGGAGGCCGATATAGAGGCCCTCAACAGGGGTCTGAGCCCTGCCCACAGGAGGCTTGCCTTTGACGAGCTCTTCCTCCTTGAGCTCGGCCTTGCCATCATGAAGAGGAACGAGTCTGTTGAGCTTGGTATCTCGTTCAAGGATGGTGACGGGCTCGTGAGGAGGTTTATCGAGGCACTGCCCTTTGAGCTGACCTCTGCACAGAAGAGGGTGATAGGACAGATAATGGAGGATATGGAGTCTCCCCTGCCGATGAACAGGCTGGTCCATGGTGATGTGGGCTGTGGCAAGACCGTGGTTGCACTCGCTGCCATGCTCAAGGCCGTTGGCAGTGGTTATCAATCGTGCCTCATGGCCCCTACAGAGATACTCGCTGAGCAGCATTATATAAATATCCACAGGATGGTCGAGGGGCTCGGGCTCAATGTGGTGATGCTCACATCAGGGACAAAGGACAAACCCCTTGAGGAGATACAGAGGGGAGATGCACACATAGTGATAGGAACCCATGCCCTGATACAGGAGAGGGTCAGGTTTAACAGGCTGGGGCTCACAATAATCGATGAACAGCACAAGTTTGGCGTCATCCAGAGGGCGAGCCTGAGGCGCAAGGGGGTGAATCCTGATGTGCTTGTGATGACCGCCACCCCCATACCCCGCACACTTGCACTCACGCTTTATGGAGACCTTGACATATCCGTTATAGACGAGCTCCCTCCTGGCAGGAGGCCTGTCCTGACAAAGGTATTCTTCCCCTCGATGAAGGAGAAGATATATTCCCTTATAGAGGATGAGCTCTCAAAGGGCAGGCAGGCGTATGTGGTCTATCCCCTTATAGAGGGCTCGGAGAGGCTCGACCTCAAGACGGCAATAGAGGGTGCGGAGGCGCTCAGGAGGGTCTTCCCCGAGAGGAGGGTGGGGCTTGTCCATGGGAGGATGAACGCATCAGAGAGGGAGGCTGTTATGCTGAGATTCAAGTCAGGTGAGATCGATATCCTGGTGGCAACCACGGTGATAGAGGTTGGTGTGGATGTGCCCAATGCCTCATTGATGCTCATCGTCCATGCAGAGAGGTTCGGACTCGCCCAGCTACACCAGTTGAGGGGGAGGATAGGGAGGGGCACCCATGAGTCTTACTGTATACTCCTGGCATATCCCCCGTTTACAGAGGAGGCACACAGGAGGCTCAAGGCAATGGAGTCAACCAGTGATGGCTTCAAGATCGCTGAGGAGGACCTCCTCATAAGGGGGCCTGGCGAGTTCTTTGGCACCAGGCAGTCAGGCATGCCTGATCTCAGGGTGGCCAATATCATCAGGGATGTCGATCTACTCGAGATATCGAGGCGTGAGGCGTTTGCACTCGCTGATGCTGACCCAGGATTGAGAGACTATCCCCTTTTAAGGGAGTTCTTAAACAGGAGGTGGATGGGTAGACTCGAATTGATAAAGAGTTAGATTCGAGTCTCTCAAGGGCTATGCTTGGCATTATAAGGAGGAGCATAAGGGAAGGATTAAACAGGATTAAATGGATGGCCGCGTTTCTTGCAGACAGGATAAGGGCAGAGACATTGATTGCAAGACACCTTTATGAGAGCAGCAGGATCGAGGACAGGATCGATGAGCTATACAGGGATATCGGCAGGAGGATATGCGAGCTTGATGAAAAGGGTGAGAGGGTCTCATCAGATGACTTTGTGATAAAACAGGCGATTAACGAGATCAAGGGTCTAAGGGCGATGATAAGAGACCACAAGGAGAAGGCAAGGGAGCTGAGCAAACTACCGGAATGATTGGGTATATCATAGTATTCATCTTGGGTGCGGTCATAGGTTCTTTTCTGAATGTATGTATATACCGGCTCCCCAGGGACATCTCGATAATCATGCCCTCCTCTATGTGTCCCTCCTGTGGAAGGCCCATAAGGTTCTATGACAATATACCGATAATAAGCTACATCCTTCTGAAGGGCAGGTGCAGGGAGTGTGGTTCCAGGATATCCATCAGATATCCATTGGTGGAGGCACTTAACGCCTTATTGTTTGTGTCTGTATTGCACAGGTTTGGTTCTGAGAGCCCCCTTCTCCTCGTGATATACCTGTTCTTCGTCTCCTCCCTGATAGTGATTACCTTCATAGATCTTGAGTTCCAGATAATCCCTGATCGTATAACCATTCCATGGATACCGATCTCCCTCGTCTTCGGGGCGACGATCCTCCCTGATCCCTTCTTCAGGCATGACCTCCTTGGCTTCAAATCCTCTCTTATTGGTATGCTATCAGGTGGTGGCCTCTTCTATATGATCGCCATAGTTGGGAAGGCCATATTCAGGAAGGATGCGATGGGTGGAGGGGATATAAAGCTGATGGCGGTGGTTGGAGGGATGCTTGGTTATAAAGGGGTCATACTCACCACATTCATCGGCAGTCTTGCTGGCTCAATAGTGGGGATGATGGTCATCTTTTACAACAGACAGAGGTGGGGTGTGAGGATACCATTTGGCCCATTCCTTGCCCTTGGTGCACTCGTTAGTCTCCTGTCAGGGCAGGAGATCCTCCATTGGTATCTCTCCAGGCCTTATGTCTGATCAGGGTGTGGTATGGGAGACAGGACGGGTAGAGATATCCTCATCTATCTTATAATCGGGCTTTCAGGCCTCTTTCTTGGCATGGTTGTAGCCTCCTACCTGAGTGGCACCATTACGGGTGCAATCCTTCCTATCGTGGCCCTTGTGCTGACCATCTCGGCCTACTCTATACTGAGACTCTATCTCTCAAGGCAGAGGAGGATGTTGAGGGATCAGGGGCAGGGGGATGAGGAGACAGAGGTGGGCTTTGTGGTCGATACCTTCCACGAGCTTGTCAGCAAACTCAAGGAGAAGGAGAGGGAGCTTGCACGGCTTAAGGCCCAGGCCGAGGAGAGGGCAGGGATGATAGAGGCCTACAGCGACAATATCCTCCAGAGCATCCCGAGCGGGGTTATAAGCATGGACAACGAGATGAGGATAAGGAGTATAAACCGTGCAGCCGAACAGATACTCGGCCTGAGTTCAGAGGATGTGGTCGGGATGGACTCTATGGAGGTCTTCGGGGAGCCTATAGTCAGCATCCTAAGGGATAAGAGGAGCATCACAAGGGCTGAGTATCCTTATACAGCAAGGGACGGCAGGCATCTGTGGCTCGGGGTGACCACCTCTCAACTGAGGAATAAATCAGGCGAGGCCATAGGGATGCTCCTCATCTTTACAGACCTCACGGATATAAAGGCACTGCAGGAGGAGGTGAGGCTCAAGGAGAGGCTCTCACAGCTTGGTGAGATGTCCGCTGGCATAGCACATGAGCTCAGAAACTCCATGTCAGTGATAGCAGGCTATGCAAGGCTCCTCAAGAGGAATATAGACGAGGCCAACAGGCCATCTGTGGAGTCCATACTGTCAGAGATAAGGGGTATGGACATGGTTATATCAGAGCTCCTCTCGTTTGCCAAGCCCACCGTGCTGAATAAGACAACGGTTGATCTCAACAGGCTGATAGAGGATACAGCCTCTGCAGTGGTAGGCGACAGGGACTCTATCAGGCTATCTATAAAGACACACGACACCCTGATGGTGAAGGCAGACGAGACACTCCTCAGGCAGGCTATCACGAACCTCCTTGTCAATGCGATTGAATCCATGCCTGATGGAGGTATGCTTGATGTAGAGACTTCCCTGCACGGAGAGATGGCGATGATCAGTATAAGGGATACAGGCACAGGGATAGCCGATGATATCAGGGATAAGGTGTTCCTCCCCTTCTTCTCGACAAAGGAGAAGGGCACAGGCCTTGGACTTGCCCTTGTCCAGAAGATAATCGTTGCACACAACGGACGGGTGGAGTTCGAGAGCAACGTGGGAAAGGGCACGGTGTTCAAGATCAGTCTGCCAGTGGGTTAGGCCGTCAGGATTAATTCACTCCATTATGAGGAAGGGAGATACCATAGGGCTAAGGCTTGAGAAGTTTGTCTTCGGTGGCAAGGCCCTGGGCTTTTATGAGGGCAGGGCCGTCTTTGTGTGGGGAGGGATCCCTGGGGAGGAGGTCAGGGTCAGGATCATCAGGAAGAAGAGGGATTACCTTGAGGGTGATCTGGTGGAGGTGGTCACACCTTCACCCCTGCGGATACCACCTGAGGAGGAACACTACATGAGCTGTTCGCCCTGGCAGATTATAGATTATCCTCAGGAGATACAATGGAAGATCGAGATACTGAAGGAGCTCTTCCAGAGGACCTTCATGATAGACATAGGGGACTTTGAGCTCTCACATGGAAGGCCCTATCACTACAGGAACAAGCTTGAGCTGAACTTTGTGGATACACCTGAGGGGGTGAGGATCGCCTTTTACAGGAGGCAGGGGAGGAGCAAGCTGCCTATCTATGGATGTAAACTCGCCATAGACTCTATCAACAGGGTTGCCCTCTCCATAGAGGAGATCCTGAGGAGGCATCGCATCAGGGAGGATCAGTTGAAGACACTGACCCTGAGGTGTAACAGGGAGGGAGAGGTTATCGGCTCCCTCTATGTCAAGGAGGAGGGCTTCCCTGACCTCACAGGAGAGGTCTCCAGGATAGGGGGCCTCAGGGGCTTTAAGATCGTCTATTCATCCCCCATGTTCAGTGCCTCTGTGGTCACAGAGGTGCTCTACAGGATCGGTGAGGAATACCTGAAGGAGAGGCTCCTCCATAGAGAGATATACTTCTCTGACCTTACCTTTTTACAGGTCAATATGGATGAGTTCGAGAAGATGATGACGGATCTGAGGGGTTTTGTCTCTCAGGACGACAGGGTCTATGATATATACTCGGGTGTGGGTGCAATAGGGATATGTCTTGATGCAGGGGAGGTTACATTTGTGGAGAGCGAGGAGGAGTCTGCAAGGCTTGCAGAATATAACTGTAAGGTTAATGGTCTAAAAAACTACAGGGTCATAGGTGAGAGGGCCGAAGTCTTCCTGAGGGGTGCAGGTGAGCCATCGGTGGTGATACTGGATCCTCCCAGGGCAGGCCTGAGCAAGAAGATAATAAAGGCCCTCCTGAGGAGGCTTCCGAGGAGGATCATCTATGTATCCTGTAACCAGTCCACGCAGGCCAGGGATGTGAAGATGCTCATGGAGAGGTACAGGATCAGTTTCTTCAGGGCATATAACTTCTTTCCCCGCACACCCCATATAGAGAGCCTTATGGTGCTCGACCTCCTGGTCTGAGCTTGTCAAACCCTGCCGGGGTATGATATATTTTATATTAGCCCTGTCTTCGTGCACACCATAACTCAATAAGAGCTATATAGGGAGGGTGAGATTATGCCGATTTATGAATACAAATGCACAAGTTGTAATGACCAGTTCGAGGTCACACAGAAGATAACGGACGATCCCCTTTCCACATGTGAACATTGCGGGGGAGAATTGAAGAGGCTGATAACCAACACATCTTTTGTGCTCAAGGGCAGTGGCTGGTATGTGACAGACTATCCATCTCCTGAGAGAAAGAAGGCGATGGAAGAGGCAAAGAAGGCCACAGAGGGCACAAAGAAGCAGGATGACAGGAAGAAGGAGGCCGTCGGGTCAAAGTGAGTTGATAGGAAGAGCCACCGAGGGGACTCGAACCCCTAACCTGAGCATTACGAATGCCCTGCTCTACCTGTTGAGCTACGGTGGCTATTGAGAGGGCGTTTCAGTATAACCTCAAAGTTACAGATTACCACAAGTGGCCTGCCTGATTCATCCATCACTATCTCACCACGATTGTCCACAGTAATGAGCAGGTCATCGGGTTTCAATAATGAGCCATCATATCCCACATCCTCAAGCCTCTTCTTTGTGTCTGCAAGGAGCCTGATACAGAGTGCCCTGTCTATCAGGCCCTCGGTTACAGCCCTCTCGAGATCAACAGGTCTATACAGCGGGCCCTTCTGTCTTGCAACCCACTCATCAGGCCCGTTATAGTATCCCTGGATCATTATATAATTGTGGTCCTCCCTGAGCACAGGGTTGCCCTCGGGGTCAAGTATATCCTTGTGGGATTTATACTTCCTCAGGTCTACAGAGGGCTCTATCTTCGGACTTCCAGTCATATAAATGGCCCTCACATATACACACGGGATGCCGAGCCTGGTCAGTTCATGGGCGATTGCAAACTCCTCAAACGGACTGTTTATTCCTGCCTCTCCAAGACCTGGGTGATACCTCTCCTCCTCTTTTTCGGGTATCTCCCCCACCCTTGATGTCTTCCATACGAGGTGGATGTTATCCTTTGTTACAGTGTAATAAACCTCTTTCCTGTTGGAGAGTCTTATATTTGGTGTCTTCCTCCACCTCTCGGGAAGGAAGTAATCGAATAATCGGGCGTTCCTTCCAACCACCCACAGGCGGCCTCCTGTGCTCTCGGCATGGCCATAGATGTAAGGGACACCCATTATCTCCATACTGGACAGATGGGGTGGCAGTGGCGTGGGGATGAACCTGTCCCTCTGGTCGTCGAGATAGGAGTGTCTCCTTGAGTTCTTGACCTCGGCCTCGTGTTCTGGTGTCCTGAGCATCAATTCATAGTCCACCACAGAGTATCTCCCTGCATGGATGAGTTCATACAGGTATTCTATCTGTTTTCCTGGGCCTGAATTGCCAAGCTCCTCGACCCTCTTTGAATCCTCCTCGTTTATTATGATATGCTCTGGCTTCATGTCAGCCACGAGGTAACCCTTCTTCATGAGATGCTCCATAACCATCCTGTCAAGTATCCTGAGGTGCTCAAGCCTTTTGTCCTCTTCGATATCTATATGTTTAAATAACTGGAGCAGATCCTTCCCATCTATCCACTTATAGATGAGCTTATACTGTTTCAGTATATCAAGGTCTATGCCTGGGTGCTTTGCCCTTATCCTGTTGATCTTTGCCTTTGACCTGCCACTCTGCCATATCTGCATCCTCTCGGGCGGGACATAGATGGCCATCGGAAGTTGCGTGTTTATCCTCAGATCCCTTGGACCATACATGCTCTCCCTCAGTTCCATAACCAGTGAGAACTCCTCCCATGGACTGTTGAACTCTGCGTCACAGAATTCCTGGAGGGTGTGGGTGTCAACAGGCACATCCTCACCAACCCTGGAGTTCTTGATGACGAGGTTGAGCACCTTCCCATCGACCTCCTTTGTGGGCACCCTGTATACAGAGCCTGTCCCTGCAAGCCTCACCCTGTTCTTATTGAACCACTCCTTCTCATACCAGTTCTCTATCTCGAGGTGTCTGCTGTATCTCTCTGCAAACCTTGTGAGATAGATATCACCTCCATCACTCGTTTTATGATGGATATAGACAACACCCAGGACATTGAGCAGGGTCTTTCTGTGGACACCGACTGACTTTTGCGCCTCGGCTTTTATCATACTAATATTTTACATCAGCACGGAGGGATTAATCTCTTTAGCCGCCAAGGCGCCCCTTGAACTCCTCAAGCTGTCTCCAGAGCCTATCAGGCAGCCTTGCCCCGAACGTCTTGAAGTGGTGCTCTATGTTGGGTATCTCGGCCTTCCACTGCGAGATATCCACACTCAACAGTTCCCTCATGTCCTCAGGTGGTATGTCCAGGCCTTTTAGATCCAGGTCCTCCATCCTCGGCAGGAGGCCGATAGGGGTCTTTACAGCATCCACCTTACCGTCTATCCGTTCGCACATCCACTTGAGCACCCGGCTGTTTTCACGAAAGCCAGGCCAGAGGAACCTGCCATCTCCGTCCTTTCTGAACCAGTTTACATAAAATATCCTTGGTGCCTTGTCCCTGAGTCTGTCACCCATATCGAGCCAGTGCTTAAAGTAATCGGCCATGTTATAGCCACAGAATGGCTTCATGGCGAACGGGTCGTATCTCAGGTTGCCGATCGCACCGATATTTGCAGCGGTCGTCTCTGACGACGCAGTGGCACCCATAAAGACACCATGATCCCAGTTGAATGCCTCATACACAAGCGGCACAACGGTGCTCCTCCTGCCACCGAAGATGAATATGTCTATAGGCACACCATCAGGGTTGTCCCAATCACTGGAGATTATAGGACACTGGGATACAGGCGCGGTGAACCTTGCATTCGGGTGTGCTGCGTCTCCTGGGCTCTCAGGTGTCCAGTCGTTACCCCTCCAGTCTATTGCATGGGACGGGACATCATCGGTCATCCCCTCCCACCAGACATCACCATCGTCAGTGAGTGCACAGTTGGTGAAGATTACATTCTCCCTGAGCGTCTCCATGGCCACCGAGTTTGTCTCATACGATGTCCCAGGAGCAACCCCGAAGAATCCACTCTCAGGGTTAATGGCATAGAGACGACCATCATCACCGATCCTCATCCAGGCGATATCATCCCCTATACATTCTGCCCTCCATCCCGGTATTGACGGCTGAATCATCGCAAGGTTGGTCTTTCCGCATGCAGATGGGAAGGCAGCAGCGATATGGTATCTCCTGCCCTCAGGGCTTATAAGCCTCAGTATGAGCATGTGCTCTGCCATCCATCCCTCACGCCTCGCCATGGCAGAGGCGATGCGGAGGCCCATGCATTTCTTCCCAAGCAGTGCATTCCCTCCATAGCCTGAGCCATAAGACCATATCAGGTTCTCCTCAGGAAAGTGACTTATGTATTTCTTCTCCATGGGTGCACATGGCCACAGGGAGTCCTTCTGCCCCTCTGATAATGGCGCACCGATCGAGTGCAGGCAGGGGACAAAATCGCCATCCTCACCAAGGGCCTCGATAACCCTGTTACCCACACGGGTCATAATATGCATGTTGACAACGACATACGGGCTGTCTGATATCTCAACACCGATCTTCGACATCGGAGAGCCGATGGGTCCCATCGAGAAGGGTATCACATACATGGTTCTGCCCTTCATACATCCCCTGTATAGTGTCAGCATCGTCTTCTTGAGCCTGTCAGGCTCTATCCAGTTGTTTGTTGGTCCGGCATCTTCCCTGGAAGGGGTGCTGATATATGTGCGATCCTCGACCCTTGCAACATCACTCGGATCTGACCGGAACAGAAAGCTATTGGGCCTCTTCTTGAGCGGTATGGCCATCCTGCTGTCAACCATCATCCTCATCAGTCTCTCATACTCCTGCCTTGAACCATTACACACATAGATGTCCTCAGGGGTGCACAGCTCTGCAACCTCCCTGATCCATCCTGCAAGCCTTTTGTTTTTTATTGGTATCTCCATATCTACCTCCACTCAGGATAGGTTCTTCCCTCAACTATATTGATAGAGAGGCTCCAGGGATTCCACCCGAAGCCCTCAACCAAAGTTTAATAATTATACCGACAGACAAAAAAATTATCCATAATCTCAAGGTTATGTAATTTTATCCTGTCTTCGGTTAAAATAGGATACTCAAAGGGCTATGGATCCTTCAGGCGTGATGATAAGGCAGATAATTATATCCATCCTCCCCATACTCATTGCCATCACCTTTCATGAGGTTGCCCACGGGTTTGTTGCAAACAGGCTCGGTGATCCCACCGCCAAGTTTGTCGGCAGACTCACGCTCAACCCCTTTGTCCATATAGACCCTGTTGGCACCATACTGATGCCCCTGATGTTATTCATCTTTACAAATGGACAGTTTGTCTTTGGCTATGCAAAGCCTGTCCCCATAAATCCTCAGAATTTCAGGGACCCGCGGAGGGATATGGCCATCTCTGCTGCTGCAGGACCTTTAATGAACATACTACTTGCTGTACTGAGCCTCCTGATAATCAAATTCTTGATTGCACCCCTCTCTGCGGTCTCACCTGCTGTTGTGACCGCAAGGATATTAAAGCCATTGATGTTGATGTTTACATCGAGTATTATAATTAATGTCGTCCTTGCATCATTCAATCTTATACCGATACCACCACTTGATGGTGGGAGGGTGCTTGTAGGGCTTCTGCCTTATAAGCAGGCGATATCATTCAGCAGGATAGAACCATTCGGTTTTATCATAGTGATAGTGCTGATAGTGACAGGGATAGCGCAGTATTTTGTCATTCCCCTTGTGAATCTGTTTCTTGCGTTGTTGCGACTATTGTAATAATCAAATCCCACGATGGCTTTAAGGAGATAGGGTATGAAGAAGAGGGTCTTAAGCGGAATGCAGCCGAGTGGACGGTTGCATATAGGTAATCTCGTTGGTGCGCTCCAGAACTGGGTGAGACTGCAGGATGAGTACGAATGTTATTATTTTGTTGCAGACTGGCATGCCCTTACATCCCAGTATGCGGATACATCCATGATAAGGGATTATGTGGAAGACCTGATCATGAACTGGCTGTCTGCAGGGCTTGATCCAGAGAGGTCAACCATATTTATACAGTCCCACGTGCCAGAACATGCGGTTCTGCATGTCCTGCTCTCGATGATTACACCCCTTGGCTGGCTCGAGAGGGTCCCCACATACAAGGAGAAGCAGTTTGAGATGAAGGACAAGGATCTCAACACCTATGGATTCCTTGGGTACCCGTTACTACAGTCAGCGGATATACTGATCTATAAGGCCAACTATGTGCCTGTGGGGATCGATCAGGTCTCTCACCTTGAACTGACGAGGGAGATATGCAGGAGGTTTAATAATTTTTATGGCAGGGTCTTTCCTGAACCAGAGGCCCTTCTTACGGAGTTTCCAAAGGTTACAGGGCTTGATGGCCGTAAGATGAGCAAGAGCTATAATAACTGTATCTACCTCTCAGATCCCCCTGAGGTGGTTGAACAGAAGATAAGGACCATGACCACCGATCCGCAGAGGATAAGGAGGACAGACCCAGGGGAGCCTGAGAAGTCACCGGTCTTTCAGCTGCATAAGATATTCTCCTCAAAGGCAGAGCAGGATGAGGTGGCCGAGGGGTGCCGCACTGCCAGGATAGGTTGTATAGATTGTAAAAAGGTCCTGATCAAGAACATCTTCAGGGTGCTTGAGCCCATTTGGCAGAAGAGAAACAGCCTCAAGGAGAGGCCTGAGGTGCTGAGGGAGGTGATCAGCTCAGGCGCTGAAAGGGCAAGGAGGGTTGCCTCTGAGACCATAGATGAGGTGGTAAGGGCCATCAGGCTCTATACCTGACCTTTTAAGTAATTTATTAAGTATTTCACGCAATCTATTGAAAAATATGATTATTTTTGGATGTGAGTGTCCCCCTCATTTTTTGCTGGACAGATTCCTCTCCGCCTGGTATAATAGATTATCCCTGGTCATAAGATTCTGTCTGTCATCATCAGCCTTCTTCTTTGTTGCAGCGGCGGCGGTTAAACCCCCCTTTTCAGGCTTATGCCTGACAGAGGAGGCGGATCTTTAACCCCGCCTTTTTTTGTGATGAGTAACGGGTGACGAGTTACTGATTACACATTACGGCAAACATTGTGTATTATTAGGATATGCGATACCTTAAGAGGCTATATGACTGGGTGTTGCACTGGGCCGAGACCCCTTATGCGCTACCCGCACTCTTTGTCCTGGCATTTGCGGAGTCTTCTTTCTTTCCTGTTCCTCCTGATGTCCTGCTGATAACCCTTGCCATATCCATACCGAGGAGGGCCTTTGGATATGCCCTTGTCTGCACGCTTGGCTCTGTGCTTGGAGGGATGTTTGGCTACTTTATAGGGCTTAAACTGATCGATACAATAGGTATGCCTATAATAAGGTTCTATGGGGCGATGGATAAGTATGAATACATACAGTCCCTGTATATGCGATATGATGCCTGGGCAGTTGGTATAGCAGGGTTTACACCGATACCATATAAGGTCTTTACCATAGCGGCGGGGGCCTTCAAGATAAGCTTCCCTGTGTTTGTTCTTGCCTCAATAGCTGGAAGGGCGGGCAGGTTCTTTTTGGTTGCTGCCCTGATCTACAGGTTTGGCCCGCCCATCAGGGATTTTATTGATAGGTACTTCAACCTCCTCACCATCGTCTTCCTTGTGCTCTTGATCGGTGGGTTTGTATTGATAAGGTATGTCTTTTAAAACAACCTTATCTCTTCTTCTTTGGCTTCTCCTTAAGGGCTGCCTGGGCTGCTGCAAACCGTGCTATCGGAACCCTGAACGGAGAACAGCTTACATAGTCAAGGCCGATGTTATGACAGAACTCCACTGACTTTGGTTCTCCTCCGTGTTCTCCGCATATGCCAAGCTTGAGGTTCTTCTTGACCTTCTTGCCCTTCTCTACAGCGATACGCATCAACGCACCGACACCATTGGTGTCTATGGTAATGAAAGGGTCATCCCTGAGTATGCCCCTGTCAACGTAGTATGGCAGGAATTTACCTGCATCATCCCTTGAGAGGCCATAGACCGTCTGGGTGAGATCGTTTGTGCCAAAGGAGTAGAAGTCAGCAACCTCTGCTATCTCATCTGATGTGACACATGCCCGGGGTAGCTCGATCATGGTCCCAACCGTATAGGATACCCTTGTCTTATAGGTCCTCTGAACATCATTGGCCACATTGACGACCATCTCCTTCATCATCCTCAGCTCATTGACATGACCAACAAGTGGTATCATGATCTCGGGTATGACCTTTACACCTTCTTTCTTCAGTTCACAGGCAGCCTCCATTATCGCCTGAACCTGCATCTCGTATATCTCAGGATATGTGACACCAAGCCTGCAACCGCGATGACCGAGCATGGGGTTGAACTCGTGGAGGGACTTGTTCTTGGCATCCAGTTTATCAAAGGGTACATTCATCTCCTTTGCAATCTCTTTGAGTTCCCTGTCACTGTGGGGGAGGAACTCATGCAGTGGTGGATCCAGCAATCTGATGGTTACCGGCAGCCCCTTCATCGCCCTGAATATCCCCTTAAAGTCATTCTTCTGCATCGGAAGGAGCTTTGCAAGCGCCTTCTTCCTCTCCTCTGTTGTGTCTGCAAGGATCATCTCCCTCATTGCCCTTATCCTGTCAGGCCCGAAGAACATGTGCTCTGTCCTGCAGAGGCCTATCCCCTCTGCACCATACTGGCGTGCTATGGCAGCATCGTTAGGGGTATCTGCATTTGTCCTCACCTTGAGCTTCCTGAACCTATCTGCCCATCTCATCAACTCCTTATACCACTTGTTGTGCTCTGGATCAGCAGGCAGGAGGTTGAGTCTGCCTTCGTAGACCTTGCCTGCTGTGCCGTTGAGGGTGATCCAGTCGCCCTCCTTCAATACCCTGCCGTTTACATGTATCTCCCTCTTCCTGAGGTTTATATCAAGATCAGAACAACCGACTATGCAACATTTGCCCCATCCCCTTGCGACGAGTGCAGCATGGCTTGTCATCCCTCCCTTTGCGGTAAGGATGGCCTCTGCTGCGTGCATGCCATGGACATCCTCAGGAGAGGTCTCTGTCCTTACCAGGATCACCTTCTCGCCTTTCTTCGCCCATGCCTCTGCATCATCAGCAGTAAAGACGATCCTCCCTGTGGCACCACCTGGCCCTGCCGGCAGTCCCTTTGCGAGCAGGGTGGCCTTCTTCTCCTCACCAGGATCAACGCTTGGATGGAGGAGTTCATCGATCTGGTTGGGCTTGACCCTCAATACCGCCTCTTCCTTTGTGATGAGGCCTGATTTTGCCATCTCAACGGCCATACGTATCGCTGCCTGACCATTGCGTTTACCAACCCTTGTCTGTAGCATCCACAGCCTGCCGTCCTCAATGGTGAACTCTATATCCTGCATATCCTTGTAGTGTCTCTCTAATTTCTTCCTTATACGGTCTAATTGCCTGTATATCTCTGGCATCTTCTCCTCAAGGGAGGGGAGATGCTTCGTGTCCTCGGTCTTTCCTGCCCTATTGACAGGGTTTGGTGTCCTTATGCCTGCAACCACATCCTCACCCTGGGCATTTGGCAACCACTCCCCATAGAACACATCCTCACCTGTTGCGGGGTTCCTGGTAAATGCAACCCCTGTGGCAGAGTTGTCTCCTGTATTCCCAAAGACCATTGCCTGCACATTCACCGCGGTGCCCCAGTCTTCAGGGATGCCCTCGATCTTTCTGTATGCAACAGCCCTCTTCCCCATCCATGACTGGAAGACCGCTCCGATGCCTCCCCATAACTGCTCCTCGTGGTCGTCAGGGAAGTCCTTCCCGAGCGTCTTCTTGATGATCTGTTTGAACCTCTCGCACAGCCCCTTCAGATCATCAACGGTCAGATCGGTATCGCTCTTGTAGCCCTTCTCCCTCTTCACCCTGTCCAGTTCATGTTCGAGCTTCTCACGTATGCCATGACCATCCTCTGGCTCTATCCCTGCTGCCTTCTCCATGACCACATCGGCGTACATCATGAGCAGTCGCCTGTATGCATCGTATACGAATCTTGGGTTGTTGGTCATCTTTATCATCCCAGGGATGGTCTTGGTGGTGAGGCCTATATTGAGGACGGTCTCCATCATCCCTGGCATAGACTGGCGTGCACCTGAACGGACTGATACAAGGAGGGGTTTCTCAGGGTCTCCGAACTTCCTGCCCATTATCTTTTCCACCTTTGCCATGGCCTTTTCCACCTGTGGCTTCAGCTCCTTTGGATATCTCCGGTTGTTCTTGTAGTAGAGTGTGCAGACCTCGGTGGTGATGGTGAATCCTGGAGGAACAGGGATTCCGAGGTTTGTCATCTCGGCTATGTTTGCACCCTTGCCTCCGAGGAGGTTCTTCATCTTTGCGTTCCCTTCTGCCTTGCCATTACCAAAGAAATATACATACTTCTTTGCCATCTTATTCCTCCAAAACAAAGTTGTTTATTTAGCAGGATAAAGGTTCGAATAAAGACCAGAATATTTTACAAAATTTTAAGATAAATTTACACTACTGTCCGCTTAAAATAGAGAGTGTTGTAAGTCAGGTTCTCTCGCCCTGGAGATATTGTAGTGTCTACAAGAAAGCAAGTCAATAAGACTGATTCT
>MTOQ01000075.1 GCA_002011735.1 Nitrospirae bacterium JdFR-81 | reverse complement strand
AAAAGACCGTGAATGAAAATAATAGAAACTTCTTCTCCCAGGACAGAAAGACCCAGACTAAAACCCCTAAATACAGGGCAACGAGAAGGGCATAATTATTACCAAGCACCTGAGCCGCAACAAACCTCGCAAAGTAAAAGACCATCACAAGCTGGACTAACTGGACAATAAACCTCATCTTTCTCCCTGAGTCTGGCAGAATACGCTATCTTTATTCCCTGATGTGGTATTTAACCAGTCTGAATATGTTCCAAATATCACTTCATCTTTAAAATTCGATAGGCATGATTCAAAGAAGATTGACAATTCTGATCCATTGGCAAAAGCCTTTGAATGTCCGATCATCACTAAGGGGAATCCCTTTCTCCCTGAAAACCTTTTTCTCGCGATTTCAACACCTTTCATCATATCCCTTGCTGTCATAGCACAGAAATCCATCATGGTATAGGATTTGAATCTATTCAGGTAATATAACCAGTCCTTTCTTCTTGTTACCTCCCCCCTTACATAACTGCCTCTGCATCCTGGAGGCGATTTTGTAGAAGACCTCTTCATAACCCTTCTTGATACCCGCTCTATCAATCCGTATTTATAAGTAAATATGGGCACCTCCCATATCCTGCCATCCTCTCTTGGCACACAGACATCATCCTTTACACGCCATGCAGGAAGGTCAAGGGGAGCCTCTCGGAAATCGAAAACCGTAAGTCCATCATCTCTGGTAATCCCTGGAACCACAGTAGAATCAATAAGAAACCCAATCTCCTGCATGATATTGAGAATGTCTTTTTCGGGCTGAATACACCATGCACCTGCACGAAAAACAAAACACTTGTAGTCATTTCTGTATGGTCGTATCAACCGCTCTAATGTATCCTTACCCCTTTTAAATGTATTATATAATACATCAGTGGGAAGTTGTGATAATCTCCAGAAATCAAAATTTACTATCCAACCTTTATCTGGTAAGTATCTATATTCCAGCCATTGTGGATGAATATGGAGCTGAAGGTCATGGCCAGCCTTTATCACCCTCCTTACTTGGTCTTCAATACATCTTGCAGGCCTATAGTTCTGTGGAAGATTACCTGCGTCCTCCTCTTTTTTAAAGGCCCAATATTCACAGACCTCGAAAAAGAATGTTATAGGAACATCGTATCTGTCGCAGACCTTCAATAAAGAGTCTGTTGGCTCTATTAGACATTTCTGGACATCTCCGCTACCATCCCCAAATATTTCATAGTCAACAGTTAAAATTATAATAATCAAAGCTATAACCTCTCCTTCCTATATAGATAATACTCAAGATCCTTAAATACACCGAAGGGGAGGATATTGGCTAATCGGGCTAAATTTATATACCAGTTTGAGCTGAGACCCATACCTTTATAGAATGAACTATCTATATGTCCAACAAGAAAGCCCTTCTTTATAAAAACCACCCTGTTTGTTCTTAACGAATCAAAAACCTCTCTACGGCAATCTGACAATTTTAGTGAGTAACTGACATTCTTAGTAGTCTTTTTTCTATCAAAGATCTTCTTTAATCTATTTCTTACTCTCTGATAGTATGTAGGGAATATTAATGGGTCAATAGCCCGTTTGTGTATAACAATATAAAGTATTCCATCCGGCTTAAGTACACGCACAGCCTCATTTATCACCCTGCCAGGACTTACCACATGTTCTAAAGTTGCAATGATCTGTATATAATCAAAATAGTTATCCTGAAAAGGCAAATCCTCACCAGAAGAGACAACATAGTGGGCTAATGGAAAATAATCCTTTGCGATATTAATAACCCTCAATGATATGTCCAGCCCATAATATTTAATCTCTTTTTGCAGATAATCGTTAATCCTCTTTAAGAAGTAGCCTTTACCACATCCTATCTCCAGGATGGATATCCCATCCTTTAACCATTCCTTCCAGATGGCATTCTCGATGCTCTGTCTTTTCTTGTTTAAGTATCTCCAGTTCGAATAAACCACATCGTCTTCAGACTGCGCAAAGAAGGAAGTCCATGGATCTATAGCATTCTTGTATCTTGAATTTTCATAAAGATGCTCAATCTTCTCCTTGTGTTTGATGATCTTCACTGGCTCCTTCATTCTCAATCCAGATCTATCTATACAGGATATAAATAGTTGCAGAACCTTCGAATATAAGCTCTGATAGCAGGGTGGCAAATGCCGCCCCAGAGATACCGTAGATCGGGATTAACTTCAGATTCAATATGAAATTCATAATTACAGCACCTAAGCCAAAACAAAACAGTTGAAAGTATCTCTTTTTTGCCCTGAAGATATCTATATTGGCTGAAAATATGTAATATAACATGGCAGTTAAAACAAGGAGCTTAAAAGGCATAATCGAAGCGGCATATCTTGGGCCATTCAGAAGATTCATGATGACATCAGCCACGAGGACAATCACCACTGCACCTGGTACGAAGAATATGGAAGAGGTCTTCAGCCATCTTTTTAAGAATTGCCTCTGTTTATCGATACTCTCCACCATATCAATCTTTGATGTCCTCACCTTGAGCACGGTCTTTAGAGTGGGATATAGTAGTAATAAAAGCGAGAAATATTTATATGCTACACCATAATTCGCCAGATCCTCTGGTGTGGTCAATCTTGAAATCATAAAGATGTCCATGTATGAGAAAAACGACTGTGTTACAAAATAAAGAATCAACCAGAAAGATGCCCGGATAAAAGCGTAAAAACGGCCAAAATTCAGGTTTAACTCACTATTAGATAATACATCCTTCAGTATCATTATAATAAAGAATAGAGCAAGAGATGAGAGGAGGATTATTCTGAGTAAGACCACCCTTAGAAAATTCAATTCCCACAAGAAAAATATCAACAGGATGAGCAAAAAAAACATCACCTTCTCAAGCGCTATAAACACACCGGCCTTCTTGTATCTCTCCTGGACCTGATAATACCTCGATATCATCCCTGTGAGGAATAAACCCACAGCGGCGATAAAACCAAGAAAAAGCGGTTTATCATATAAACTGTTTTTAAACATTAAGAGCGATAATTCTTCTCTGTAGTTCAGTACCATGGGTGACAAAACAATAAAGATAGAAAGGCATAGGATAATAGAGAAAAGATAGATATCGTGTGGCATCCTCTTTGTTGCCGAATATTCCTCAGCAGCAAACCTCACATAGGCCATGTCTATCCCATTTGATATGAGACCTACAAAGAACATCGCTGATGCCCAGAAAAACGTATATAGGGCATAATCCTCCTTGGAAAGCACCCTTATAAGAATGATTGTCACCACAATCCCAAGGGCCTTTGCTATATTGTCCCATACAAAGACCGTCAAGATATGTCTGAACAGGTTGGTCTTGACAATATCCTCTATAAACTGTATTGCCTTTTGAATCATTTTCCCAGCTGTAGCAACTCTAAGCCTTTTTAATATAAGTAATTATGGTCTCCTCATCCTTAACGGGGATATCAACAATCAAACACTCTGCATTCATCTTTACTCCATATTCGGGTGAGTAATCATAATTGCACTTCTTGATTTCATACCCTTCCACCTCTATCAAGGCTATCTTCCTTCCTGTCTTCCTGGAATGAATAGAGTTATTTTTATAGGTTAAATCAGGAGACAGGTGATACAGCAATCTTGCATTTAATGGCTTTGAACAGAACAGATTATCCATTATCTGCCACTCGCCATTATCTTTATCAAATGTTATTACCCTTTTGTGTGCAACATTTGAATATCGAATCTGCCCTGAAAAGGTGACCTTTTTATCGTCCTCAATCAATTCTACATCTTCAATTTTAACACTATCAGGCAGGCTAAAAACGCCTCTATCATTGATACTGTTTTGTTCATAACCATTGAATCTCACGGTATTATGATATCCGGTAGAACGAAATTTGTTTCTTTCGTCTGGTAAGGAGGTATACACATATGTCCCTGGGTCAACAACTATATCCTGCCCTTCAAGCATTAATTCAAAGCTCAACTTATCATTATGGGCATGCCATCCTTCGCCAGCATTTATACCACAGGAGATAAAGCAGTAATCTCTATCCCTTCTGATTATATACCATCCTGCATCTGTAAAGGCCCTGGAGGCAATAGCCTCTCGCCTGAAGGGTAAACTATCATAGATGTCCTTCCCCTCAACCCCAAAGATCCAAAAGGCCTCCTCCCCTAAGCCAAATTGTTCGATCTTGAAACTGCTGTCTTTGAAATAAATGGTGGCCAGATTCAACAAATATTTATGTTCTACGGCAGGCATCCTCGAAAATCTTAGGAATCTTCCGCTGTCGTTGTCTCCAATCTGAGGTATCAAACCGTTCGGTTTGATACAATATAAAGAGAATTCGAACATCTTCCGCATCTTCTTTTTATAATCATCACTGAATATTATACCAGCGCGGTCACCAAGTAACATCGAATAGAAGAGCATCTCCAATGCCAGGCGGTGATAAGAGGTGGAAGATTCAAAACTACATCCATCGGGATAGACCTGTTTTTCTATCTCCCTATGTAATTCCCGAAAGGCAAAATCACGCCATTTTGTACTCTCCCTGAAGAAGGGACAATATACCCCAATAAAGAATAACCCAGCTATATTGGCCAGATAATGATTAGTAGTCCATCCCGAAGCACTTTCGAGATGATCCTCTATAAATCTTCCATGTTCATAAATAGCAATATAAAAGTCATCCAGAAAGCCCCTTGTAAACAAATCATTATCCGCAAAGAATTCCATCGCCACCAGCCAGTTAACAACACGAATAGCCACATCCATTGTACATCTCCAGTTAACGCCAAACCCAACCGGATTATTCATGATCCAGTCTGTTATCTGATTGGTGAATTCATCTGGATATTTTTTATCCTTGGTTAAGGCGTATGCCTGTCCAAGTGTAATTAGATGTTGAAAACGGGACAACTCCCACGGCAATTTTATATCAACGCCTTTTACATGACCATAACGAATCTTACGATAGAAGGTCTTTGAATCCCAGACATAACCACTTTTAAAATCCATATGCCATTCTATAGGTTGATAACCTGACCCTTCACCGCTTAATCTCTTGTCACCACTGCCTAAAAGATCAAAGACATGGTCACAGATCAGATCAGCCTCCTTGAGTTTATCCTTTGCCTTTGCAGGGAATAGATTTCGATAAATAACGGAAATATCTTCAAGGGAATCCACACCACAAACCATGTATTTACTTAAACTGTAGTCCATATCTATCTTAGGCCTCGAATGTAGAAATCGATAATATAAATATTCCCGGCCTTCTCGTATCTTGCTGAATATCTTGGAAGGAAGTCTCTTAAGAGGGGGGGATTGTGTCCTCATATATTCCTGTAAAGAATCTGTACTATCCTCTCTGCTGTCTTTCCATCCCAGAATTTTGGTCTCTGCCCTTTCTTGGCTCGTCCATTAAGGATGCAGGTTAGATACTTCTTGATTCTGCCCTTATCCCTGCCAACAAGATAATTCGTTCCTTTTTTAATGGTAATGGGTCTCTCTGTATTCTCACGCAAAGTAAGGCAGGGAATTCCTAACACTGTCGTCTCTTCTTGTATCCCGCCTGAATCGGTCAGAACAAAACAGGACTCCTTTACCAACTTGATAAAATCAATGTATCCAACAGGTTCAATCATTATAAGGTTCCTTAATTCTTCAAATTTATACAGGAAGTTATGAGCCCTCAACATCTTTTTTGTCCTGGGATGAACAGGATAAACCACCCTTATCTTCTCAGCTATAGACCTGAGAATCTCGTACATCTCTAAAAGGGATTCTTTAGAGTCAACATTACTTGGTCTGTGAAGGGTTAATACAGAATAGCTCCCTGGCCTTACAGGTACCGGAGACAATCTTTTGAGGATATTTGATCCATCTATCTTTTTCATATTAGAGAGGAGGGTATCTATCATTATGTTACCGACAAAATAAACTCGTTTTGAATCTATACCCTCCCTTCGCAGATTCCTTATTCCACTCGGTTCACTAACAAACAAGAAATCAGAGAGCGAATCTGTAACCACTCTGTTGATCTCTTCAGGCATTGATCTGTCAAAGCTCCTCAGTCCTGCCTCAACATGGGCAATTTTAACATTTAACTTAGCAGCAACTATTGAGCAGGCAAGTGTGGAATTCACATCACCAACCACCATGACCAGATCAGGCCTCTTCTTCAGCACCACCTTCTCAAATGACTCCATTATTCTTGCAGTCTGGATAGCGTGTGAGCCAGAACCAGCGTTTAAAAAGACATCAGGTTTTGGGATGTTGAGGTTTTGAAAGAAGATCTGAGACATCTCGAAATCATAATGTTGACCGGTATGAACAAGCAATGTCTCAAAATGGTTCCTGTATCTTTTGAATTCAGATATAAGGGGGGCAATCTTTATAAAATTGGGTCTCGCTCCTGCAACAATGATTATGCGACGCATTCCACTGGAATATTAATAAAAATAGATTTTTTATGATGTGGATTTATCTCTTTCCTTGAAATATCTGCATGTCTTCTTCAACCCTTCTATAAGCGAAGTCCTTGGTTCCCATTGTAAAAACTCCTTCGCCTTTGAGGGATCTATCACACTCCTCCTCTGCTCCCCCCTCTTTGGTGGACCATGAACCTCCCTAATAGAGGGATCTATAATCTCCCTGAGATTATAGAATATCTGATTGACGGAGGTCTCGATACCTGTACCTATATTAAAGACCCTCTCATCTGTATTGCTCTTCAATGCAAGGATGTTTGCCCTGGCAACATCCTCTACATAGACAAAGTCTCTGGTCTGTTCGCCATCACCGTTTATAATAGGCTGATCACCATCAAGCATTTTGTGTATAAATATCGCCACAACGCCTGCCTCACCAAATGGGTCCTGTCTTGGACCATACACATTTGCATAACGCAAAGAGACATAATCCAGTCCATAAGTGGCTTTATAGTAACGGAGATAGTGTTCGGCAGCAAGCTTTGTTATCCCGTAAGGACTGACAGGTCTCATTGGATGAATCTCTGGCGCTGGGAATATCTCCTGCTCACCATATATTGCACCACCTGAGGAGGCAAATACCACCTTTTTGACCTTATAACTAACACACTTCTCAAGTAGATTTATGGTGCCAAGTATGTTTATCTTTGCATCAAGAACAGGGTCAGTTACAGAACGTCGGACATCAATCTGGGCTGCCTGATGGCTAACATACTCAGGATTTTCTTTTTTAAAAATATCCTCAAGGGATGGATCCTGGATATCTAACTTATAGAATCTTGCCTCAGGATTGAGATTCTCTTCCTTTCCTGTGGAGAGATTATCAACGACTATTACATCATGACCCTCTCCTATCAACATATCCACTATGTGGGAACCTATAAAGCCAGCCCCTCCTGTAACAAGAACCTTCATCTATAGCAACTGCCTTTCGGTCTGCACCTGTATTCTAAATCTGAAAAAAGGTTTAACGGCTCGCTAAGCAATCCTCTGGAGTATCTTGGGCAGGTCTTTCTTACGATTATTGAGAACGGAAAATATCTTAAGGTTATTTTTTTGCTTCAATGTATTAATTGCAAGTCTGACCTGATAATACCTGTCTTCTCCTTCAGACAACACCATCATAACAGCATCAACATATGAAGATAATATCAGAGGACTGGCGTCATGTAGAAGGTTTGCCTGACAGTCGATGAAGACGAAGTCATACTGGTCTTTCACCCCCCTTATCAGGTTGGCCATAAAAGGGGAATCTATGAGTTTAATAGGCCTGAATTGAACAGCCCTTGATGGCAGAAGATACAGATTATCCCCCAGATCCTTGATGGCCTCATTCAAGGTGCATTTTCCCTCAAATACATCGGCTATATCAGGGTTACCATTTATGCCAAAGATACTGGATAAGGATGGAGAGCCAAGGTTGCTATCGATTATTAATACCTTCTTTCCCGTGTCACGGGCCAGATAGATACCAAGGTTGGCCGTCACAGAAGCCGCATCAAGAGGCTTTGTAAGTGAATTCACAAGGACAGATTTTATATTCTGCTCCTTTAAATAAATCGAAACTTTATCACCAACCCTTTGAAATGCCCTCACACATTCTAACTTGTCAGACCCTGAAGGGGTATTCATAATAAGGATATCCTTCTTCTTCCTTTTAGGGATGGATCCAATAAATGGAATCTTAAAGAATCTATCCACATCCTTAGGACCTTTAACCGTCTGATCTATATACTCAAGCCCAAACGAAAGCACAATGCCTGAGATTATACTAAAAATTAAGCCCACTATATATAGATTGAACTTTCCCCTTGTCTTAACCAACTGTGCTGATTCAGCCTGGGAGATTATCTTGACGCTGGCAGGGCCAAGGGCATCAAGGTCAGACAGAAGCCTTCCATCAAGAGATTCCTTGAGTTTATCTATAAAACTCCTCAGCTTTAGTATGGTGGGATTCATCTCTCCGTATATAAGGTTGAGTTCGGCAATCTGCGTTTCAAGGTCAAAGATAACATAGGAACGACTCACCACATTCGCCATCCTTATAGCCTCTCGAGGATTGAAGTCCCTTGCGGTGATAAGAAATATGGAGGACTGGTCTTTTGTCTTTGACGTGTAGATACTGTTTGTTAATATTGAAACAGCTCTATTAAAGTAGAACAACCTTCTTCCTTCAGGGCTCATCTTCTCAAGCTCCTTCTTTACCCTCTTCACCTTCCTCTCAATTAAAATTCTCTTAAGCCATGATGCGTATTTCTTCTCATAATCAAGTGGTCTCTCATATAATTTTAATGCAATGGCCGCACGTTCTATAACCTTCTTAGACTTCACAAGCTCCATATGCGTGTCAGTCAGAGAGCCCGAGCCTACAAGTTTTTGGTACTCTAAGCCTTTCGGCATCTTTCCTGTGACAAGCATCTTTACAGATGCCTGATAAGTAGGGGTCTTCATCTGAACCCCGATATAGACACTTGACATCACTGTAATAAACACAATTATGATCATAAGTCTGTGCTTATAGAGAACCCTCAAAAAATCTCGCAGACTCTCAATATTAACCTGATATTCCATATTGGCGTCCTTTCTATAAAATGCTTGAAGATACGATGACAATGTCTCCTGGCTTTAAGAGGACATCTGCGGAGGCATCGCCATCGATAACCTTCTTTACATTTACTTTTATTATATCAAATTCTTTTTTATTCTTCTTGGGTCTCAGTATCTTTATCCTGCTCGGAGAGCCCCATTTGCTGAATCCACCAGCCAGGGTTATGGCCTTGAATACAGTCATACCATCTGAAAGCGGGAACTCGCCTATTCTTTTAACCTCACCATAAATCATAAAAGTCTTGTTCTTTTCCACTATTATTATATCATCAGGCATAATGGATACAGTCGCAGCTCTTCCATTAATAACATCCTGAAGCTCATATTCAATATCATCATACCCTGAATTGTCCTTTCTCATGCGCCTTATCCTTACCTTCCCGTACAAACCCTCTTCACTGACACCACCTGCCTTGGCAATAGCCTTACCAAGCGTCATATTGTCCTCAAGCACATATTCGCCTGGATTAAGGACAGCCCCCTGGACAAGAAACTTATTATTCCCTTCCACGATAATGATGTCATTTGGTTGAAGCAAAACATCCTCATTTACATCCCCTTTTATAATCCTGCGCAGGTCCACCTCTATATCATCATATCCTGCTCCATCCTTCCTCATCCTCCTGATCTTAACTTTCCCATATAAACCACCCTCTTTTACACCCCCGGCCTTTGCTATAGCCCTGCCTGCTGTCATATTATCCTCAAGTACATATTCTCCAGGGTTATATACCTCTCCAAAGATTATAAACTTGTTATTAGGCTTCACAATGATAATATCATTTGGTCTTAGAGGTATATCCTCCTTATCCCCTCTCATTATCCCCTTTATATCAACCTTTATATCATAATATCCTGTGTGTCCCTCCTTTTCACGTCTTATAATCACATCACCATACAGCCCTGTCTCCCTAATACCACCTGCCTCTGTTATAGCCTGAAGTACAGTCATCCCCTCTTTTAATATATATCTACCAGGCTTATCCACCTCACCCTGAATAAAAAATCCCTCTCTCTTCTTAACTATAATAATATCATCAGGCTCAAGCAGCACATCCTCGTCTTCTCCCTTCATTACCGCCCTTATATCAACCTCTATCTCGTGTATTGAGCCGTTTCTATTCTTCCTTGTTATCTTTAAATCATATTTTTCCTTATCTATCCCATTGAGAATCACAGCCTTTCCAATGGTGATGTCCTCGGTATAGGGAATTGAACCCGAGACCTCTCCATAAAAATATATCCTCTTGCTCCCCGAGCTCCTCAAAGAAACAGTAACTATAGGAGACTTTATATAACCCTCTGAAAGCCTTCTGGTTATCTCATCCTTTATCTCTGACAGGGTCATGCCATTAACATATATAGACCCGAGAAAAGGATAGGAGATTGTGCCGTCAATCAACACAGGAGCGACCACGCTAAAATCCCTATGGCCTGCCACTTCTATATAAATCACATCGTTAATACCCACCCTGTATGTGTTTTCTCCTGCACAGGCCATGAAAGGTGAGATACAAATAAAGACGATTATCAATAGAAACAGAAGACCTTTAACCTTATGCATTTTACCCCGCCCCTTACAATCTTGAGATATTTGTAATCTTTAATCCTTTTGCCATTACTTCGCCCCCACACCCAACAATACAACAGGGATGGTCTTCAGCAGGATCTTAAAATCGAGACCGAGTGACCAGTTATCAATATACTCAAGATCAAGCCTGAGCCATTCATTGAAGTCCTTTATCTCGCTCCTGCCGCTTGTCTGCCATAGACACGTAATCCCAGGACGCATGCTTAACCTCCTCCTCTGCCAGCTATCATAGTGTTCGACCTCTCTTGGAAGGGGAGGTCTCGGTCCCACAAGGCTCATGTCTCCCTTAAGCACATTCCATAATTGAGGCAGTTCATCAAGACTAAATCTCCTCAGCCACTTACCAACCTTTGTAACCCTTGGGTCGTTTGACATCTTAAACACAGGCCCCTTCATCTCGTTATACTTCCAGAGCTCCTTAAGGCGCTCCTCAGCATCCACAACCATGGTCCTGAATTTATAAAGCTTGAACCTTCTGCCATATAAACCATATCTTTCCTGGACAAAAAAGACCGGACCCCGTGAGGTCAATTTTATCACAATGGCTATTATAACAAACAGGGGGGATAAAATTAAAATGCCGATACCTGAAAATAGTATATCTATTAACCTCTTTATAAAGAGGTGTTCCAGTTTGTGAGGAGAGGTCTCAAAGGTTAGTAAGGGGAACCCATGAAGTTCTGTCTGCTTTGCCTTTGAAAACTTGAGCTTGAATATATCCATTGCAACATTTACAGTCAAACCCTCACTCTCACAAAACCGCATAATCTCCTCGATCCTGTCAAGCCACGAACGGGGCACTATAAAGACAACTTCATCAACCACGTTTTTATGGATTATGTCCGGTATGTCATCAAAGGCACCTATTATCTTATAGCCTTCTATCATCTCACCCTTTTTTGACGGATCCATATCAACAAGCCCAACAATCCTTATTCCCCACTCGGGATTCTTTTTGACCATTTCTATAAATCGCCTCACCCTCTTACCTGAACCAACAATCAGGATGTTCCTGAATATTATTAAACTTCCCTTAAAGGATTCTCCGCTCTTACCGATGAGCTTAAATATATATCTTAGGGTCAGTTTTTCCGCAGTCAGTAATGCAGCGGCTATAATAAATGCAAACCCTATAAACATCCTGCTTATGTCTTCCTGCATCCTGAGTATAAAGATATAGCTTCCAAAGAGAAGGAACCCTATAAAAGTGGTCTTAAAGATTATAAACAGCACCTCTTTTATACGCCTGATATAGAATGATTTATACATACCAAAATAAGAGAGGAGTACACCCCATATTATCAGGAAGGCAGGCAAAAAATTGAGATAAAAGGGCAAGGGTCTCAAAAAGGGGATCAGACCACCTTCAAGGAAGATATTAGGACTGACATGATGAATCCTGTTTCTTATGAAATATCCAATAAAAAAGGAGAGGGCTACAATAAGAAGGTCTACAAAGAAAATAACCCTTCTATAAAATCGGAACTGCTCATTTATCATCTTAGAAGATCAGGGTTATCCCTGCTGTAACAGAATTTGTTGTATACCCCCTGTCCTCGCCTGACGAGTCAAGATGAGAATACCTGTACCCAAGATTTCCTCTCAGATGCTTTCCAAATATATAATTAAGTCTTGCACTGGCCCCAAGGAAATTATCCTTTATATCCGTCAAGAGATACTCTCCTTCCCCATAGAATCCTGATAAAGAGCCCTTTAAATCCTTCATAAGATCCCTATCAATATTCAGGTTTACCTCCCAGTTCCTGAATACATCTGCCTCCCATGTGGTTCTGACATTTCTGCTGAAAGATAATCTACCCACGGTCCTCTCATCGATCTCATCCGTAACCAAAAGGGAATACACAACTGTTGTTGAATTATCCCCATCTGCAGATGAGATAAAGCTATATCCAACGCGTCCAGTAAAATAAAGACGCTTTGTTATGTATCTTCTGAGTCCTGCAGAGATCGAATTTGTGGTTGCCGTTCCATCATCCTCATATTTTCTTGCAGTATAGCCATATGACATATAAAATGAGGTGGCTGCACTGTAGATATAATTCAGATCTAAACCAACACCATTTGCCATGGAATCCTTTGAACGTCCACCTGATGCCCAGTAAAGCGTATTTCTATAGTTGGCATTGATGTTAAGATGTTCGCTTAATTCCCTTGAATATATAATGGAAAACCTGTTGGTATATGTATCCTCCTCTGCTGTATATCTGCCAAACTCCTCTTCAAAATCAACAGGGAAGCTTGAATGATGAAAAGAATCGCTCAATCTCACAATATCATATTCGGAAAATTCATGCCTGAATCTTACCTTAGCATCCTCTGCCTTCCTTATCACATCAAAATTGTCACTATCCAACCATCTGTTTACTACACCGCTCAACCCGAAACCTCGCCTCCTGCCCCTATACTCCAGATCCATAGTGGCTGAAAAGGTTGTCATCAACTTCTCTACCCTCTTCTCTTCCTCTCTGGCAAAATTAAGATTATCCGTGTACTGGAGTGCGACCTTTGACTCCACCGTCATCTCCCAGCCCTCATATTTCAGCTCGATAACAGCTGTAGCTGGTGATGCAAAGAAAAGTAACAGTATAATTACGCCTAATAATATATAATTTCTCATTATTATTCCCATAACATCATGTTTTATAAAACATATCTAAAATTGCATCAATTGTCAAGTAAAAATTTTTTATCTCTTAATCTATTCATCCAGACCCTGCAACCCCTGTGTCCTGGATCGATTTCAACACATTTTTTTAACTGTTTATAGGCTTTATACTTAAGGCCGTTGTTCAGATATTCCATGGCCAGCATTAACCGAAATTCTGCACTGTTTGGCCTCAGGGATACGGCCTTCTCCTGTGCCATGAGGGCCTTTTCAGGCATATTCATATCACGATAGCACTTCCCCATAAGATAATAAAAATCGGCGTTCTCTGACTGATCATGTAGCTCCTTCTGCAATATCTCAATCGCCCTGTAACACTGCCTTTTATCACGATAGAGATTGGCAAGCTGGAGTATATAATGTGACCTGGAGCCTGAATCCTTCCTGGCTAAATCCTGATAGGCTGCAATGGCCTTATCCTGCATACCAACCGCCTTGTAAACAGGGGCCATCTGCCTTAATAAAGCGACCCTCCTGCCGAACCTCCTGAGATATCTCTCCCCAATATCCAGAGCCATCCTGTACCTCTTCATCCTCCTGGCCCAGAAGATATGATTCTCGGCATGCCCGATGGTAGGCTCCAAAGAGAAAACAAATGCAAGCTCTCTCAATGCATCATCCTCCCTGCCCTTCTTCATGAGGTATTCTGCAAATACCCTTCTCATAAAGGCATCCTTTGGCACCACCTGCCTGAGATCATTATAATCCTTTGTGACCTGCCAGATCTCGTCCAGGACCCTGAGCATATACTCATAGTTCCTCAACTGTATGGATATTCTGTATTCTCCAAATGCCTCATTAAGCCTTCCCTGGTCAAGGTAAAATCTCGCCAAGGCATAATGCTTTAGATAATCCATGGGATCGAAAGAGACGGCCTCCTTCAAAGTCTCCTCAGCCTCCCTTGTCCTTCCAAGACGCTGTAATACAAAGGCCTTCTTTGAGTAATAATAGCTCCTGATAGGGCATGCCTCGGTTGCCCTGGTATAGTATCTCAGGGCCTCCTCAAAGGCCAAATCCCTCCTACTCCCTACCCTCTCAGCTATCTCAACAAACATATCCCCGATCCTGGCGAACATCTCGGCATTACCCCTATCAAAGAAGGTGGCCATTTTAACCGCATCTGAAAAGGCCCTGTACTCTCCAAACCTCTGATAGCGACCTGCCTTTTTAAGATAGACGGACCCTATATAAGGGGATATAGTAGCCATCATCGAAAAGGCGCCCAAAATCGCTATTACACCATAAAACCATCCTTTTGCCCTCCCTTTTGATGTAAAATCAATCCTTGCGGGCATCTCTCCACCATCCTCAGGACAGGCGTAAACAAATGCAAGGGCTGCACATACTGAAAAGAGAATCGCGTTTGAGGGAATCCTGAAGTTAAAATCTGTCATACCATGTAACAACAGAGAAAGACAGGCTGAAAGTGCTCCAAGCCCTATTGCCTGATAGGGCCTCTTGTCAAGTTTAACGAGTTTCTTTAGGATGGACATAAAAAGTACCGTTATTCCAAGGGAGGCCAATAAAAGCCCGAAAATCCCCAGCTCAGCCGTCAATTCCAGATAATCGTTGTGGGCGTGCTTAACAGCGTATTCTCCTGCACCCATCCCCTGATAGCGTGGATAAACATACTCAAAGGTGCCCAATCCCCATCCCAGCCATGGTTTATCAAATACCATCTTTAATGTGTCCTTCCAGACTGCTATCCTTGCAATCCCCGTCTCTAACGGTGTCCCGAGGGTATACAACCTCTCCATTACAGTCTCGAGACTACCCAATGAATATAATCCTATAAGTACAAATACCATCAAGCTGGCAACCATCAGGATATCCTTAACCCTGGCCCTACAGATAGCCATGGTTATCAAGAAGAACATGAGTCCTCCTGCAAAACTGATTATACCGCCCCTTGAGAGGGACATAACTATTGCGATCGATCCCACAATTCCAAGGCCCATCAACACCACCCGTTTCATCCCCCTGTGGGCCATTGCAAAACCTATGGTGAGCATCGTGATCATCTCCATATAGCCTGCAAAATGGTTATGATTAACAAATGTAAGTGAGAGATAATGGTTGCCCGAGAGCGTGGTCTTAAGGCCAACAAGCCTTCCCCCCAGAAGCACAAGGCCTACGATTGCAAATCCCCCTCCAAAAAGCACAAGCCCCCACATCAAGAGGCGAGGCCTCCTGTTATAGAGTGTATTAATTACAATATAAAAGATCCCTGTATAAGTGATGATCCTGTATAGCTGTATCCTGCTGGCATAAGGATATACAGAGGTAAACATCGAAAGAATGGCAATAGAGAGAAAGGCAAGAACCACCATGTCAATAGGTGTGCGAATAATTCTTACCCTACCCCTATAAACCATCAAAAACAACCACCATATGAGCACAATAATCGAGGCAGCCTGCAGGACTGTAATTGACCAGACCTCTACAGCACCATGTGCAAGAGGGGCAAAGATCAATAAAAAGAGGATAAATCCTTCATACATAAGTTTAATTATATAAAGAAAGACAAGAAATTTGATGGACACCTCATAGTCCCACTATGTTAGAATAAATTTTGTATGCTCAGGATCAAGATCTGCGGGATAACAAACCTTGATGACGCAATGGCTGCGATTGAATATGGTGCAGATGCATTGGGCTTTGTGTTTTATTCAAGGAGTCCGAGGTCGATCAAGCCTGACAAGGCAAGGGAGATAATATCCCTTCTCCCTCCCTTCATAACAACCGTTGGGGTATTTGTAGACGAGGAGGTCTCCGAGACAAATGGCATAGCAAACTATACAGGGATAGATATAATCCAGCTTCATGGCTCTGAACCCCCTGAATACTGTGAGAGTCTTGACAAAAGGGTCATAAAGGCGATAAGGGTGAAGGAGCTCACAGACCTGGAGCCATTAAAACACTACAGGGTCTCGGCTTTCCTGCTTGATACATACACACCTGACGCCATCGGAGGCACAGGCCTCATATTCAACTGGGAGATCGCCATAGAGGCCAAGAGATTTGGCAGGATAATCCTTGCAGGAGGGCTCAATCCCGAAAACATCGGAGACGCCGTAAGGATGGTCCAGCCATATGGGGTCGATGTTGCCTCAGGGGTGGAAGGCGAGGAAAAGGGCAAGAAGGATCATGAAAAATTGAGGTCGTTCATCGAGAATGCCCGTAGGGCATCACTGGGTGTGATATAATACATACCACAAAACATTCCCATGAAGAATAAGAGACTTCCTGACAGGAGAGGGCATTTTGGTATCTATGGGGGCAGATTTGTCCCTGAGACCCTAATGCCTGCCCTCATAGAATTAGAACAGGCCTATAGGAAGTATCGCAGGAGCAGGGAATTTATAGCGGAGCTCAAGTCCCTGCAGAGGGACTACATAGGAAGGCCAACCCCGCTGTATTTTGCAAGGAGACTAACAGAACACATAGGTGGTGCCAGGCTCTACCTTAAGAGAGAAGACCTCTGCCACACAGGCGCACATAAGATCAATAATGCCGTTGCACAGGCGCTGCTTGCCAAGAAGATGGGCAAGACCAGACTTATCGCCGAGACAGGCGCAGGACAGCACGGGGTGGCTACCGCAACCGGCGCTGCCCTTGTAGGCCTTGAGTGCGAGATATATATGGGCAGTGAGGACATGCGCAGACAGGCACTCAATGTATTCAGGATGAAGCTCCTTGGTGCAAAGGTTACAGAGGTCCCTGTTGGCTCAAGGACGTTAAAGGATGCGATAAATGAGGCGCTAAGGGACTGGACAACCAACGTCCGTGACACACACTATGTGCTTGGGACCGTGTTTGGCCCGCATCCTTATCCTGTGATGGTGAGGGATTTTCAGTCAATAATAGGGAGAGAGACGAAGAGGCAGATATTGGCAATTGAAGGTAGACTGCCTGACTGCCTTGTTGCCTGTGTCGGTGGTGGCAGTAATTCAATAGGGCTCTTCTATGCATTTCTGGATGATGAGGTGAGGATGGTCGGTGTAGAGGCAGGCGGGCTTGGGATAGAAACAGGCAGGCATGCGGCACGCTTTGCGGGTGGCTCCATCGGGGTATTTCAGGGCTGCATGAGCTTCCTCCTTCAGGATGATGATGGTAATGTCCTCGGGACACACTCAGTCTCGGCAGGGCTTGATTATGCCTCTGTAGGGCCTGAACACTGTTATTTAAGGGACATAAAAAGGGTTGAATACACCTATGCAACAGATGAGGAGGCACTTGAGGCATTCGAGCTATTGAGCAAGACCGAAGGGATAATCCCTGCCCTCGAGTCTGCCCATGCAGTTGCAAAGGCCATAAAGATCGCATCTGATATGTCCAAAGACTCCATCATCATCATAAACCTTTCTGGCAGGGGGGACAAGGATGTGCAGGAGGTGGCAAGGATAAAGGGAGAAGATAGATGAGGATAGAAGGGGTCTTTAAAAGATTGAGACAGAACGGCCGGAAGGCCTTTATACCATATATAATGGCTGGGGATCCATCGCTCACCGCGACAAGAAGGTTCATAACAGAGCTTGAGGAGGCAGGTGCAGACCTCATAGAGCTGGGCGTCCCTTTCACAGACCCGCTTGCTGATGGCCCAACGATACAGAGGGCACATGAAAGGGCACTCAGAAAGGGCATAACCCTAAAGAAGGTCCTTGGTTTCGTCATGAACATAAGGAATAAAACCACCATACCTATTATATTGATGACATATTACAATCCTATCTTCAAATACGGTGTTGGAGAATTTGTCAGAGACGCAAAAAGGGCAGGGGTTGATGGCCTGATAATACCTGATCTCATCCCTGATGAGGCAGGAGGGCTAATAGCCAGTGCAAGGAGACAGGGGATTGATACAATATTCCTGCTTGCACCAACGAGCACTGACGAGAGGATCAAGAGGGTTGTAAAGGGATCCACTGGGTTTATATATTATGTCTCGATAACAGGGACTACAGGCTCAAGACTCCTCATGGACAGGACCATGAGGGAGACGCTGGCAAAGATAAGGTCATCAACAACAAAGCCCGTGGCAGTGGGTTTCGGTGTATCAAATCCTGAGGAGGCAAAGGAGGTCTCAAGGATAGCGGATGGCGTGATCGTTGGCAGTGCGATAGTCAGATTGATCGCCAAGGGCAAAGGAGTCAAGACCTTTGCGAGAAATCTCAGAAAGGCGATTTAACAGGAATTACGGTCTATGGCATGGTTCAGAAGGGATAAGGGTTCGGCCTCTAAAAAGGTGAAGGTGCCTGAGGGATTATGGATCAAGTGTAATTCCTGCAGGGAGATAATCTATCGTAAGGAGGTCGAAAAAAACCTGAAGGTGTGCCCAAAATGTAACTACCACTTCAGGATCTCGGCCTCTGAGAGGATATCCCTGCTTGTAGACAGCGGAAGCTTCGTTGAGATCGAAAAGGAGATGGAATCTATAGACCCGCTCAATTTCAAGGACCTGATGCCCTACAAGGAAAGGCTTAAGGACGCCCAACAAAAGACAAATATGAAGGAGGCCATAAGTTGCGGGAAGGCCCTCATAGGTGGATACCCTGTGATGCTCGCGGTGCTTGATTTTGGTTTTATGGGTGGGAGCATGGGCTCTGTGGTTGGTGAAAAGTTCACCATCACAACCGAAAGAGCAATGGACGAGGAACTACCCCTTATAGCGGTCGCCTCCTCAGGTGGTGCAAGGATGCAGGAGGGGATGCTATCCCTTGTTCAGATGGCAAAGACATCCGCTGTCATTGCAAGATACAAAGAGAGACACATGCCATACATAACCATACTTGCTGATCCAACCTTCGGTGGCGTATCTGCGAGCTTTGCCATGCTTGGGGATATAATCATAGCAGAACCAAAGAGCCTGATAGGTTTTGCAGGGGCAAGGGTCATAGAGCAGACGATAAAACAGCAACTGCCTGAAAACTTCCAGACCGCAGAATTCCTCCTTGACCATGGGATGATAGATATGATTGTGGACAGAAAGGAGTTGAAACAGACCCTGATCAGGATACTCTCATTGACAGCCGGCAGCAGCAAGACCGAGTAATGCGCTATGCCTTCAACACCACGGACCTATGATGAAACGATAAATTACCTCTATAACCTCCGCAAGCACGGGATAAAGCTCGGCCTCTCAAATATACGGGCCATGCTGGCCATCCTTGGACAGCCACAGAGGAGGTTCAAGTCCATCCATATCGCAGGGACAAATGGAAAGGGCTCAACGGCCTCTATAGTGGCATCAATCCTGATGGAAAACGGTCTCTGCGTTGGTCTGTACACATCTCCCCACCTTGCAAGCTTCACAGAGCGCATTAAGGTGAATAACAAGAAGATAAGTGAAGCCGAGGTGATCGAACTCACCACCCATATCAACGGCCTTATAAAAGACAGGGATTTAAATCCTACCTTCTTTGAATTTGTAACCGCCATGGCCTTTTATTATTTTGCAATGAAAAGGGTGGACTGGGCCGTGGTCGAGACAGGGATGGGTGGAAGGTTTGACGCAACAAATGTGATTTATCCAGAGGTGAGCATTATAACAAATGTAGGATTTGACCATGTGGAGTTCCTTGGGAGGAGCATTTCTGAGATAGCCTTTGAGAAGGCAGGGATAATCAAACAGGGGGTGCCTGTGGTAACAGCATCAAGCAACCCTGATGCCATCAGGAGGATATCAGAGGTCGCCGAGGGAAAGGGTTCTGCCATACACCTATATAACAGGGACTTCAGATCTGAACTCCTGTCAATGAACGCAGAGGGGATCAGATTCGATTATCATGGATATAGAGATTACAGGGACCTCTTCCTCCCCCTTACAGGGAGGCACCAGCTATACAACGCCTCTCTTGCATTAAGGGCGTGCGAAATAATAAATAACAGGATTGAAGGGACGGCTATACAGAGGGGAATAAGGAATGTACAGGTTGAGGGGAGGTTTGAGATCATATCATCAAACCCATTAATGATCATCGACGGTGCCCACAACCCAGAGGCAGTTGATACGCTCTGTAGAACGATAAGGGAGGTCTTCCCTGACAGGAGATGTATAGTTATCATCGGGATATTAAAAGA
The DNA here is from genome assembly GCA_002011735.1 of Nitrospirae bacterium JdFR-81. Classification (GTDB taxonomy): domain Bacteria; phylum Nitrospirota; class Thermodesulfovibrionia; order UBA6902; family UBA6902; genus JdFR-81. Next base: position 18,838 of record MTOQ01000075.1, on the reverse strand, counting down.
CAAGGATGCAAAAGGTATATTAAGGAGCATATCCAGGATTGCAGAGACCATCATATTGACCTGTCCAAGGGGCGACAGGGCAACCCCGCCTGAGGAGCTCAATGGATATCTGAAGGGTTCTAATATGAAGGGCATCATTACATACAGTGTGGAAGAGGCGTTAACCACTGCCAGGAGACACTGGAGTGATGACTCCTTGATCCTCGTAACAGGTTCCTTTTATACCACCGGAGAGGTAAAGGAACTCCTTGGGCAGGAGGCCATCCTCTCAGACCTGAGGGAGTGATAAGGGGAGTGGACAGGCGATATAAAAAGGATCAGAAGGGTTTCTCATCGATATCGATTAAGAGGCCTTTGCTCTATTGCCTGCTATTTACCCTCTGCCATCTGTTTCTCGTTCCTTTACTTCATGCATCCGCATCAATAGACATCTCTGCTGATCTACTTGAATATGACGCAAAGACCAACACATACACAGCCAGGGGCTCTGCAAGGGTGGTCACTGAGGATGCCATTCTCAGGGCAGATGAGATAGTCCTCAACAGGAACACCTCTGATGCAGTGGCCACAGGAGATGTATATTATGAAGATAGTGAGACGGTTATAAGGGCTGAAAGGATAGAGCTCAATCTCAGGACAAGGCTCGGCACGATATACAAGAGTGATATATTTTACAAAAAAAATAACTATCACATCCGCGGTGGAGATCTTAAGAGGCTCGATAAGAAGAGCTATTATCTGGACACGGCAACCGTAACCACCTGTGACGCCATACCACCACCATGGCACATCTCCGGAAGGGATATAAAGGCAGTAAGGCATAAACACCTGATAGCAAGGGACGTGACCTTTTATATAAAGGATTTCCCTTTCTTCTATACCCCCTATTTCTGGATGCCCCTGACAAAGAGGCGTCAGACAGGATTCCTCGTCCCATCCATTGGTTCAAGTACAACAAAGGGCCTCTTTTATAAACAGGGCTTCTTCTGGGCAATGAGGGACGATATGGACACCACCATCTACATAGACTACTTCAGCAAAAAGGGTATAGGTAAGGGGCTTGAATATCGTTACATAATCACACCCGAGATCAAAGGCAACCTCTGGATATATCATCTGAGGGACAATGAGCTTAACAGGGATTTCGTTGAGTTCAAGACCAACCACAGTCTGAGGCTACCGTCAGACATCTCAGGCTACTTAAAGGTGGAAGCGACAAACACATCCGACTACTACAGGATACTTGGGTCAACATCCCTGAGGGGGTCAGGCCCTTCATCTTTAAATATCATAAACCTCTCCGGGATCGAATCGCTCGTCTTCGACATAGACAGGGCCGAGAGGCTCAGGAAGTATCTTGAATCCAACCTCTATCTTTCAAGGCCCTTCAGAAGAGGAAGGGCTTATCTCCTTGGACAGTTCAGGCAGAGCCTGGAGGGCAGTTCAAGAGAGATCCCACAGCCACTACCTGAAGTTGGCATCGTCATCTATAACCTCTCAAGGGGCAGGGCATCTCTAAATATCACCATGAAGTCAGACAACTTCTTAAGGGACGAGGGGCGGGAGGCCCAGAGGATTGATATAAACCCGAACCTCTACCTGAGTTACGGGAGGATGATTAACATAACCCAGCGAGTGGGTATAAGAGAGACCGCCTACCTCCTTGATGACCCTTCAGAGGATGAGGCGGTAACACTGATTGATACAAGCTCAACCATCTCAACAAGGCTCCTCAAACACTACGCCTCCTTTTTACACACCATAGAACCCTCCATTGAATACAGATACACCATGATACTTAATAACGGTAACATCCCTGTATATGACTTCATCGAGGCCATTAAAGAGACAAACACCATAATTTATTCGATAACAAATAGATTTGAAGGTATAGGTCACAGAGACCTGAGCTCCCGCCTCAGGCTTTCGCAGAGATATGACCTCCTTGAGGATGACAGACCCTTTACATCCCTACTCTTGGAGGGAGGACTTTCGAGCAAGAGGGTGGACTTCAACATAAATGCTGCCTATGACCTATATGATGAGCGGTCTGATGAGCTCTTCACAAGCATCAGGATAAAGGGCAATATAGGATATATAGGGATAGGGAAGGACTTCCGTAGAGAGACGGATGTTGATCAATATACACTTGAAGGCAGGTTCAACGGTCCCGTGCCCTTTTATAACAATCCTCTGCCCCTTACCGTCTCGGGCAAGATATGGTATGACATGAAGGACAGGGTGGTACAGGAATCCGTGATCTCTGCAATCTACAAGAGGCAGTGCTGGGCATTGACGGCATCCCTTATCAAGAAGCCAGAGGAATACCAGGTATCATTTGGTATTGAATTCATCGGCCTTGGGGGGATAAGGTGGTAGACCCTTTTCCTCCTTGCCCTTTGCCTGCCCCCATATAGCATCCATCTCCTCAAGGGTCATCTCTGAGACACTCCTGCCCTGTCTCTCTGCCTCCCTCTCTATGTGTCTGAACCTATCAATAAACTTATCAATGGTCTTCTGGAGTGCATATTCGGGATTGACATTAACAAAGTTTGATATCCTGACAAGAACGAAAAAGATATCTCCGAGTTCGGCCTCTATCTCTCTCGTGTCTTTCCTCCTCAGCGCAGTCCTGAATTCGTCGATCTCCTCCTCAAGCTTTTTGAGGACATCATCTATGTTGGACCAGTCGAAACCAACCCTCGATGCCCTCTCCTGAATCCTCTGTGCCTTAAGCAGTGCCGGCAGGCCCTTCGGCAATCTGCCGAGTACAGATCCAGAGACCTTCCCCTCCCTCTCCTTGTGCTCCCTCCACCATTCAAGCACCTCCTCAGAAGACTTAAACTCCCTGCCACCAAACACATGAGGATGTCTCCTGATCATCTTATCAGTAATCCCCTTTATAACATCCTCTATATCAAACCTTCCCTCCTCCCTTGCAAGCTGACAGTGAAGCACTATCTGGAAGAGCAGATCACCCAGCTCCTCCTTCATCTCCTCATAATCGCCTTTATTGAAGGCATCAAGGAGTTCGTATAACTCTTCAATAAGGAAAGGGGTGAGTGTCTCCCTTGTCTGTTCCCTGTCCCACGGACACCCATCAGGCCCCCTCAGCCTCTCAACAATCCTCACCAGTTCCTCAAAAGGCATAACAAAGTATATCAGATTTTGACCCTAACTTGTTAAAGAATCTCTTTTGACGGATCTCGGATCTCTCTATTGATGGAAAAATATTAAAATTATTATTATTTATAGGCTTAGTTAAAAATAAAGAGGAGGATGCAATGGTCATTGGCAAACCACTCTTTACCGCCCAGCAAATTCAGAAACGTATCAAGGAGCTTGCCGACGAGATAACAGAGGACTACATGGGTAAGGAGCTCCTTGCCATAGGTATCCTCAGGGGGGCCTTTATGTTCTTCTCAGACATTGTGAGAAACATAAACACACCCCTTGAGATAGACTTTTTAATAGCGTCAAGCTATGTGAAGACAGAAAGCACAGGAGAGGTCAAGATACACGCTGACCTGAGGGAGGACATCAAAGACAGAAATGTCCTGTTAATAGAAGACATCGTGGATACAGGTTTAACATTGAAGTACATCCAGGAGATGCTGTTGAGCAGATCACCTGCCTCTTTAAAGACCTGTGCCTTTCTGGATAAAAAACCCTGCAGAAAGGTGGATGTAAAGCTGGACTACGTGGGGTTTCAAATCCCCGATGAATATGTGGTTGGCTATGGGCTGGATTATGAAAACAAGTTCAGGAACCTGCCCTACATAGCAATCTTCAAGAAGAGTATATAGTGATGGTGCCGGAGATCGGACTCGAACCGATACGGGTGTCGCCACCCGAGGGATTTTAAGTCCCTTGCGTCTGCCAATTCCGCCACTCCGGCAACTACATGTACCCAAGAGACCTTAACTTGTCCATCACCTCTTCCTTGTCCTGTCCCCTGCCCGCCCTCTCTACGGTATTCTCAAGGTCCTGTTCCCATGCAGGGATGTCGGATGTCTTATAGGTGGTGCTCTTAGCACCGAGTGAACGGTAGCCGTATTTATACAGTTCACAGAAGGGTATCTTGTTCTTGTGGATATTATCCCATATGTCCCTTTCCCTGAAATGGAGTATCGGCTGCACCCTTGTATGAGGTGGATTCTCCCTGGGACTGAAATACTCCTCCTCCACCCTTGCAGCCTGCTCATCCCATCTTATAGCCGTGGCAAGGGCCTCTATACCGTTGTCCTCAAGAAACATATTCATCGCAACCGTCTTCATGAGGTGATTCCCGACAAATGACTCAGGCTCAAATGGAAACTCCTCACCCTCAAATCCGATCTTCTCCAGTTCCCTCCTGTTACGCTCGTTGAGCTCGCTGACCTTTATCATATCACCAAGCCTCTCTGCCTTGCTGCTCACGTCCGTGTTCTTTGCAATCCTGACATCCAGGTTCCACTCCTTCTTCAGCCTGTTGACAATATCCCATATCTCGTCAAAGACATCCCCTTCATCAATAAACATGCAGACAGGCATCCTTGCACCGGTCTCCTTACAAACCTCCCTGAACAGCCATGTCAATGTGGTGCTGTCCTTTCCCCCTGTCCATGCAATGGCCATCCTCTCGGATCCAAACCTCTCAAGCGCCTCCCTTATAATCCTCTTTGATTGCTCCACCTTTTCGTCAAGGCTTAAGCCCATCAATCTCTCCCTCTCCTCTGGTGTCATATCTCCTCCCTTCTCTATGATTTTTTCTCCATCAGTTCCCTTGTAAATTCCTCATAAAGCTCGGGATCACATCTTGACACACTCTCCTCTATGGCCTTTATCTCTGCCCTGTAAGGTGTCCTGATGCCATGATAATCAACAGGCTCTCCGGAAGGCTCAAAATGGATCCCATATCGCCCAAGCAAGGAGTGAAGCCCTTTTGTCATTATAGCATACCAGTGTGTCAGTCCTCTATCCTTGCTTTCGAGGTATACAGCCTTGCAGAGGCTCATCAACACCTCATGCCTCTTCCTTCTGTCACTATTCCTGCTGGTCTTATTATAAATATATCCGTTTCTGAACCTGTCGGTGAATCTCCTCCGGTATATAAGATCATCATATTCAAAACTGCCTATGATCCTCCTCTCTTCATCAGGCCCGTAGATGTATCTATCCTCTGCCCTCCTCCTGTAGCTCTTGCTTATCGCGAGCCTCGATATCTCGGCACACCTCTTTCTGTCAATGCCCGTGCTATCGATATCCACTCCACAATATCTCTCCACAGGAAACCCATCCTCTGAGTCAAATATCAGCCTTATGGTGCCGACGGCCTTCTTCTCTGTATCCAGAACGAGGTAGTGGACGGCGTTCTTATCATAAATATCGATCTCAAGGCCGTCAGGATGATTCTCCTTCCTCTCAAATCCCCATTCCTCACAGTAGACCTTATACCTCAGCCTGTAGACCTTTCTCAACTGTGCCTCGTTAGTAACCTTCTCTATGGTAAAAAGCGGGGGCATAAAAGATTTTCTCAAATCGCGTCTCTTAAGTCAAGATTCATTTGACTTGTAATATCATTAAATTTACAATACCAGTAGAAGCCATTTATGCAGACTATCAAAAGGCCTTTGAGAGAGTTCAGGAGGCTGAAGATCAGCCTCAGCCACAAGTTTGTCATCGGGGTCATCACGATCCTTGCCATAACGATGGGCCTCTCCCTTTACCTCATCTCGAATAAACACAAGGAGCTCGTAATGGAACAGGTAAATGTTCAGGCAAAGGCGTTATTCAAGCAGATATTACTCACAAGGAGATGGGTTGCTGATCATGGCGGTGTATTTGTGGAGAAACTGCCATGGAAGGAGCCAAACCCCTATCTAAAAGAGGCCGAGATTACCGATATAAAGGGCAAGAGATACATAAAAGAGAGCCCTGCCATGGTAACCAAGGAGTTATCAAAATATGCCCAGAAGGAGGGACTATTCTGGTTTCATATAACGAGTCTGAAACTCGTCAACCCACAGAATGCACCGGATGAATTCGAGAGAAAGGCCCTCATACTCTTTGAGAAGGGTGAGGCAAAGGAGCTATCAAAGATAGACGAGATGGACGGCTCCCATTTCTATAGATACATCGCACCCCTTTATGTGGAAGAGGCCTGTCTAAGGTGTCATGGACATCAGGGATACAAGGTCGGAGATGTAAGGGGTGCTATAAGTGTAATCATCCCCGTAGACAATGTGCTCCATACACTGCGTTCAGAAAGAAGGGCGATAATCTTTGCAGGCCTTATGAGTGCAGGTTTATTGACCATGATCCTTTACCTCATGATGAAGGTGCTCGTGCTCAACCCTGTGTCCCATATAAAGGCATCAATGAAGAGGCTGTCAAGACACGAGAAGGTGGAAACATCGGTCATAAGGACAGGGGACGAGCTCGAGGAATTGAGCAGGTCGTTTGTGGAGATGTCAAAGGCTCTCAAGAACTATCAGGACAATCTCAAAGAGATGGTGCGTTCTGCCACCCGATCACTTGAGGAGGCAAACGCAAGGCTTGCTGAGTTGAATAAGAGGAAATCAGACTATATCGCAAAGGTATCGCATGAACTCAGGACACCGCTCACATCCATAAAGGGTGCAATGGAATACATCTCTGCCATGCTATCTTCAAACGACCACAGAAGGATCGATCAGGAAGAGATTCGCAGGTTTATGGACCTCATCAGGAGCAATACCGAGAGGTTGATAAGGATGGTGAATGATACCCTTGATCTCGAAAAGATAGAGTCCGGAGTCTTTGACCTCCACAGAGACGAATTCAACCTCCTCCAGCTTACCAAAGAGGTGATACACAGTTTTTACACACTGGCCTCTGAGAAGGGGATTGTATTCAAGCTCAATGGAAACCCTGAGAGCATGATAATAGCTGACGAAGACAGGATAAGGCAGGTTATAATAAATCTCATATCAAACGCCCTCAAGTTCAGTCCACCCAGTTCTGAGATAAGAATCGATATCAGTGATTCAGCCGATGATGTCACCTTCTCCATCAGTGATGAGGGGCCTGGGATACCGGAGGATGAGATCGAAAGGATATTCGACAGGTTTTACACAAGAAGCACCACTGATGGCACAGGACTTGGCCTGGCTATATGCAAGGCCATAGTAGAGGCCCATGGTGGAAGGATCATGGCCTCATGCAATAAGGCCTCAAGGGGCTGTACATTCTGCTTCACCTTACCAAAGAGTCACCAATATGCTGTAACTTAAAGATCCCTTATGAGCAGGATACTGGCAGTAGATGATGACAGAGACATCCTAATGGTCTTGAAGGCGAATCTCCAGCTGCACGATTTTGAGGTGATCACCGCAGACTCCTGGAAGAAGGCAGAGGACCTCCTGCTACAATACCCGCCGGACCTCATCCTCCTTGACATCATGCTTCCTGACGGAGACGGGATGGAGATATGCCGTGAGCTGAGGAGGAGGATGCCTGACCTGCCCATAATAATGCTGACAGCAAGGGACAAGGTCTCTGACAAGGTTATAGGGCTTGAAAGCGGCGCAGACGATTATGTTGTAAAGCCCTTTGAGACCATTGAGCTCGTGGCAAGGATAAAGGCATGCCTCAGAAGAACGAGTCCAACACACCGGGAAGAACGGATTGCTGTTGGTGATATCACTGTCGATTACAGAAAGAGAGAGGTAAGGGTCAGGGGGAAAAGGATTGAACTTACGCCAAAGGAATATGAGATCCTCTGTTTCTTTATTGAAAACAGAGGAGAGGTGATCAGTAGAGAAAGGATAAGGAGACACCTCTGGAAGGACACAAGGATATACTCCTGGAGCAGGGTCATAGATGTCCACATCCAGCACTTGAGAAAGAAGATAGAGAGGGACCCTTCCAATCCCCAGTACATCATCACCGTCCCTGGGGCTGGCTATATGTTTGCTGAATCGTGATTATAATTTGTAATATATGATCCATAACCCGTCATCCAGCCACTTGAGCCCCACCACAATTTTACAGAATCTTTACAGACTTTAACATCACATTTACATCATCCCATGTTATGTTTTATCAGGTGGATCCTTACAAACAAATAATCTATGTATCCAAAAAAGGAGGTGCCACATGGCAAGGGTGACAAGGAGGGACTTTATCAAGGCATCAGCAGCAGCCACTGCCATGGCAATGGCAGGACTGCCTGTTGAGGTGTTTGCTGATAGCTCCATTAAATATGGAAGGGCACAATGCAGGTTCTGCGGTACGGGATGCACGGTGCTGGCGGGGATAAAGAATGGGAAGATGGTTGCTGTCAAGGGTGATGCAGACAGCCCCATCAACTTTGGCCGTCTCTGCATGAAGGGATACTCACTACCCCATATCATGTATGGTAAGGACAGGTTGAAGAAGCCCATGGTGAGACAACCTAATGGCAGGTATAAAGAGGTCAGCTGGGATGAGGCGCTCGACCTTATTGCTGACAAATTTGCAGGTCTCGTCAAGAAATATGGCCCTGATAGTGTCGCATGGTATGGGTCAGGACAGAATACAACCCAGGAGGCATTCGCTGCAAATAAGCTATTTAAGGGTATCATAGGCACTGCGAATGTTGAGGGCAACCCAAGGCTCTGTATGGCATCTGCTGTGGGGGGATACCTGAATACATTTGGGGCAGATGAGCCTGCAGGCACATATGATGATCTCGACATGACAGACTGCTTCTTCATCATCGGCTCAAACATGGCAGAGCAACATCCCATGCTCTTCAGGAGGGTTATAGACCGCAAGAGTGCCTATCCTGAGAAGGTAAAGGTAATCGTTGCTGACCCAAGATACACACCGACCGCAAGATATGCGGATCTGCATCTCAAATTCAGACCAGGCTATGATACCTTCCTCCTGAATTCCATGGCCTATGTGATAGTGGAGGAGGGGATGGTGGATGAGGAACATCTCAATTTCTGCACATTCAGGAAGGGTCTGAAGACCAAAGGCGACTTTGTTGATTTCAATGCCTATAAGACCTTCCTTTCAGATTATGCACCTGAAAAGGTTGCATCTCAAATAGGCGTACCTGCTGAAGATATAAGAAAGGCGGCAAGGTGGTTTGGCAGGAAGGGATACGCAACAGTGAGTCTCTGGACAATGGGGCTCAATCAGCGAACCCAGGGTGTGCAGCTCAACTGTATGGTCCACAACCTCCACCTCCTCACGGGCAAGATCGGCAAACCAGGCTGTGACTCCCTGTCCCTCACAGGGCAGCCAAATGCCTGTGGTGGAACAAGGGAGCAAGGGGGGCTCACCCACATCCTTCCAGGACACAGGGCAGTGGCAAATCCAAAACACAGGAAGGAGATCGCAGAGATATGGGGGGTGCCGGTAGAGTGGTTACCAAAGAAGCCGACAGGCCCTGCAGTAAATATGTTTATGAGGCTTGAAGAGGGGAAGATAAAGGCGATATGGATAAATACCACAAATCCAGGGCAGAGCCTCCCGAATGCAGGCAGATATCGTAAGGCGATGGAGAAGGCGTTTACGGTGGTTAGTGATATATATCCCACAAGGACGACAGAACTTGCCACAGTCATCCTGCCTTCTGCCATGTGGATTGAGAAGGAGGGTGTAATGGGCCAGACAGACAGACGGTCACAGTTTATACCCAAGCTCGTGGATCCACCTGGCGAGGCGATGCCTGATTTCTGGCAGATCAAGGAGGTTGCAAAGAGGATAGCCAGGAGGCTTGGCAGGAAGACCAGATACAGGGTGATAGATCCAATGACCGGAAGGGTCAAACAGGTAAGAGAGGTCTATGGTCTTGGTTTTGAGACCGAGGAGGAGGCGTGGAATGAATACAGGCTCTGCACAAGGGGACAGGATGTCGATCTCTGGGGTGCAACATACGAGAAGCTCAAGGCGCATGCAGGTGGCATCCAGTGGCCTTGCCCGAGCACCGAGATGAACAATCGTGGCAGTGCAAAGAGATACATCTCCAAGGGCTATGCACAGAAGGTGTTTGGTAGCACCACAAGACGATACAGGACAGGATATGTAACCCTTTATGATCAGCACCTTGAGTCAAAGGGTATGAGGGGCCTTATCAACTACTATGGCCATCACCCATTCCACAAGGGATCGGATGGCAAGGCGATAATCAGAGTCCTTAAGGCAGGCCTTGATTTTGAGATGCCTGATACACAATACCCATACGTCCTGAACACAGGAAGGGTGATCGAGCACTGGCACTCAGGGACAATGACGATGCGTGTAAGACTGCTCAGGGAGATGAATCCAAACGCCTATGTGGAGGTTTCCCCTGAAGATGCAAGGAGGCTTAAGGTATCAAGCGGCGACAGGCTGAAGATCATCTCAAGGAGGGGGGAGATCGTGCTGCCTGTCTGGGTTACAGAGAGGGCAAGAGAGGGTATGGTCTTCGTCCCATGGTTTGATGAAAACAAGCTCATAAACCTCCTGACGGTAGATCACCCAAAGAGCTGGTCAGGTGCTGGAGAACCTGATTACAAGGTCTGTGCGGTAAAGTTAATGAAGGTCTGAAGCTCCATCAGCAGGGGGGCAGGGGATATATGATGAACGTTGCACTGATCAAGAAGATCTCTATGATAATCATATCCCTTGCCCTCCTGATCGGTTCCGTTACATGTGAAAAGGAAGAAACGATAGGGGAGAAAAACAGGAAAGAGAATGAAGGAGAAGGCATTGTATCTATTGCCACACTGTTAGAAGAAAAATGGGCTTATAAAGATAGAATCGTAATAATTTCTGGGAAGACATCTCCTGGGCTGCCCTTTGAATTCGTGAATGAGCAACCTTATCTCGTTGATGATGGAACTGCCCAAATATGGGTCATAACCACTGGAACCATGCCTGAAGAGGGAAGATGGATCAGGGTAAAGGGAAGGGTCTCAATTCCGTATCAAATAAAAGGTAGAAGATACAAAATAGCCCTACTGGAAATAGAAAGATGGCAGTAATGGAGTGGATAAGGATGGACAGAAGGGATTTTCTAAAACGGGCTGGGGCCTTTCTCCTGTTCATAGGCATCCTCCCCATCAATCCGGTCGATGTGATAATAAGGCCTCCTGGAGCCAGAAGGGACTTTCTTGCAAGATGTATCAGATGTGGTGAATGTCTTGAAGCATGTCCGTATGACAGTATACGATTCCTCGATATTACAGCAGGTGCTATGATCCACACACCCTACATCGACCCACTGAAGACTCCTTGCTATCTCTGCCAGCAGAGAGGACATGATGGAAAGGACAGACCAATAAGCAGATATCTACGGTGTGGTGAGGTATGTCCCACGGGTGCATTAAAAAAGATTGTCAATAATAAAGATGTACTCGCCAATGTGCCAGAGGAGATAAGGATGGGGGTGTCTGTTATAAACAGAGATATCTGCCTTGCCTGGCAATATGACGTATGTGGAGAGTGTTATTATAACTGTCCACTCAAGGATATGGCAATGAAGGACAGGCCACCCTCAGAATCACTCAGAGAAAACACCGGCATAAGACCCTATGTCGATCCTAAACACTGCATCGGATGCGGGATGTGTAATTATGTCTGCCCTGTGAAAAGACACATTGCTGAATCTGTTATGGCTCGGGATGCGAGACTCAGTTATTTTGAAGAACGCTATGCCTCGATGGTCAGGAATCTCACTGGTCGGGCAGGAGCTGTAAGACTGCCTGCTGTAAGGGTTATAAAGAGGCTATGAACATAATCGGAGGACAAAGAGTAAGGATAAAACCGCTACGGAGGGCCTCACAACTTACTGTGTTATCCATGCTTATTATTATACCCTATTTAACCAGCAACCCTTTTCACTGGTCACCATCCAGGATCGCCCTTGGACAGTCACCACAACCAAAGATATTCCAGGTGTCAGGCGACCTGTGGAGTCTTACCCTGTGGAGCCTCAAATTGAGTCATCCCGTAGCCTTTATCGAGGAGACCATCTCGGCAAAGAAGCTCTATACACCCTTCTTGATATCGGCCCTCATCCCCTTGGTAATAACTATTACCTTTGGGAGGGTCTTCTGTTCATGGATGTGTCCTGTTGGATTCATTTTGGAACTGAACCAAAAGGTCAACAAGGCCCTAAGAATGAAAGGGTTGAACAGGCCGATCAGGATGAGAGACCTCAGATACACCATCCTCGTAATAAGTCTCATATTCTCCTTTTTCTTTGCCTTTCCACTTATATCCATCTTTGACCCTCCACATTATGTTCGGCAGGGAATTGATGTATATATTCACACATAAGTCAATAAGCCTAACTGGCACAGGACTTCTTCTCGGTATCCTTCTCTTTGAGACCTTCTCCACATCAAGGGCATGGTGTAATAGCCTCTGCCCCTCAGGAGGTGCACTATCATTAATCGGCACAAAGAGGCTATGGCATATAAAGATGAATAAGGAGAGATGTATCTATTGTTCGAGATGTAATGATGCATGTCCATACTATATTGATCCCATGAAGCTTGCTACAGAAGAAGATTTTGATTGGACCAAATGTGACAACTGTGGCCTCTGTAGGGATGTATGTCCTAAAGGGGCCATATCCTACGTTATAGGAAGGAGGAAATAAAATGGCAATAGCAGGGGCTGTTGTTGTGCCAGTAAGGAAAGAATTTGAAGAGATATTAAAGGGAAGGCTTAATTCATTAAAGGGGGTAGAAGTCCATGGTATTGGTGAGAATGGGATAGCTATTGTAATGGAGGCAGAGGATATGGACAGACTCAGGCAACTTTCAGAAGAGATTGAACAATGGAAGGAGGTGATAGACCTAAGACTATCATATATTAACTGGGAGGAAGAGATGGACAAGATTCAAAACTGAGAGAAAAAAGGAGGTGAAATGGAATGAAGAAGATCCATTTGATATTAATATCAGTGGTGGCAATCCTCACAGTGCCTGTCATTGCGTCAGCAAAAGTAGATCTGACCCCAGTCTCACCATGCATCAACTGTCACGACACTGTAACACCTGGTATCGTCAAGCAGTGGCAGGAGAGCAAACACAGCAAGGTGGGTGTAAAGTGTTATGTATGCCATAAGGCAAAGGAGGATGACCCTGCAGGGTTTGAACACAATGGGTTCAGGGTTACAACCATCGTATCGCCAAGATACTGTGAAAGCTGTCATCCAAAACAGGTAAAGGAATTCCGTGAGAGCATGCATGACGAGGCAGCGCTCTTTGCCATGTCAGCCTATGGAGTAGTAAGTGGAGAAAGGGTTGAAGAGACGATTACACTTGGCCAGACAAAGAACTACAAGACAAACTTCTCCCGTGAGAGTGCAGAAGCAGGCTGCCTTGACTGTCACGGCACCGTAATAAAGGTTGGAAAGGGAGGAACCCTGATTAACTGGCCTAACATGGGCATCGGCAGGCTGAACCCTGACGGCAGTGCTGGTTCATGTGCAGCATGTCATACAAGACACACATTCAGTATCGCCCAGGCAAGGAAGCCGGAGACCTGCGGTCAATGCCATCTTGGCCCTGACCATCCTCAAAGAGAGATCTATGAGGAGAGCAAACACGGAAACCTCTATGAGGCAAATGGTGAGGAATGGAACTGGAATGTCCCTCCAGGACAGTGGGGCCCTGAAGACATAGAGGCACCAACCTGTGCTACCTGCCACATGAGCGGATTCGGTGGTGCGGTAGAGAGCACACATAACGTGAGTGCAAGGCTGAAGTGGGAGCTTGAGCCTGCATTCTCATGGCCAACGGACAAGAAATACTGGATCGGCAAGGAGAAGTTCCCCATCGACCCTGAGATCGCAAGACGGTATGAGAAGATCCATAATCTACCCCCTGGCTCATTAAAGGCCGTCAAGACAGGTCTACCAAATCCCTTTGCCATTGCAAAGAAATTCGCCCCTGATGTATATAAGGCATACGTCGGGCCTGGTAAGTGGTGGTCCAGGGGTGAGACAAGGCTTGATGCCTTTGGAGGCGATGCGCTGAGGAGTCCTGACGAGAAGCGTGAGGATATGATAAAGGTCTGTAACCAGTGCCATGTCCGTAGCTGGGCAGAAGGCGATCTCAAGAAGGCTGATAAGACGATCGACGTCTATAACGCGGTGGTCCTGGCCATAAAGAAGAAGTACTATGACCCGATAAAGAAAGAGAGGCTTGACGAGGACATCAAGTTCAATGGTAAGAGCGAGGCCGACAACCTCTGGCATGAGATCTGGCATCATGAAGGTCGAATCTGGAGAATGGGTGCATTCATGCAGGGACAGGACTGGCAGCACTGGGAAGGCTCCTATGAGGTTGTTGATGATGGTTCCCATATGGCAGACTGGCTTGAGAAACTCCGTGTAAGGAAGGCAGTAAAGGAGAGGCTCGGGATCAAGTAGTAACAGAGCGGGTGACAGGTAACCGTATCATCAAGGTTGCCTGTTACCCCCCTTTTTAACATCTACATAAGGGAAAGAGTATGATCGTTGCCAGCGGTATTATCAGCGTTGATAGAGAGGATAAGGTGGATGGTGTTGTGGATGAATTGAAGAAGAGGAGTATAATGGTTGATGATATCGATATGGATAAGATCATCTTCCTTATAGAGGCCGAGACAGTGGATATCGTGAGGTCTGAGATAGAGAGGTTGAGACATATCGAGCATGTAAGGGATGTCCAGCTCCTCTTCTATAGCTTTGAAGATACACGGTCAGGAGACCCTGAAGCCTGAGAAGAGGATTGGCCATGAGGAGATGAGGGTGAATATGATTATAAGGATGATGGATCCAATTGTATACCTCTTCTGAGCCTCCCTGATCGTATCCTCTATTGAATCCCTCTTGATAATCTCGAATATAGCAGGTATGATCCCAGATAACACCCCTCCAAACAGGGTTGTGTAGATGGCATAGCCCACATAATGATAATCACCCTGGAGGAGGTCAAATGGGCAGTGGTGTGTAGGTATCTCATAGAAATGGATTGAGATAAAGGATATGATGGACACAATGGACACAAAGAAGACCATAACCGAGGATGTGCCATGGATGTATCTGAGTATGGGCCTCTCAAAGACAAGGGAGAGGCCTGCCACCAGAAGGAATAGAGTTACTGTAATATAAAAAACCCATCTCATAGGACCTTCTGGCAGGGATGATAGACCGGATGCCACCCCACCACCTTCGTTAAAGAGGGCACCACAACACGAAACTATGATATTGGGCCTCAGCCCCATGAAGTATCTGAACTGTAGATGGATGTCAAACATGGCAAAGGGTATTATGAAGAGGAGTATCGTATATTTTGTCTTCACCAGTGGATACTCCTCAGATCTCTGATCCACACGGTTTATTGCTATCCAGATAGATGTGAGGAAAAATAACAGGATCTTCAGATAAAGGACCTTCCAGCCTACCGGATTTGCATTGAACGAGCCTGTTGCACACATTGCACCAACAAAGAGCATATGAAGGTCATCAGCGGTATATACAAACAGGAAGAGTGAGAGGATATAGAAACCAAGGGCATAGTTCATTATGGTGGATATAAGGCATGTCTTCCTCTCCAGTGAGAGCTGTTCTGATGATGTGCTGTTGATATCCCACCTTGATATAATCCTTACACCCATGCCCGATGCATAAAGAAGCATGGAGAGCGCAACGATAGAGCCCACAAGGAGTGATATAACACCAGGATGGAGTATCACCTCCCTGACACCCCTCTGATCATCCCGTCCCTCATCTCAAATATCCTGTCAGCAAACCCCCTTTCATACACAAGGGGATCATGGGTCGCAATGATGATCGTCCTTCCATCGTCACGGAGTGAGGAGAGCATATTGAGGAGTTCCTCAGAGCACCCTGCATCAAGATGGGCAGTCGGTTCATCCAACAGCAATATCTCTGGATCATTCACCATCGCCCTCGCAATGGCAAGCCTCTGCTTCTGACCACCTGACAGAGACCTTGCCAGGTGATCAGCCTTCTCAGAAAGGCCAAACCTATCAAGCATCGAGGATGCCCTCAGCCGGATCTCTGAATATCTCATCCCTGTTGGATAGAGGGGGAGCATGACATTCTCTATAAGGGTTATATCCATTATGAGGTTGAACTCCTGAAAGACGAACCCGAAGGTCTTCCTCCTTATATCAGTGAGAAACCTCTCAGGCAGCCTCGAAACCGCCCTGCCCTTAACCACTATCCTGCCCTCTGTCGGCCGTGCCATACAGCCTATGAGGCTCAGGAGTGTGGTCTTTCCAGAGCCACTTGGCCCTTTAAGGATCACCACCTCGCCCTTCATTATCTGCATGGTAATCCCAGTGAGCGCCCTTACCTCATCAGGCATCCCCTGATTGTAGAGTTTTGATACACCCTCTATCTCGATCAGGACTCCCTTCACCCCCTGATCACCTCATCAGGATCCATTATGGCAGCCCTCCATGAGGGGATGATGGTCACCGCTATATATGGGATAACAATAAGAAAGAAGAGTGTGATGATCTGATATGGATTTATGTAGGGGATCAGGTCAAACGAAGGGAACAGGACAGACCACCCCTTGAGCACAGGTGAAAGAAGAGGCGCACCAAGGAAGAAGACATGGACATAACCGATTATCGTGCCTGTAAGAAACGAAGTGAGTGAGATGACCAGACCCTCCCAGAACTTGAGTTCAAGGATGTCCGATGTCTCCCATCCAACGGCCTTGAGTATCCCGATCTCCCTCCTCTCCTCGGCACTCAACCCGGTAGCCTTATCCCACGCAAGTATGGAGAATGCCACAAGGGAAGAGAGGAACATGCTGAGCATCATTCCACTACGCCAGCCAAACAGTGTCTCATAGGTCTGGAGTATCTCGCTCCTCATGATCGGCCTCGTATCAGGGAGTGTGGTCTTGATCTTGCCTGCTATGTACGGGACCTCCAGTTCATTATTCACGGCCACAACAATATCCGTAGCCATACCAGAAGGGATGTCAAACAGCTCCTTTATATCATCTTCTGTAAGCAGTATCAGGTCATTGGTAAGGAGTCTTGAGAGTGTATCAAATATACCAACCACACGATAGCTCCTCACCCTCCTCCTGCTGTCAAGGAGATATAGCCTTTTGCCGATATCAAGGTGTTTCACCTCTGCAACCCCGCTACCGAGGGCACACTCGCCCTCTTGTGAAGGCAGCCTTCCCCTGAGTAATCCAAGACCACTGACCGCCCTGTTTATGCCCATAACGGTATAGTTGCTATCAGTCGCCCTGTCAAAATAGTATCCCCAGTAACGGGGGATCACATCGCTCACGCCATAAAACCCCCTGATAACCTCCATATAGTCTTCTGCAATAAGTGCATGCCTGCCACCAGAGACCCTCTGGACTATAAGCTCAGGCGCATCGGCCAAAAGTCCCACGGCCTCCATCTTGAATGAGTGTGTAAAGAAGAGGATGGAAGAGAGGATGGCTGTAAGCAGTGTGAAGACAATAACGATGGAGAGGTTCTTGAGCCTCCTTCTGAATATGGACATAATGGCAAAATCAAGTATCTTGCTATGTCTTATCATCTGATCCATCGGCCAGACCCTTGACGGACTCCGGTGGTGCAATGATAGAGCCAGCCGGAAAGTGTTCTATAGACCCTGGGAAGTCCTGAAATGGGGTAAAGAGGTCAGCCTGTGAGGGGTGCCTGGTGTACCTCGCAGCCGTCCACACAGCCATGTCCGTGAGCATCAGCCCCCTGACGATCATCCTCATCGAGGCCATCTCCCCTGCCCTGTTTCTGGCGGATATATGGCTGAAGACAATAAGGAAGATGAACATGAGACACTCAAGAAGGATAAAGACAACAAATATCCTGTGCCTCATCTTTAAAATCCTCCGAGCCCAAAAACGGCAGGCTGGGCAATATAAACCACCTACATCCTGTGCTCATGCATCTGCATACCGGGTATATCCTCAGGGGTAACCTCATCAAACCTGAGTATCTCCTTCCCCTTATGGTCCTTCATAAACATCTCTGCTGCCCTCTCACCCTTTACAGGCACAAGCTCCTCTCCCATCGGGCCATAAACATCACTGCCTCTGATAAAATAGACCTCTTTCGCATCCACCGGATTGGTCGTATAATAGTCCATGACACACACATGATCTATCTCCTCCCTGTCTCTGCCATACTTATTGATGTTAAAGTAATACTTGAACATATCCTTTGGCCCATCAAAGACCACATATGTACCATCCTTAAAGACTATCTCGGCAGTCCACTGTGGATACTTATATACAAACATCCCGCAGACAGGGCACTTGTCCCTCTTGGTTGGCCTTATGAACTCAAAGGCGGATGATGTACCTATAAAAAAGAGGACAACAAATGCGATCACCACAGCACATCCCTTCTGCATATCCATACCTCCTCCTTTGATAGTGACTGAGAGGGGTTAGGCCACTCTTGGGGGCTTCTCTTCAGGAGGGGCTGTGAAGGGATCGAATAATATAAAGGCCGCCTCCCTCAAGGCATATGAGAGTCTGACAAAAGGGGTTTCAAAGACAGGCGCATTGATCCATGAACATTCGGCACCGGTCTTTAACGGTGCATCAACCTTGTGGCAGAGGTCGAGAGTGAGGATCACCGGTCTGCTATCCGTGGATACATCAACAGAAAGCGTAAGGGGGATAGAATAGAATATGAAGATCGAAACGATCAGAAGGGCGATCAATCTCCTCATACAGTGAAAGTATAAACAGGAGGGCTATTCACTGTCAAATCTGTTACTCTTTCCGGTTAGGACATAGTATCCACCCTGCGAATAATAAACCATGGAAGAGGAGGAATATCAGACCCTTCGTCCCTAGGGATAAAGAAGAAGCCT
>MTOQ01000088.1 GCA_002011735.1 Nitrospirae bacterium JdFR-81 | reverse complement strand
TTCATGGATGATGGAGAGATCATAGAGGTGGGCAAGCCACCTGAGATATTTGTGAATCCCAAACATCCAAGGACAAGGGAGTTCATGAGTAAGGTCCTGCATGTCGGGGAAAGGGAGATGATGGATACGAGACGTAACGGGAATCACCCTATGGAGGCCCTTAAAAAACAGACATACGGAGCATTAACCACATAATAAATCGAGACCCTCATGAATGCCTTTGATCAAAGACTAAAGGAGAATAATAAATACCCACTGAAGGCCGAGGATATAAACACCCTCCAGGTGAATATCGGCTATAGATGTAACCTCACCTGCACACACTGCCATGTTGAGGCCTCTCCGGACAGGGAAGAGATGATGTCCGTAAGCGTCATGTCCCATGTCATCGATGTCCTTGATGGCAATGACAGAATAGACACGGTTGATATAACAGGCGGTTCACCTGAATTAAATCCGTATTTCATGTATTTTGTAAACCTCTCCGTCTCTGCAGGCAAGAGGGTGATGATAAGGACCAACCTTACGCTGTATACAGAGCCTGATATGAGGGGGTTACTCTCCTTTTACGCAGAGAAAGGGGTCAAGATAATAGCCTCCCTTCCGTGCTATACAGAAGACGGAGTTGACAGGCAGAGGGGTAAGGGCACCTATCAGAAGGCCATCAGCGTGCTGAAGGAATTGAACTCCCTTGGCTATGGCAAGGAGGGCAGCGGGCTTGAGCTGGATATCATGTTCAACCCTTTCGGCCCTGGGATAGCACCTGACCAGAGGATGCTTGAAGAGGCATATAGACAGAAACTGTGGGAGATGCACGGGATAGTATTCAACCACCTCATAGCGTTGAGCAACATGCCCATCGGAAGGCTCGGGCACTCTATGTCCGGCACCGAGAAGATAGAGTATCTGAAACACCTGGAGGAGAACTTCAATCCACAAACAGTGGACAACCTTATGTGTAGACACCTAATAAGTGTCTCTCCTGATGGAAGGCTCTTTGACTGTGACTTCTGGCAGATGCTCAACCTCCCGGTCAAGAGTGAATACTCAACAATAGAGAGGTTTAACTACGATGCCCTGAGTAAAAGGGAGATAGTGACCAACCAGCTATGCTTTATGTGCACGGCAGGGGCAGGAGCAAGCTGCACAGGGGCCCTTACATAGGTCGATTTAAACGGTTTTAAACAATGAATAACACACTGACAAGGCATAATAATAACATCCCAAAACGGAGAAACGGACACGAGAAGGAACTCAAGAAGGAGCTGCTTGAGGTATTCAGGAGGTTCGGGTATCTGAATGATGACAAGGACTATGAGGTCACCTTCAGGACAACATCAGGCAATATCGCCTGGATCAATATAAAGGGTATAGAGATCATCAAGTAAGTCGGTCACCTTAACCCCTACGGGGTGATTGAGGCCCGATTGATTATCCATTAAATGGTAATCAGTCGGGCCTTTCTATGTGGAGAGGATAGAGTGGATACAATATTCCATCATCTTTTCTCATCACCTATCATACAGGTCTCTGTCCTTATCCTCTTATCCCTGGGTCTCTATCCTATCAGTGTACAGGCATCTGAAAGACCCTCTGTATCAGAGGGCAGGAAATTATACATGCACTACTGCACTCCATGCCATGGTATCAGGGGAGACGGAATGGGATTCAATGCAGAGAATCTCGACCCAAGGCCTGCAAATCACACAGACAGCAGATTCATGAGCAAACGGACAGACAGAGACCTCTACGAGGTGATCAAGGGTGGTGGCAGGGCCGTGGGGAAGGCCACATTGATGCCACCATGGGGAGGAAACCTCAATGACACACAGATCAAATCCCTGATTCTATACCTTAGAAGACTCTGCATGTGTAAGCATGAATAAAGGAGAAAGGAGGAAGGGGTAATGAGTGAAACAAGACAAAGGCCGTATCCTGAAGAGGGTTGTATCAGCAGGCGCAGGCTCCTCAAGGCAGGAGGATGTCTTGGTGCGGTGGCGATCTTGACTGGTGGATTGCCAAAAAAAGCAGTGGCATCAGAAGGTGTGTATCCTCAGGTAAGGATTGCAAACCTGAGAGACCTTACCCCAGGTAAGGTGATCAAATTCGACTATCCCCTCATAGGGAGGAAGAGCCTTCTGATGGACCTTGGTTGCAGGGTAGAAGGCGGTGTTGGCCCAGACAGGAGTATCGTTGCCTTTAGCATGTTCTGCACACATCTGGGCTGTAGTGTTGAGCTTGATAGGGATAAGGGCCTCCTGGTCTGTGAGTGTCATCAGAGTGAGTTTGACCCCCGCAGGAGTGGATTTGTGATCCAGGGCCCTGCCCCTACTCACCTGCCAATGATAAGTCTGGAAGTTGATAGCTCTACAGGAGACATCTATGCTATAGGCGTTTCAGGACTTATCTATGGAATGAGGAACAATCTTCTTGACGGAGAGGAGGTAAAGTAAAATGGGTGATAGAAAAGAGCTATCAAGGCGTGATCTATTGAAGTTCACTGCTGCAACAGCAGCAGGTATATGCACTATTGCCGGCAGTAAATTTGCCGAGGCTGCCAGATTCCCTGAGGCACGTGCAACAGAGTTTGTAGAGTTGCCACCAAAGGATGCAGAGGTCTACGATACTGCCTGCCGTTACTGTCATGTGATGTGTGGATATAAGGTATATATATGGCCCAAGGGTAAAGGTCTGAGACCAGAGAGGGCAAGATTCTTTCCTGTGGAGAAGATGCGCGGAGACTGGCCAAATACCATTTTCACTATCCAGGCAAAAAAGCATGGCAGGGATGTAAATATCATGGTTCTGCCTGATCATAAGGATGTAGCAAGTAAATCAAACTACTCTATAAGGGGGGCCTTTAATGCCCAGAGCCTGTATTCAGAGACCCTCCCCACAAGAGTACGACTCAAGAGACCCATGATAAGACCTGCGGGGAAGAAGAGTCCCCTCACAGAGGTCTCGTGGGATGAGGCCCTGGACTTCTGTGCAGAGAGATTCAAGGAGATAATAGATCGGTATGGGCCTGACGCAATATGCGGTGTCTATGGCGACTGGGCTTATTTACAGAACACCTATGCCTTCCTGAAGTGGCTATTTACAGGGGTTAAGTCCAGTAGCATTGCAGGCAATGGATATGTCTTCTGGGGAGATCAGAGCTGGGCCCTTGCAGATGTGGTTGGTTCAGGCACAAGGTCCTTTACTGTGGAAGACTTTGAAAAGACAAAGCTCATATTCTGTGCAGGCAAGAACCTGAAGGACACTGGCTCATCATGGTATTACCGTGCACTTACTGCAGGGGGCCTGAATAAAGGTGATATAAAGCTCATCTTTGTTGATCCCAGAAGAGTCCAGATGGCAGAAGATGCCGAAAGGAGTGGAGGACTCTTCCTGCAGATCAGGCCGGGTACGGATGCCATTCTGGGAGCATCACTCATGCATGAGATCGTAAAGAACGAATGGTATGATAAAGAGTTTGTGCGCAAATACACAACAGGCTTTGATATTCTCAAGAAGACCGTCCTGAAGGAAAGATTTAACCCCGACAACGCAGAGAAGATCACCGGCATTCCTGCACAGAAGATAAGGGAAGCTTCCAGGCTACTTGCCAGGTACAGAGGACAGACCATGGTTCTCTATGAGAAAGGACTTTTGCATCAGGTATGTGGATACGAACATCAGCTCTCCTATGTTGCCATGGGTATAATCCTCGGTAATGTGGGTAAACCAGGAGCCTGCACATCCAGGGCTGGTGGGCATCCACGAGGCACGTGGGCAAGTCCTCCTGTACCCAATAAGGCGAGCTCCATGCGGAGTGTTCTTGACAAACTTGAAAAGGGAGAGATAAAGGCCATCTGGGCCTATATCACAAATCTCTACATTCAGTTTCCGAACCAGCAGAAGTTCAGACCTATGTATGATAAGGTCTTCCTGGTGGTAAATGAGATATATCCCACAGAGACAACGGAACATGCAGATGTGGTATTCCCTGCTGCCACATGGGGTGAGTGGGACACCATACAGGCAAGCGAAGACAGGAGGCTTCATCTTCAGAGGGGCTTCATGGATCCACCAGGGGAGGCAAGACCTGACTGGTGGATAGTTGCACAGATAGCAAAGAGAATGGGCTACAGCGGATTTAACTGGAAGGACGAGTGGGATATTTACGATGAAGTACGGGCAAAGACCAAAGGCTCATCCACGAGCGATATCTCTGAGATCAGCAAATCAGATCTCCTGAGGGCAGGCAGTTCCGGTGTCCAGTTCCCAAAGAAAAACAGAAAGAGCATATCTCGTCTCTACTCGCCTGAATTTGAAGAGGCAATGGGTAAGCGCTTTGCAACAAAGGATGGCAAGGCCCATCTTGAGCACGTGAAGATACTTGCTGATTTTGATCCCTATAACCATCCCCTGAGGGACAGGGTGGATAGTGAGTATCCCTTCTGGATGATCATGCACAGGCAGAACGAGATATGGAACACAGGATACAACTTCTATAACAATGGGACAAATAAACCCCTGGTTGCAAATCTCTATGAGAGGGTATCCGAACAGACTGTGAGTATCAACCCCCAGGATGCGAAGAGACTCGGTATAAAGAGCGGGGATTGGGTAAGGTTGACGTCACGTCAGGGCAGTATGAAGGCATTAGCCAGGGTCCACGATCTGACCGCACCAGGGGTGGTTGACGTAATGTCTCTCTATCCAAAGACCGATTCCACTCCGAACATGCTTACCAATGAGCGGGCAGATCCAAAACTTGCTGACTGGGACAGGATGGTACCGGTGAAGATAACAAAGATATAAAAACCACATAGCATACAGGCACACAGGCAGAGGGTATGAGGCTCTCTTTATGTCTGTGTGCCTTGGTGCGTTTATCTCAAGATGGAAAAGGATAGGCTCAGGAGACGCACATTCCTGAAGATCCTCGGGCTTGGGTCTTTTCTTGCAACAGTGGGGCTCTCGATCCCCATCACGGTGAGGTTCCTCTTCCCCCGTGTGCTGTTTGAGAGGCCCTCAACCTTCATCGTGGGCAGACCTGATGACCTCAATCCTGCTACAACAGGCCTCAGGGTGTATGAAGACTGGAAGGAGGAGTACGGGGTATGGATAGTCAGAGAGGGGAATCGCCTGTATGCCATCAATGCAAGGTGCACGCACCTGGGGTGCACACCAAACTACTTTGCCGATGAGGGGGTGTTCAAATGCCCATGCCATGGAAGCCAGTTTCGCAGTAATGGCCTGAACTTTGCCGGTCCGGCACCAAGGCCTCTTGACCGATTGCGGATATATATAAACGACGATGGCATGATAACAGTGGACAGGGCAAGGTTATATACATATAAGGATTTTGATAGGAAAGGGGCATATCTGAAACTATAGGTACTGTGAACTATCTTAAACAACATTGAACCACATTTAACCATATACTTCCTGGAGGTCAGACTTGGAAAACAAAAGCGCCCTCTGGAGGTGGATCAAGGGCAGCAGGGTATATAAGTCCATCTTTCGTCATGGTTACGAGGACACAAAAAAGAACAGGATCCTGCAGATAAGATCAAATGTCTTCCTCCACATCCACCCTGTAAAGATACCTGATCATGCCTACAGGATACGCTTTACATGGTGCATGGGCGGGATAACATTCTTCCTCTTCCTCGTCGAGGTCATGACAGGCGCATTCCTGATGTTCTACTACACACCCACACCGGAGCAGGCATACAGGGATATGCTCTACCTCAGGTATGATGTGCCCTTCGGGATGATACTCAGGAATATGCATAGATGGGCCGCACACCTGATGATCTTCACTATCATCCTTCATATGCTGAGGGTATTTCTTACGGGCTCGTACAAACCACCCAGGGAATTTAACTGGGTTATCGGGGTCACACTCCTTGTCATAACCCTGCTCTTGAGTTTTACAGGCTACCTACTCCCCTGGGATCAGCTCTCCTACTGGGCCATAACAGTGGCCACCAATATGATCGGTGCGATGCCCTTCATAGGGCATGAAGGGCCTCTTTCTTTGCTGGATAGATACCACGACATAAGGTTCCTCATACTGGGTGGTTCTGAGATAGGCAGCAACGCACTATTGAGGTTTTATGTAATGCACATAATCGTCCTGCCGGTTACAGGGATGATATTCATGGCCGTGCACTTCTGGAGGGTGAGAAAGGATGGCATATCAAGACCACTCTAAAAAGAGGTACACATGGCCTGACCTGGTGGTGATAGAGTTCCTGACCGCTGTTGCCCTGACGATAATACTCCTCGTCTGGGCATTACTGGTCAATGCACCACTCCTTGAGGTGGCAAACCCTGGCATGTCAGAAAACCCCTCAAAGGCCCCCTGGTATTTTGTGGGACTCCAGGAACTCCTGGTATACTTTGATCCATGGATAGCAGGTGTTATGATACCATTTATCATCATCGTCTCACTTGTCATGATACCCTATCTGGATAATAATCCAAGAGGCATAGGCCACTACACCTATTCTCAGAGGAGGTTTGCTGTCACACACTTCATCATCGGCTTCTCCATGTGGTGGATATTGATAGGTATTGGATACTTCCTCAGGGGACCAAACTGGCAGTTCTACTGGCCATGGGAATCATGGGGGGCTGTAAAGGGCGTAGAGGAACACCTCTGGAGTCCTCCTCCATGGGCTGGCGTGACAGGGTTGATCGCATATCTCACACTGGGGATGATCCTGCCTGCCATCATACAGAGGGGGTTATACCGCAGGTTCGGCACCTTTAGATATATCATCGTGATGTCCATACTCCTTATGATGTATCTCGTGCCCATAAAGATACTCCTGAGGCTCCTATTTCACATCAGGTATATACTTGTAACCCGGTGGTTTAACATTTAGCGTGAGATTAAAGAATGTCCATATACTGTCTATAGCGGTCTTATGCACCGTGCTCCTTGCCCTCACGGCATTTGTAATATACAGGGAGTATAACCCTCCATGGAAGGCATACCAGGAGAGGTTCAACCGCCTCAGATACTCGAAGAATCCCGAGTCCCGATACAGGACAGCAGGGATAAGACAGATATGGATCAGGGGACTGGACATCGTGGACAGGTGCATGACCTGTCACCTTGCAGAGGACAGGGATGGTTTTGATAACCAGCCTCATCCGCTGAGGAGCCATTCAGGAAGCTATCTCAAGACCCATCCTGTCAAGAGATTCGGCTGTGTCCTGTGCCATGACGGACAGGGTGAGGCACTGACCGTGGAGGATGCACACGGAACGGTCATCTACTCAGGCAGACCAATACTTAAGGGCAGGCTTGCAGAGGCCTCCTGCATAAGATGCCACCCCATGCCACAGGCCCTGCCGCTTGAGGCAAAACTCAAGGGCGCACCAACCCTCTCGATGGGCTGGAGGCTGTTCAATGAGTATAACTGTGTGGCCTGCCATAAGCTCAGGGGATACAGGAGACCCGAGCACATAGCCCCTTCACTCAGTAAGATAGGCAGTAAGGTCACAGAGGAATGGCTCTCAAGATGGTTGAAAGACCCGAAGGACTATCTACCAGGGACAAAGATGCCCCGTTACAGGTTCAATGATCAGGATATCGCTGACATCGCCTCATATCTGCTTGACCTCAGGGACAGGGCCTTTGAGGGACCGATTGGATTTGATCCCTATGATAAGGGTTTAAGGAGAAGGGGTAGGCTGTTGTTCGAGTCACTTGGATGCCTTGGCTGTCACAGGATAGGCAAGAAAGGGGTCTTATTTGGCCCTGATCTAACAGATATCGGCAACAAGGTGAGGCCTGCCTGGCTCTATCATTTCCTCAAGAACCCAAGGGCCTATGACCCGAAGACCATCATCCCTGATCTCAGGCTTAAAGAAGGGGACATCCCGCCCATCACTGCATACCTCATGAGCCTGAAGAGGCACCAAGAGAGGGAGACCGTTTCTTTAACAGGCGATAAAGAGCGGGGCAGGAGGCTGATAAGGGACTACGGGTGTCTTGGATGTCATGAGATAGGGCGGATGAGGTTCCAGTACATCGCTCCATCCCTTGATGGTATAGGGGATAAGAGGGTTCAGGAGCTGGCATTTGGAGACCTCAAAGGAATTGAGAGGTCACTCATCAACTGGCTGAGGATCAAGGTCAGGGAACCTGGTAGGTTCACCACCAGGAGGATGCTGATGAGGATGCCTGAATTCAACCTGAACGAGGAACAGGCAGAGGCACTGGTCACATTCCTCCTTGGTATAAGGAAGAAGCCCATTGATACAGGATACATAAAGGACATCATCCATCCTGATGACATCTCGATGAAGGGGAAGAGGGTGATAGATAGATACAACTGCCTTGGCTGTCATAAGATAAGAAATAAAGGTGGAGAGATAGGCCCTGAGCTTACAAATGAGGGGAAGAAGAGCAGACCCGAGTGGCTCTATGTATTCCTCAAGAGGCCGTGGAAGATCAGACCCATACTGAGGGCACGGATGCCTGACTTCAGGCTCTCGGACAGGGACACAAATACCATCATAGAGTACCTCTCCTATATCTCTGGGGAGGCCTACCCATACCTCTTTGAGGAGAAGAGGAAGGTGTATCCAGAAGACATAATGGATGGAGAGAAGTTATACCATGAGATATTTGCCTGCATAGCCTGTCACAGGATAAACGGCCGTGGCGGTGTAATTGGTCCTGACCACACAGACATCTCAAGCAGGCTCAGGAGGCAGTGGATCGAGAAGTGGATAAAGGACCCCCTATCGATCAAAAGGGATGTCAGGATGCCGGTATTCAAGTTTGAGGACTGGCAGTTCGAGGCCATTGTAGACTACCTCATGACCCTCGGCAGATACAGGTTCCTGGAAGAGAGATCAGGCATGTAGCCTCTCTTCCTTCAAATCCACAAATACCTGAACCCCCTTAAAGTCCCTGCAGGATGGCCTTTTTAAGAAAAAGGCCTCCTTACCCATAAGAGGGTAGGGAGTCCTGTGAGATCATGTCCAGTGTGGGGTGTCTGCTGTCCTTGTCAGAGAGTATGGGGTCTTTTACAGGCCATTCTATGGCTATCTGTGGGTCTGACCAGAGGATACCACGGTCATCACCTGGCATGTAAAAGTCAGTGCATTTATATACCACATCAGCAGATTCGCTCAGGACACAGAAGCCATGGGCAAAGCCCTCGGGTATGTATATCTGCCTCCTGTTTTCAGATGAAAGGATGACACCTTCCCACCTGCCGAATGTCGGAGAGCCTTTCCTTATATCCACCACCACATCGAATATCTCCCCTGAGATCACATAAACCAGCTTTGCCTGGGGATACCTGAGCTGATAGTGCAGCCCCCTGAGCACCCCCTTTTTCGAGCGGGAGAGGTTGTCCTGAACGAATGTGGCTTTTATCCCTATCTCTGCATACTTCCTCTTGTGGAATGTCTCCATGAAGAAGCCCCTGTTGTCATGGAAGACATCGGTCTCAATCAGCAACACACCTGGCAGGGATGTGGATATGGATTTCAGCGACATCTAAAGCCCCTCCTCTTCCCTGACTATCTCCATCAGGTATCTGCCATAGTCGTTCTTAAGCATATCAGAGGCAAGGCTCCTGAGCTGTTCTCTGTTGATGTAGCCAAGCCGATAGGCGATCTCCTCTATACAGGATATCTTGAGCCCCTGCCTCTCCTGTATGGATCTGACGAATTCGGATGCCTGCTGCAGGGACTCGTGTGTGCCTGTGTCAAGCCATGCAAAGCCCCTCCCAAGGAGCTCCACCTTCAGTTCACCCATCCTGAGATACTCCATGTTTACATCCGTGATCTCAAGCTCTCCACGGGCAGAAGGCCTGAGCCCCTCTGCGATCCCTATCACCCTGTTATCGTAGAAGTACAGGCCAGGAACTGCATACTTTGATTTAGGCCTTTCGGGTTTTTCTTCTATCCTGATGACCTTCCCATCCCCATCAAACTCAACAACCCCATACCGCTCTGGGTCTTTGACAGGATAGCCGAATATAAGCCCACCCCTCTCGAGCCTGGCAGCCCTCCTCAGTATCTCCGGAAGGCCATGACCATAGAATATATTGTCTCCAAGAATCAGCGCCACATTATCACGGCCTATAAAACCCTTACCTATGATGAACGCCTGTGCAAGGCCCTCCGGCCGCGGCTGTTCTGCATAGGAGATGGAAAGGCCAAGCTGTGAGCCATCGTTCAGGAGCGATCTGAATCTTGGAAGGTCCTCTGGCGTGGATATGATGAGTATCTCACGGATGCCTGCAAGCATCAGGACCGAGAGGGGATAGTATATCATNGGCTTGTCATAAACAGGCAAAAGCTGTTTACTCACAACACGGGTAATGGGATAAAGCCTCGTCCCTGAACCACCTGCCAGTATTATGCCCTTCATCTGTTGTATAATGGGATAGATAAATTTTTAGATATTCTAACACTTTTGTCACCTCGATTCAAAATGGCACAGAGGAAGATCAGGATCAGTGAATTAATGGACCGAAGTGGCGTCAGATTCGGCACAAGCGGTGCGCGTGGACTTGCAGAGGGCATGACCGATGAGCTCTGCTATGCCTACACCATCGCATTTATTCAATACCTTGAGGATAGAGGAGGCCTCAGGGGTGGTGGCAGGATCGCCATAGGAGGGGATCTGAGACCAAGCACAGGGAGGATAATGCGTGCCGTAATAAAGGCGATCAGTGACGCGGGCTATATACCTGAGAACTGCGGGCTCCTTCCATCCCCGGCTATCGCCCATTACGGTTTCATGGATGGTATACCCTCTATAATGGTGACCGGCAGCCACATACCTGAGGACAGAAATGGTATTAAATATACAAAGGCCGATGGTGAGATACTGAAGGATGATGAGGCAGGGATAAGGGAACAGGTGGTGGAGATACCACACGGACTCTTTGATGAGAAAGGGATGCTCACCGTAAAGGTCGATATCCCGGCTGAAAGTGACAGGGCCATTGAGTTATACACAAGGCGATACCTAAACGCCTTTGGTATGGCCTGTTTAAGGGGGCTACGCATAGGCCTCTATCAGCACTCGGCAGTTGGAAGGGACGTAACCTTGAGGATACTCAAATCCCTTGGAGCAGAGGTTACACCACTTGGCAGGTCAGACACATTCATACCTGTTGATACAGAGGCGATCAGGCAGGAGGATATCAGGCTTGCCAAACAATGGGCAGAGGAGTATGGTCTTGACTCCATCGTCTCAACAGATGGTGATGGTGATAGACCCCTCATAGGTGACGAGAACGGCAGGTGGCTCCGTGGTGATGTTGCAGGGATCATCTGCTCGATGTATCTTGGGGCTGATACCGTTGTCACACCCGTCTCCTCAAATACCGCTGTCGAGAGATGTGGCCTCTTCAGGAAGGTATACAGGACGAGGATAGGCTCACCCTATGTGATCGAGGGGATGATGAAGGCCATCAGAGAGGGTGCAGAGAGGGTGGTAGGGTATGAGGCGAATGGTGGATTCCTCACAGGCTCTGACATCAAGGGATTGAAGGCCCTGCCCACAAGGGATGCCATGTTACCCATCATCTCTATACTCATAACCTCCGTAGAGGAGGGTAAAAGGGTCAGTCAGCTTGTGGAGGCACTGCCACAGAGGTTCACGGCAAGCGACAGGCTTAGAGACTTCCCCACCGAAAGGAGCAGGGCAAAGCTCAGGGAGCTTGAGGAAGGCGGTGCGGGGCTATTGAACGAGATCTTTGGAGGATATGTTGGGAGGGTCTCATCCATTGACACAACCGATGGCCTGCGCGTCTATTTCGAGAGTGGCGAGATAGTGCATCTCAGACCGTCAGGCAACGCACCTGAATTCCGCTGTTATACAGAGGCAGACACAGAAGAGAGGGCCATTGCGATAAGGGATATCTGTCTGCAGATCATGGAGGGCTGGAGGTGATTGGGGTGGTCAATCATCAATCCCGTAGTGTTCCTTTATCCATGATAGATACTCACCGCTCTTTACCCTCCTCACCCACTCCTGATTATCAAGATACCATTCAACCGTCTTCCTTATACCTGTCTCAAAGGACTCCTCCGGTCTCCATCTCAGTTCACTCATTATCTTTGAGGCATCTATGGCATAACGACGGTCATGGCCAGGGCGATCCTTCACAAAGGTGATCAGATCCCTGTATGAGCCGTTCTCCCTCGGCCTTAACTCATCCAGTATATCGCATATCAATTCAACCACCCTGATGTTCTGCATCTCATTGTTGCCACCGATATTGTATGTCTCCCCTGTCCTTCCATGCTTCATGATCAGCCATATGGCCACACAGTGATCCCTCACATAGAGCCAGTCCCTGATGTGTCTGCCATCCCCATAAACAGGCAGCGGCCTCCCCTCGACAGCACTGAGTATGATGAGCGGTATCAGCTTCTCAGGGAACTGATATGGCCCGTAGTTATTCGAACAGTTTGATATGGTGACAGGCAGGCCGTATGTCTTATGATAGGCCCTGACAAGGTGGTCAGAGCCTGCCTTTGAGGCAGAATACGGGCTGTTCGGCCTGTATGGCGTCTCCTCTGTAAAGAACCCATCCTCCCCAAGGGTGCCGTAGACCTCATCGGTGCTTATGTGGTGGAAGAGCCTGAACCTCTCCATCCTCTGCCTCGCTGCCTCAAGGAGTGTGAATGTCCCGATAACATTCGTCCTGATAAAGGAGTCAGGCCTGACGATTGATCTGTCAACATGTGACTCAGCGGCAAAGTGGCACACAGAGTCAACCTCATATCTGTCAAATATCTCCTCCATCGTCTCCCTATCGCATATGTCCGCCCTTACAAACACATACCTGTCCTTGAACTTCTCTTCAATGCCTGAAAGGTTGTCAGGATTGCCTGCGTATGTGAGCTTATCCACATTGATAATCCTGCCTGTGAAGTCAGCCTCCTCAAGGATATAGTGGATGAAGTTTGCACCTATAAACCCGCACCCTCCTGTCACCAGCATATTCCTCATCTCTCTCTTAACCATCCTCCCCCACCTCTGCCATCAACCTCTCCCTGTGGGTCTCCACAAACCTCTCTATATCCTCCCTCCAGTTGGGCATTATATTTATCCCCTCCCTTTTAAGCCGATGATTCTCGAGTATAGAGTTCTTTGGCCTCCTTGCAGGTGTTGGATACTCCTCGGTCAGGCATGGCCTGACCCTTGCCTTTATACCCATGCACATGAGGAAATAAACGGCCAGCTCATACCATGTGCAGAAGCCCTCTGATGTGGCATGATAGAGCCCGTTCCTGTCTGTATCGATTATGATACTTATCTGCCTCGCGAGGGTGTATGACCATGTTGGAGAGCCATACTGGTCATTCACTACCTTTATCTCCCTCTCGGGTTCGCTGATCGCAAGCCTCAACATGGTCTTGAGAAAGTTGTGGCCGTTTATACCATAAAGCCATGCTGTGCGGATGATCACATACCTGTCCATCAGGACCGTTATCACCCTCTCACCCTCAAGCTTTGTCCTGCCATAATATGACAGGGGCGAAGGCTCATCATCCTCGGTATATGGCTCGGGTGGCTGTCTCCTGCCATCAAACACATAGTCTGTTGATATATGGATGAGCTTGCCGCCGTGCCTGATGAGGCTCAGGGAGAGATTACGTGGCCCTTCAACGTTCACCTCCCAGGCCCTCTGCCTCTCTGTCTCGCAGGCATCCACCTTTGTGAATGCAGCACAGTTGAGGACTATATCGGGCAGATACCTGCCTATGGTGGCCTCAACCGCCTCTCTGTCGGTTATATCAAGCTCGTCGGAGCCCTTTACCATAACCTGATGGGATGCACTCAGGATGTCAGCACAATCAGAACCCAGCTGACCTCTGCCACCTGTGATCAGTATCTTCATGACCAACCAGAGTCACTTCTTATTACCTGCCCTTCCAAAGTCATCATCAAACCTGACTATGTCGTCTTCCTCAAGATAATTCCCCATCTGGACCTCTATAATGTGGAGTGGGATCTTGCCTGGGTTCTCAAGACGGTGTGGCGTTGCCTTCGGTATGTATGTGGACTGGTTCTCCTCAAGGAATACGGTCTTATCACCTATGGTTATCTTCGCCGTTCCCTGTGCGACTATCCAGTGTTCACTCCTGTGATAATGCATCTGTAGCGATAGCTTCGCACCTGGATAGATGACTATCCTCTTCATCTTTGAGTTTCCCCTCTCCTCAAGCACGGTGTACTTACCCCATGGGCGATAGACCGTTGTATGTGCCTTATACTCCTTTCTACCAAGCCTCTTGAGCTCGTTCACTATAAGCTTCACATCCTGTGTCCTGTCAAGGGCCGACACGAATACCGTATCGGGTGTCTCAACCACAACGACGTTCTCAAGCCCGTTGACCACTATGAGCCTCTCATCACCCTTGATGAAGGACCTCTTTGTATCCTTCAGTATCACATCACCCTCCACCACGTTCATCTGCTCATCCTTCGGCAGGATGTCATAGAGGGACTTCCACGAACCTATGTCACTCCACCCAAAGTCAGAGGGGAGCACAACCCCCTTCTTTGTCTTCTCCATTATTGCATAGTCAATGGATATATCGGGCAGCCTCTCATAGGCCTCTGTGGTTGGCGATCCATCACCTGATGTGATCCTCTTCATATCCCTGAGCAATGCAGATGCATACCTGCTGAACTCCCTGAGCATAACAGAGGCCCTGAATGCAAACATCCCGCTATTCCAGAAGAAGTTTCCTGCCTTCAGGTATCCTTCTGCCGTCTTCAGGTCAGGCTTCTCCACAAACCTCTTTATTGATAGGGCGCCACCCTTTAATGGCCTGGCTCCCTCGATGTAGCCATACCCTGTCTCAGGATAGCTTGGCCTTATACCGAATGTAACGATATAGCCCCTGTGCGCAAGCCCTATAGCCTTCTCAAGAGACCTGTGGAATTCATCTATATCAGAGATCACATGGTCAGCAGGGAAGACGAGGATAAGGGCATCCCTCTCTTTTTTAAGAATATTGAGGATTGCAAGCAGGATGGCAGGTGCGGTGTTCCTCCCACAGGGCTCCGTGATCACCTTTCCATCAGATGAGATACCTATCTCCTCAAGGTGCCTCTTTATCTCATAGAAGTGTTCTCCTCCACAGACGACTATCGCCCTGTCGGGGTCAAGGATCGGGGAGAGCCTCTTTATGGTGCTCTGGATCAGCGATTCAGAGCCTATAAGGTTCACAAGCTGCTTGGGATATAGCTCCCTTGAGATCGGCCAGAGCCTTGAGCCTGAACCGCCTGCAAGCAGGACAGGATAGGTCTTAATACCCTTCTGTGGCATTACCGGATAACCTCAATATATTATAGTCATATAGGTGTAAATATCTCAAAGATGCCCTTCTCCGCCTTCCTGCCATGGGGTGACCCGATTCTTGCCCTCCTTCTTTGAGATATACATCGCCTCATCGGCCTTCCTGCATAACACATCGAACTCCATCCCATCCTCTGGCGCAGAGGCTATACCTGCACTGAATGTGCATCTTATGGCATCCTCACCGATCGCCATCTCCCTGAAGACTGAGAGCAGCCTCTCCACTACCTTTACGGCCACCGCCTTGCCTGTATTGACCAGGCAGACGAGAAACTCCTCACCTCCGTACCTGCCTATATAATCGGTGTTCCTCAGCTCCCTCCTCAGGAGGCCGGCAAGCTCCACAAGCACACCATCACCGGCCTCGTGCCCGTATGTGTCATTGACATGCTTGAAGTCATCTATATCTATAAAAACGATGGAGCAGACCTCATTATAACGCTGTATCCTCTTGAGTTCGATGCCAATCCTCTCCTCTATGGCCTTCCTGTTGAGCAGGCCTGTGAGTGAATCTGTAATCATCATCTCCCTGTATGCCTCGTGCCTCTCGATGACCGATCTCGCCCTTGCAAGCAGGACATCGGGCTGAAACGGCTTGGTTATGTAATCGTCAACCCTCATCCTGAACCCCTTTACCTGATCAGCAGGGTCAGCCCTGGCTGTAAGAAATATGAATGGTATATCACGGCTATGGGGGTTATCAAGCAGCCTCCGGCGGAACTCATACCCATCCATCTCTGGCATCATTATGTCACATATGATGAGATCGATATTGTCCTCCTCACTCAGTATCCTGAGGGCATCCATGCTGTTGTGACTTATAACAACCTCAAAACCTGCCTTCCTGAGCTTCTGCCTGAGCAACATGAGCATCCCCCTGTCATCATCCACCACCAGTATGCGATATCTGCCCTCCATCACCCTTCCTGACCCCTTGCAACCACCTTGACCTTTGAGAGGTACTCTATAAGTTCTTCGTTCAGTCTCTCGATATCGGCCTTGTTACCGGCCTTTGCCGCCTCCTCGATCGCCCTGCCTATCCTTGTAATCTCATCGAACCCATAGCTCCCGCCTGAGCCCTTCATGCTGTGACCGATCACCCGTATCGCCTCCAGATCGTCATTTGCAAGTAATTCCTTTATCTCATCGGTGTTTTTTCTGATATTATCAAGAAACTCGGGGATGAGCTCCTCTATATCGGGGTCGATATACACAACCTCCTCACCAGTGGTAGGCCCTCTATCCTCCTCCCTCCCCTCTGCTGTCCTGAGGGTGTACCCCTGAACCATATCAAGCAGTGCCTGCCTTCTTATGGGCTTTCCGAGATAGTCGGTGCATCCTGCCTCTTTACACCTCCTTATCTCCTCGGCACCCTCATGTGCGGTCATGGCTATTATAGGGATATCCTCCCCTCCCTCAAGCCCCCTGATCGCCCTTGTGGCAGCATAGCCATCCATAACGGGCATCTCCATATCCATGAGTATGAGGGAGGGCCTCTGCCTCTTAAACTCCTCCACCGCCTCGGCTCCATTGCCTGCAGATACAACCTTGTAACGGCCTCCACTGAGGTATCTCTCTATGAGCATCCTGCCATCCCTGCGATCATCCACAACCAGGATAACCGGGCGGACATCAACCCACTTCTCGATGGTCTCATAGAGGACATGCCTCTTCAGTGGCTTTGTGATATAATCGTCCATACCATGCTCAAGGCACTTCTCTCTGTATCCCTTCATTGCGTGGGCTGTAAGTGCTATTATGGGTGTCCTATCCTTACCCCCCTCCTTCTCTATCTCCCTTATCCGTGATGTTGCCTCAAAGCCATCCATCACCGGCATCTGTATATCCATAAGGATCAGGTCATAATTGGACCTCTTAAATGCCTCAACCGCTTCTTCACCGTTCTGTGCTATCTCTACTGAATAGCCCGCATTTTCAAGCAGCCTCTTTGCAAGCATCTGATTGTCAATATTGTCCTCTGCCAGCAG
Organism: Nitrospirae bacterium JdFR-81; assembly: GCA_002011735.1. GTDB lineage: Bacteria > Nitrospirota > Thermodesulfovibrionia > UBA6902 > UBA6902 > JdFR-81. The sequence continues at coordinate 22,077 of MTOQ01000088.1, read as the reverse complement.
TATCCTCACCTCTCCCTTCGGCCTCACGCCACCTTCGGTGGCAACCTCCTCAGCAGAGACCACCTCTGCCATGCCAACCCGCAACACCCTGAGTAGGGCATTGAAGAGCTTTGACTGCTTGATGGGCTTCACCAGCGTCTCCGTGATATCCAGGGACTCTTTCAACCTCGCACTGATACTGCCCCAGGATGAGAGGATGATGACCTTGAGCCCCTTGAACCTGGCATGACCCCTTATGCTCTTTATAACCTCGATCCCGTCCACGTCAGGCATCTGATGATCGATTATCATAAGGTCGAACCTCTTCGGGTCTTCTTTCAGGATCGACAGCGCCTCCTTGCCCCCGCCGGCCTCAACCACCTTAAACCCCCATGCACTCAGGGTCTTGTTAAGGATAAACCTGTTCGTGCTGCTGTCATCCACTATCAGCACGGAGATGTCCTTGAAATCAGGATAGGCATACTCCTGCCTCCCCTCCCTCCTGTCCTCCTGATATACAAGGTTCAGGGTGAAGTGGAAGGTGCTGCCCTTGCCAACCTCGCTCTCCACCCATATCCTCCCGCCCATCATCTCTACCAGCGACCTTGAGATGGTCAGACCAAGGCCTGTGCCTCCGTATCTGCGGGTGGTGGAGGTATCTGCCTGGGAGAACTTATCGAATATCCTCTCTATCTGATCCTCTGGTATCCCTATGCCCGTATCAGAGACCATGAAGTGCAGGGGAACCCTCCTGTCGGCCTCTACCGTCTGCGTCCTCTCCCTCTCAACCTTGATACTCACCTCTCCCTTCTCTGTAAACTTGACCGCATTACCCACCAGGTTTACGAGTACCTGACGGATGCGAGTAGAGTCTCCCACAACCATCGTTGGGAGGTCAGGCTCGATATAGCTCAAGAGCTCAAGGCCCTTCTCACGCGCCTTTACACCCAGCACCTCTGCAACCGATTCAACGAGCTCCTTAAGGTCAAAGGTGTGTTCCTCAAGCTCCATCTTCCCTGCCTCTATCTTTGACACATCCAGTATGTCATTGATCAGTGCAAGGAGCGATTCAGAGTTTGAGAGCACAACCTTGAGGTACTCCCTCTGCTCAGGGGACGACGCCATATCGAGTGAGAGTTCTGTCATACCGATGATGGCATTCAATGGGGTGCGGATCTCGTGGGACATATTTGCAAGGAACTCACTCTTTGCCCTGGACGCAGACTCTGCCCTCTCAATGGCCTTTTCAAGCTCCTGATAACTCCTCTGTATCTCCTCCTCCACCTTCTTCCGTTCTGTGATATCCCTGATCATCGCTATAAATACATAATCATCACCAGACCTCGCAGGTGAGACGGACATCTCCACGGGAAACTCCTCCCCGTTCTTCCGCATGGCGGTGGTCTCTATCTGCCTGTTTATCATTACACCCTCTTCTGTTATGAGGAAGTGTTCGAGCCCCTTCTCGTGTCTTTCACGGAAACGGGGCGGGACGATCAGCTCAACAAGCCTCTGCCCGATCGCCTCATCACGGCTGTAACCGAATATCACCTCTGCCTGTGGATTCCATGTCGTGATCAGTCCCTTTGAGTCCATGGTGACAATGGCATCGAATGCATTATTCACGATAAGGCGGGTCTTCTCCTCTGCCTCCCTCTGGAGTATCTCCCTTGCCTTGATCACATCCTCTGTAAATCGCTGAAAGCTCCTTTCAAGCACATACAGCTCGTCACCACTGAGCAACTCCTGGGACTTCATCCCGAGTGTATGCTCTGAGAACTCGTTCACCCTCTCTGTGAGCGACTTTATGCGGTGGGTGATCAGCAGGACGATGAGTGTGAATGTCAGGATATAAACAGGCGCTATAATCGCCCTCTCCTGCCTGCCCTTGGAGATCATCGAATCTATCAACCTCTCAAACCTCGCCCTTGAGACAAAGGAAGCAAACTTGAACATCTCCCTTGCGCCACCGTAATCATAAAACCCCTGACCAACCAGGAACTTCTTCGCCTCCAGTGTCTTCAACAATGTCCCTGGCGGGACCTCATCTGTGTTACTGCTTACCAGCACCCTTGGCTCATCCTCAGAGGTCATGAGGGCAACGATGTGATCCCCTGCCCTGATATTAAGCGCACTCCTGAGGAACTCCTCATCCACTGGTGAGGCAAACATGAAGACCGCAAGCTCATTGCCCCCTGAGTCCAGCACAGGGCTGGAGGAGAGGAGATAGATGGTGTCATTAATGGATACCAGTACACTCTGCCACCTGCTGTAAAGGAGCGAGAATGTGTCGAGATTGAGCAGTGCCTCAGGAGGTGGCTCAGGCCGCCTCTGATAGACCTCCCTCACCCTTGAGCCTGGATCAAGCAGGATGGCATAACTGAAATGGGCCAGCCTGTCCAGTCCCTGGGGGTTTTTGAGCCATGAAGGGGGGGTGTCATGATAATAGATGATCTCTCCATCCTGGGGCCACTCATGCCCCTTGACATAATCTATAAGCTCCCTGTGGGCTGCAACGAGCCTTACGGTCTGGTAAAAGTTCTTCAGGTATCTATCGAAGTTATATCTGTCGGCCTCTGTCTGCCTGTCCAGGGTCTCCGCGAGCTGTTCATAGAATACCTTCTTTATCCTCTCGGTCTGGATGTAATCCAGTATGGCCCACAGGATCAGGCCAACGAGCACGGAGAGGATGGTCATCTTTATGGATAGGGATACACGCTGAAAGGGTCCGGGCCTCTGCCTTTTTGAATCCATCCCTGTCCTCAACCTTTTGTTACCCAGTCAATTATCCCCTGTATCATCGCCTCGATGGTCGCCTTCTCTGGCATGATGCTCACCCTCAATCCTGCCTTCTCGACCGCCCTCTTTGTCACAGGCCCTATAACAGCGATGGTCACATCCCTGAGCAGGTCGATCGCCTCATCGCCCATGATAGAGAGGAAGTTGTTGAAGGTGGCTGCACTCGTGAAGGTCGCTATGGTTATCCTGCCCTCTCTCAGGAATCTTTTGAGCCTCTTGCCGTGGGTCTCGGGTTTTATGGCCCTGTAGGCAGTCACCACATCTATCTCGCCACCGAGTTCCCTTATCCTTTCAGGCAGGACCTCTCTGCCAACCTCGGCCCTTGGAAGCAGGAATCGCACCCCCTTGAGGCCCTGCGCCCCATGCTCCCTCACGAAGGCCTCCACCAGGCCCTCTGCGTTGAACTCCTCTGGCACAAGGTCGACCTTTATGCCATATCTCCTGATCTCGGAGGCGGTCTTTGTGCCAATGGCACATATCCTTATCCCCTTAAGATCCCTGATGTCCCTGTCCCTTTCAAAGAACCTCTGGAAGAAGAAGTTCACACCATTTGCACTCGTAAATATCAACCACTGATAGGACTCGATCCCCTCTATCGCGGCATCAAGGCCTGAAAGGTCAGCAGGTGGCACTATCCTTATCGTTGGAAACTCTATGACCTCCGCTCCGAGGTCCTCAAGCACCTCAAACCCGCCGGACTGCTCCCGTGTAACAAGGATACGATGGCCAAATAGGGGCTTCCTCTCATACCATCTGAGCCCCTCCCTCAACCTCACCACCTCTCCAACAACCATCACCGCAGGTGGCTTTATATCCCTCTCTCTGACAACATCTGCTATACTCCTCAAGTCGCTGACTATGGTGGTCTGATCGGACCTTGTCCCCCACCTGATCACCGCTACAGGTGTGTCTGGTGATCTGCCGTTCTCGATAAGCCTTCTGCATACAAAGGCTATATTCTTTACGGCCATCAGGAATACAATGGTGCCAACACCTGTGGAGAGTTTCTCCCAGTTAATGGAACTCTCTCCCTTTGTAGGGTCCTCATATCCAGGGACAACGGCAAAGGAGGATGAATACTGCCTGTGGGTAAGGGGTATACCTGCATAGGCAGGTGCAGCAATGGCTGAGCTGATCCCGGGTATGACCTCGAACTCTATCCCTTCTCTTGCGAGGGCCTCCGCCTCCTCACCACCCCTGCCGAAGACAAAGGGGTCTCCTCCCTTAAGCCTGCAGACGATCCTCCCTTCACGGGCATTACTGATAAGGGCCTGGTTGATCTCCTCCTGGCTCATGCTGTGCAGGCCACCACGCTTGCCTGCATAGATAAATAGGGCATCGTGGTTTATATAGTTAAGGATCTGTGCATTCAGGTGGAAGTCATAGACCACGACCTCAGCCCTCCTGAGGGCCCTCAGGCCCTTCACGGTAAGAAGGCCGATATCCCCGGGACCTGCCCCTACTATATATACCTTGCCCCTCACAGATCCCTGTTCAACATCTCCCTGAGTTCCTTGCCAACCTTGAAGTAAGGGACCTTCTTCGGTGGGACATCAACCGGCTCACCTGTCTTGGGGTTCCTTGCCCTCCTTGCCCTCCTGCTACGGAGGCTGAAGTTACCAAACCCCCTTATCTCAACCCTCTCCCCCCTGGCAAGCGCCTCCTTCATGCTCTCAAAGATGGTCTCCACCACAAGCTCTGTCTGCCTCTTTGTGAGGCCCTCCGCCTTTTCTGCTATCCTCTCGATAAGCTGAGACTTTGTCATGACCTACCTCCTGTCAAGTTTTAAGAGGTTTTTATCACGGTGTTAATAGATACTTTAACCTTATGGTGGGGAAGGCCCTGCCAAACAGCCCCTCTCCCACATCACCCCGCAGTATATCAAGCAGGCCGAGCCTCTTCTTCCTCTCCACAACATGAGGCCTCCCCTTGATACCACTCAACCGCCCGGCCAGCATTATGGCATCCTCAAGGTTGCCGAGCTCATCAACAAGCCCTGCCTCCTTGGCCATCCTGCCCGTGAATATCCTCCCGTCAGCGAGCTTCCTTACCTCTTCGATCTCCATACCCCTCCCCTCTGCCACCGCCCTTATGAACTGCTCGTGAACATCGTCCAGTATCTCCTGGAGTATCCGCCTCTCCTCCTCTGTAAGGGCCTTGAAGGCAGAGGCCATATCCTTATGCCTGCCACTCTTGATGATCTGGGTCTCGATCCCTATCTTATCCATGAGGCCCTTTATATTCGGGATCTCCATTATCACACCGATCGAGCCTGTGAGTGTGCCAGGGTTTGCAACTATCCTATCAGCCGGACTCGCTATGTAATACCCACCTGATGCTGCAACAGAACCCATGGAGACAACGATCTTCTTCTTTTTCTTTATCTTCAAGAGCTCCTCGTATATCTCCTGGGCAGGTGCCACAGCACCACCAGGGCTCTCTATCCTGAGGACTATGGCCTTTATCGATGCATCATCAGAATAATCCCTCAGCTCCTCGATTATATCCTTTGAGTCGATTATCACACCTTCGACACGGACGAGGGCGACCCTTTCACCAAGGGGGACATTGTGCGTGATCGTGATCATGAGGCTCAGGACTGCTATGATAAGGATCAGGATTATGAAGAATACAAGGAGCTTCTTCATGGTGAATCAAAGGCGATCAATATGCCAGACTGAGGCCAAGCCTCCTTCGAGTGGTATCGATATTAATGACCCTCACATCGATCCTCTTGCCCTTCTTAAGGAGTTCCTCTATCCCCTCCACAGGTGGGTCATCCAGTTCTGACGCATACACAAGGCCCTCCACACCATCGTCAAACTCCACAAACACCCCGGCCTGGTTTATATCTGTGATCGTGCCTCTAACCCTGTCACCAAGATGATACCTTGATGGTATCTCAGACACCCATGGATCAGGCGTCAGGGCCTTGATACTGACCGAGAGCCTCTCCTTCTCTGGCTCCAGGTTCGTGATTACGACCTCCACGGTATCGCCCTTTTTGAGGACCTCAGAGGGATGTCTTATCCGCTTGATCCACGATATATCAGAGATATGGAGCAGGGCATCAACACCCTCATCGAGTCTTATAAATGCTCCAAAGTCTGTCAGGCTCCACACCCTTCCGGTTATCTTCTGCCCAACCCTGTACCGCTCCTTAACGAGATCCCACGGGTTTGGCTTGAGCTGTTTTATACTGAGGGATATCCTCTTCTCCTCCTTGTCGATATTGAGCAGCTTTGCCTCCACCATATCACCTATGGCAAAGTACCTTGATGGCCTCTTTATCCTCTCGGTCCAGTCCATCTCGCTCACATGCACAAGCCCCTCAACACCCTCCTCAAGCTCAAGGAATATCCCGTAGTCAGCCATTCCAACGACCTTCCCTTTAACCCTCTGGCCCGGCTTATACCTCTCTTCTATGTTGCTCCAGGGATCAGGCCTCTTCTGTTTATAGCCGAGCGTGACCTTCTCAGAGTCCCTGTCGAATCTGAGCACAACCACCTCCACCTCATCACCCACCCTGAACAGCTCGGCAGGGTGGCTTATCCTGCCCCATGACATATCAGAGATGTGGAGCAGGCCATCTATACCACCAAGGTCGATGAATGCCCCGTAATCGGTCAGGTTCTTGACCCTGCCCTTGACGATCGCGCCTTCCTTCAGCCTGGACAGCGTCTCCTCCCTGAGCCTCTCCCTCTCCTCCTCAAGAAGGACTCTGCGGGAGAGGATAACATTGGACTTGGAAGGATTGAGCTTTATCACCTTAAAGGAGAAGGTCTGCCCTATGAGCTGTTCGGTGTCCCTCAGGGGCCTGGTGTCTATATGAGAGCCTGGAAGGAATGCCATAAGTCCATTCACATCAACGGTCATACCACCCTTCACCCTGCCCACGATCCTCCCCTCTACACTCTGACCCTTCTCAAGCGCCTCCTCAAGCATTGCCCATGTCTTTATACTCTCTGCCTTCCGCCTTGAAAGCCTTACAAAGCCCTCGGAGTCATTGGTATCGACCACATATACAGGCACGATATCGCCTGTCTTTAATCTGAGGTGCTCACCCTCCATCAACTCCTCAATGGGGACAAACCCCTCACACTTATAACAGAGGTCAATAATTACACCATCGTCCCTGACCTGGATGACCCTTCCATCAACAATGGTATCCTCTTCGATCCCCTTGAGGGTCTTTGCATAGAGTCTTTCAAGCTCCATCCTCTGCGTTTCCATGTTATATATTATATTATCTCCTTCCAGAAATTTCCCTTTGTCCTGGAGAATCTGCCATTGCCGAGATCCTCCTGACGATATCCTCGATTATCCAGTTCGGTGTTGATGCCCCTCCTGTGATACCCACACTCTCCACCCCATCAAACCACGCATCTTCGACCTCATCCCCTGTCTCTATATGATAGACCCTGTCGCAGTGCTTCCTTGAAAGCTTATACAGCTGTGTTGTATTCGAGCTGTTCTTGCCACCAACAACGATCACCACATCCACCTTCCTTGCGAGCTCCTCGGTCTCTCTGACCCTCCTTGCAGTGTAATCACATATCGTGTTGTATATCTTGATCTCCCTTGCCGAGCTAACGACCTTGAGCACCACCTCCTTAAAGGTCTCGAACCTCTGGGTTGTCTGGACGATTATCCCCACCTTGCCCTTCAGGGGTGGTAAGGACTCTGCGTCCTCAACGGTTATGACATTATCACCGGCAAACCCGATAAGCCCCTTGACCTCGGGGTGCTCCCTGTTGCCAACGATCACCACCTGATAGCCCTCATCCTTGAGGTTCATCGCATGGCGCTGGGCCTTCTTCACAAACGGACACGTTGCGTCAACCACCCTGTAACCCATATTCGCCGTCTCCCTGTATATATGGGGAGGCACCCCGTGTGTCCTTATAATAAGGGTCTTTATCTTGTCAGAGTGTATATCGTCTGTCGAGTCTATACCCTCCTGCTTGAGCCTCTCCACCACCTGTGGGTTGTGTATGAGGGGGCCGAAGGTATAGACCCCTCCCTTTGCCTCCTTTGCGATATCGAAGGCTATGTCTATCGCTCTCTTCACACCGAAACAGAAGCCTGCCTTCTCAGCCACCAGTATCTTCATATCTCTCCTTCATCACCCTTATCGCTGACATGACCCTCTTGCTGATCTCCTCGTAGGCCCTCTGCCCCCCCCTCGTAGTCTCTATTGTAGAAGAACAGTATATAGGCCTGTCAAATACTATTTTTATCTTTGCCCTCCTGAGCCATCTGGCACCCACAGGCAGTGCCCTGTTTGAGCCTATTATCAATGTCGGGACAACAGGCACATCGACACGGCTCACTATCATACCAAGCCCCCTCTTCGGTTCAAGCAACTGTCCTGTCTCACTCCTCCTGCCCTCAGGGAACAGTGCAAGCAGTTCACCCCTCTTAAGCCTCCTTATTGCCTCCTTGATGGTTGATGGGCTGGGTCTCTCCCTGTCGATCGGGAAAGAATAATGCCTTATAAACCAGCCAAGCAAGGGTATATCAAAGAGTCCCTTTCTTGCTATGAAGGTCACCCTCCTTGGGAGCACAGCGCTTATCAGGGGTGGGTCAAGATAACTGATATGGTTCGATGCAATGATGCCACCGCCAATCCTGGGGATGTTCTCCACTCCCCTGACCTCCAGGCCTCCATTGAGCCTGAATATAAGCCTTATGAGCATTGCAGCGAATCTGTAAAACAGATTGCGGTCCGAGCTTCCAGAGGGCCTTAGATTCCTGATTATCTCTGCTACCACCTCGTCGATATCCAGCCCTGTAGTATCTATGTAGATCATATCATCCGTCCTCTTCAGGGGTGCAACCTCCCTCGTGGAATCCCTGATATCCCTCCTCTCCAGATCCTTCATCGTGGCCTCAAAGGTAATATCTGGGGACCTGGTGATAAGCTCCCTGTGCCGTCTCCTTGCCCTCTCCTTGAGTGAGGCATCAAGGAAGAACTTGTTCTCTGCGTCCGGAAATACAACCGTCCCTGTATCCCTGCCCTCTGCAACGACCCTCCCCTTCTCCCCTGCCTCCCTCTGGATGGAGAGAAGGTACTGCCTGACAGATGGTATTGCAGAGACCCTTGAGCTCATCTCACCCATCTCTGCAGTCCTTATCTCCCTTGACACATCCACACCATCCACAAACACACCATCTCCATTGATTGTTATGGATGTGTCTTCAAGCACCTTCCTCAGGAGACCCTCATCCTCAGGATCGATACCTGCCTTCTTCACCTTCCACGCAACAGCCCTGTAGAGTGCGCCCGTATCAAGATAGGTATAGCCAAGCCTCCTGGCGAGTATCCTTGCCACCGTGCTCTTTCCTGCACCTGCAGGTCCGTCTATGGTGATTATATCCTTCACCTCGTGATCCTCAATGAGATATCTACGGTCTTCCTTGCCTACTCTGAACCATCCTGAACCTTTTGCCCCCTTAAACCCCCATCAACATGATACAACTTCTATAACCTCATCACCCATCTGCGGATTATGCACTACGTATTTTATAATATTTCTGAGAGAAAAAACCTGAAGGAGGACCCATGAAGAGCTACAGGAAGGAACTATGGTTTGAGGTGCCTTCAAGGAGGGGGTTTATAAACATAACACCACAGGTTGAGGAGTGCCTTAAGGAGAGTGGCATAAAGGAGGGACTCGTGCTTGTAAATGCCATGCACATCACTGCATCGGTCTTTATCAATGACGATGAACCAGGGCTCCATCATGACTATGACGTATGGCTTGAGAAAATCGCCCCTCATGAACCCATCTCACAGTACCACCACAATCGCACAGGCGAGGACAATGCCGATGCACACCTGAAGAGGCAGATCATGGGCAGAGAGGTGGTTGTTGCGGTCACGAATGGAAGGCTCGACTTCGGCCCATGGGAACAGATCTTCTATGGAGAGTTTGACGGCAGAAGGCGTAAGAGGGTCCTTGTGAAGATTATAGGGGAGTAGCACTCAGCACATTCTGACGATCCCTCCAGGCACCTGTAAGAGCCTACTTTTGAGTACATGCCCTATGCCTTTTATCTCACATCTCTTCTCTGCAAGATCAAAGAGATATCCCAATGATAAACATCATTCTTCATTGCACAATAAACATCCACATAGGTGCAGAGTTTATTGACCACGATGTCAACAAATCCGTCCACCCTCAGCATCTATGATAATAACGTCCTCCAAAAAATCCTCTACAACGTAGAACAGGAACTTCTATTGAAGAGAAAAAAATGGGACAACCTGGGTTCAAGATAAAATGCAATTAAGGCGGTGCCCCCTGTGAGTCTGAAGACATCCTTTAAATCAGAGTTTATGAAGGCCTGGAGGAACTCTTTATGGACAGGGCTCGGTAGAAGGTCATCTGGTGGAGCTTCATAGTCCCGGAGAGGCTCTGCCGGTATCCTGACCGTCTTCATCCCTAACCTATATGACCTCAAATCATCAATAGTCAATCACCGATCCTCATCCCCCTATTATGCTCCTGTCCTCCTCCAGCGCCTCATACAGCTCCCTCTTCAGGGCAGGATAGGTGGTGGAGATCCAGCCGTCTCCGAAGTGGTGTGAGAGGATGTTCAGGGCATGGGGGTCATCGGTCTCTATGACAAAGATGATCCTTAAAGGGGACTTGCCAACTACCTCATATCTATCTATACGCTTGCACATCCTCTGGAAGACCTTGTCCCTGCCCTTCCTGAACCATTCCTCCCTCTCCCTGTTTATCTCATGCATGGAGACCTCTTCCTTCGCATCAAAGATGGATATGTATAGCATCTTACCCCTCCACTATTTATTGACGATGATGATCACCATCCCTTCCTCCCCTCTATTATCCTCTTGACAACCGCGGGGTCTGCAAGGGTGGTGGTATCGCCTATCTCCTCCTCCCTCCCCTCAACTATCTTACGGAGTATCCTCCTCATTATCTTTCCACTGCGGGTCTTCGGCAGGCCATCAACGAACTGCACCCTATCAGGCTTTGCAATAGGGCCGATCTCCTTCCTCACCTGCTGGATGATCTCCTCCTCAAGGGCCTTACTCCCCCTGACACCGCTGTTCAGTATCACAAATGAGTAGATGCCCTGACCCTTTACATCATGAGGGAAGCCCACCACCGCTGCCTCTGCAACCGCTGGATGAGAGACTATGGCGCTCTCTATCTCTGCGGTGCCCAGCCTGTGCCCTGATACATTTATCACATCATCAACCCTGCCAAGGAGGTGATAGTCTCCATCCCTGTCGAGCCTTGCCCCATCACCACTGAAATAGTTGCCCCTGTATTGTGAGAAATAGGTCTCCTTATACCTCTGGGGGTTACCATAGATGGTCCTTGCAATACCTGGCCAAGGGTTCTTTATGAATAACGCACCCTCTTCATCCACCCCTGCCACCGAACCATCGTCCCTCCTTATGACAGGTTCTATACCAAAGAATGGCCTGCCGGCAGCACCTGGCTTCATGGGGACTGCACCTGGAAGTGAGGAGATGAGTATCCCCCCTGTCTCTGTCTGCCACCATGTATCAACTATAGGACACCTCTTATTGCCTATGTGCCTGTAATACCACAGCCATGCCTCTGGATTTATGGGCTCACCAACAGAGCCAAGGAGCCTCAGACTGCTCAGGTCGTGCTTCCTTGTCCATTCAACCCCCTCCTTTGCAAGTGATCTTATGACCGTTGGGGCTGTATAAAAGACGTTGACCCTGTATCTCTCCACAATCTGCCAGAACCTGTCAGGGGCAGGGTATGTCGGCACCCCCTCGAACATCACACTGGTTGCACCATTGCATAGCGGACCATAAACTATGTATGAATGTCCTGTTATCCAACCAATATCAGCAGTGCACCAGAATGTATCCTCCTCATGATGGTCAAATATATACTTGAATGTGACCGCTGCATAGAGAAGATATCCACCTGTTGTATGGAGCAGCCCCTTTGGTTTTCCTGTGCTCCCGCTTGTGTAAAGTATAAACAAGGGATCCTCTGCATCCATACTCTCGGGCTTACATATGGATGGGATATCGTATCTCTCAAGCAGATCGTTGAGAAAGACATCCCTCCCCTTCTTCATGTCCACATGGATGCCCACCCTCTTCACCACAACACAGTGCTCGATACTTGGGGCGTCCTCCAGCGCTATATCTGCGTTTATCTTCAATCTTATGACCCTTCCGGCCCTGAATGAGCCATCGGAGGTGATGAGCACCCTGGCCCTGCAATCATTTATCCTCTCCCGCAGGGCATAGGCACTGAAGCCTCCAAAGACCACACTGTGTATGGCGCCTATACGGCTGCAGGCGAGCATTCCGATGGCGAGCTCTGGGATCATGGGAAGATAGAAGACCACCCTGTCGCCCTTCTTTATCCCGAGCATCCTGAGCATATTGGCAAACCTTGAGACAAGCCGGTGTAGCTCCTGGTATGTAAATATCCTGCATTCTCCATCCTCTGCCTCCCAGATGATCGCGGCCTTGTTCTTCCTGTGGGTGGTGAGGTGCCTGTCCAGGCAGTTGTATGATGCATTCAGCCTTCCACCGATAAACCACTTGACCTCTGGTTTACAAAAGTCGGCCTTCACAACCCTCCTCCATCTTCGGAACCAGGAGAGGTTCTCCTCTGCCATCTCTGCCCAGAACCCCTCAGGATCCTCTATCGACCTCCTGTATAGCCTCTCATACTCCCTCTTACTCCTTATGAGGGCAGAATTCGAGAACTCTCTTGATGGAGGAAAGATCAGTCCTGTCCTTTTCTTCATCATCTACTCCTTTGCAACCATAATGTGTAACCCATCCACTATTTAATCAGACCCATGAGCATCTCTGCAAATCCTGGGAAGGATGTGTTAACACACTCGGTGTCCTCAATGGTGGTCACCCCATCGGCCCTGAGCCCTGCAACCGCCATGGCCATGGCGACCCTGTGGTCACCATGACTGTGAATGATAGAGGCCCTGAGCCTCCTGCGCCCCTCAATAATTATACCATCCTCGAGCTCTTCAACCCTCACGCCCATCCTCCTCAACTCACTGGCGATAGTGGCTATCCTGTCAGACTCCTTCACCCTGAGCTCCGAGGCACCTGTTATCTTGGTGACACCGTCTGCTATCGCTGCTGCAACACAGAGCACGGGGAACTCATCAATCGCCCTGACAACCAGATCCCCTCCCACTGTCACCCCTTTCAGCTCAGAATGTCTCACATATATGTCTGCCACAGGCTCACCTGAGACCACCCTCACATCCCTAAGCTCGATCCTTGCACCCATCTGAGCCATTATATCTATAAGGCCTGTCCTTGTCGGGTTTACTCCTGTATCCTTTATGAGTATCTCCGAGCCATGGACGATGCTTGCCGCCACGATAAAGAATGCAGCAGAGGAGAAATCCCCTGGGATGGTCATATCGAGCGGCCTGATCTCTGCCTTCCCCCTTACAGCGACCTCCAGCCCCTTTATCCTCACATCAACACCTGCGGAGCCAAGCATCCTCTCGGTGTGATCCCTCGACCTCTCAGGCTCTATAACCGATGTCACCCCATCACAATACAGACCGGCAAGTAGTATCGCTGACTTGACCTGTGCACTCGCAACAGGACTCCTGTAGCTTATGGGCCTGAGGTCACCCCCGGTGATCCTGAGGGGTGGACGGCCCTCAGGCCCAGACTCCATAATGGCGCCCATCTCTGTCAACGGCCGTATGATCCTCTGCATAGGCCTTTTCCTGAGGGATGCATCACCTGTGAGTGTGGCAGTAAATGGCTGTCCTGCGAGCACCCCGCTCAGCAGCCTCATCGTCGTGCCTGAGTTCCCGCAGTCAATCACACCCTCAGGCTCCCTCAATCCCTTCAATCCTCTCCCATGCACTATCAACTCTCTACTTTGGGTCCTGGGTATTGAATCCTGTGTCTTGGATTCTTCGATCCCTATCCCCATCTGCCTGAACGCCTCCACGGTCCTCAGGGGGTCATCTGCATTAAGGAAGTTCCTGATATGGCTCCTGCCATCTGCAATACCTGCCAGTATCATGGCACGATGGGAGATGGATTTGTCAGGAGGGGGGGAGACCTCTCCATGGAGGGGAGGGCTGTATCCGACCTCAATCCGGCTCAATGAGCCTCCTCCCTTCACGCGCCCTCTCAAACTCCCTCTCAAGCCCTGCCCATTCAGAGGCCTCTATCATCTCTGTGATCCGGGAGAGCCTGGAGGTGAAACCCTTGATGGCATCGAGTATGTTCTCCCTGTTATACATACATATATCACGCCAGAGCTCTGCGGAACTCAGGGCGATCCTCGTCATATCCCTCAGGCCGTTCCCACCGTAAGAGAGGATATCATCCCTGTCCAGGATAGCATTTATCAGGGCATACGCGATAACATGTGGAAGGTGACTCACCGATGCATAGACAATGTCATGTTCATCAGGGCTCATGTACCTGACGTCTGCACCAACCGCCCTCCATAGCTCGGATACCACCCTGATGGCATGAGCCTCTGTGCTGGTAACCGGTGTGATGATACAGAGGGCGCCCTTGAAGAGATCAGGCCTTGCCGATTCAAACCCTGACGACTCACCCCCTGCGATGGGATGGGCACCAACAAAACTGACACCATCAGGGACCATCGAACTCAGCCTCTCAACCACCCCTGCCTTGACACTTCCCACATCCGTAACAATGGCCCCCCTGCCTATACTCCCCTTTATCGCCTCCATAATCCCCTCAAACCTGCCCACAGGGGTGGAGAGGATTATCAGGTCTGCACCAGCAACACCTTCCGAGGGCACGGTGGAATACTCATCCACTATCCCCTTATCCCTTGCGTTCTTCAGCCTCTCCCTGTTCCTGCCAATGCCCGTGATCCTGCCCCTTATACCCCTCTCCTTCAGGGCCATAGCGATAGAGCCGCCGATCAACCCAACACCTATTATGGCAATCTTGTTGAATTCCATAAGAAGATGGTAATCCTTCTATATCGTCCTTCCAACCGCCCTTGCCACCGCCCTGAGCTCCTTCATCAATACGGTGAAGTTATCAGGCTTTAGTGACTGCTCTCCGTCAGACAGCGCCTCCTCAGGCTTTATATGGACCTCTATAAGGAGGCCATCTGCACCTGCTGCGATTGCTGCCTTTGCCATGGGAGCAACAAGGTCCCATTTGCCAGCACCATGACTCGGATCAACGATCACGGGTAGATGGGAGAGCTTCTTAAGCACAGGCACTGCATTCAGGTCCAGGGTGTTTCTTGTAGCGGTCTCAAAGGTTCTGATCCCCCTCTCACAGAGTATCACATTGTGATTACCCCGTGACATGATATACTCGGCAGCCATGAGCAGCTCCTTTATGGTTGCAGAGAGACCCCTCTTAAGCAGCACAGGCTTATCATAGGAGCCGACCTCCTGTAATAGCCTGAAATTCTGCATATTCCTGGCACCTATCTGGATGATATCGGCATATCTCAAGACCTCGTCTATGTCCCGTGGATCCATAAGCTCTGTCACCACAGGCAGTCCTGTCTTCTCCTTAACCTCGGCAAGATACCTCAAACCAAGCTCTCCAAGCCCCTGGAAGCTATATGGTGATGTCCTTGGCTTGTATGCCCCTCCCCTTATGAATGTGGCTCCTGCCTTCTTCACCTCACTTGCTATCTTGAGGAGTGTTGGCAGGTTCTCAACGGCACATGGGCCTGCCATGACATGCACCCTCTTGCCACCGATGGTGTGCCTGCCCACTTTTATCAACGTGTCCTGGGCCTTGAAGTCCCTGCTCGCAAGCTTGAACGGCTGTATTATCCTGTGGATCTTCTCAACCCCTGGCATGGCACCAAAGGAATTCACCTCGTCCTCCGTGATCTTGGATGTATCACCTATCACACCGATGACCGTCCTCTCGGTGCCCTTTGAGATATTGGCCTTAAAACCCATATCTTCAAGCTTCTTGACTATGTGTCTTATCTCTTTTGAGGTTACCCCAGGCCTCAAGACGATAATATCCATCCTCTTCCTCCTCTGAAAAAGAATTGTGATTATCTATATCTTTATGCCCCTGCCCATGAGCCTCTTAAATGCCTTTATCATCCTTATATTCTCCTGTGGAAGCCCTATTGTAACACGGACATATCTGTCACCAACAGGCCTTATTATAACACCCTCCTTCAAAAGCTCATTATACACAATACCTGAGTTTTTCTCCTTGAGTATAAGATAGATGAAGTTTGCCTCTGTGGGGACATACTCGATCCCAAGAGACCTGAACTCACCATACAGGAAATCCTTCCCCTCTTCATTAACCTCCCTTGAACGTCTCAGATGCCCTGTATCCTCAAGGGCTGCAAGGGCTGCCCTCTGTGCAAGGGTATTTACGTTGAATGGCTGCCTCACCTTCTCCATGGCCCCTATTATCTCAGGCCTCGATATCCCGTAGCCTATCCTCAGGCCTGCAAGGCCATATATCTTTGAGAAGGTCCTGAGTATGAGCACATCCCTCCCATCCTTCAGATATTCCAGGGTGTCAGGGTAATCACCTGATGTGACATATTCATGGTATGCCTCATCAATCACTATAAGGATACCCTCCGGAACGGCCCTTATGAGTGAGTCCATCTCGGCCCTTGTGTTTATCGTGCCTGTGGGGTTGTTCGGGTTTGCTATGAATATAATCCTTGTCCTCTCTGTGACCATCGATACCATCCTTTCAAGGTCATGCCTCCATTCCCTGAGAGGGACTATTATGCTCCTGCCACCAGCTGCCTGTGTGATCGTGGGATAGACCACAAACGAGGGCTGTGCCATTATCGCCTCATCCCCTGGGATGAGGAACGTCCTTACAGCAAGCTCTATGATCTCGTTTGAACCATTACCGAATATCAGCCACTCCCTGTCAACACCGAGCCTCTCTGAGAGGGCCTCCCTGAGGTAATAACAGCCCCCATCAGGGTATCTATTTATATCACCAAGGCCTTCCACGATGGCCTTGATCGCAAGGGGAGAGGGGCCGATGGGGTTTTCATTGGATGCTAATTTTACGGCATCCTTTATGCCCAGCTCCCTCTCAAGCTCCTCTATGGGCTTCCCAGGGACATAGGGTTTGATCCCTCTTATGTGTCCAGGGACCTGTAGCATAAACTGTTATTCTGCAGAGGGGTAAGAGCCAAGCTCCTTGAAATAGAGGCACTCCTTCTTCATTGCGTTGATGGCCTTCTTCACCTTCCTGTCCTCTATATGACCTTCCATATCAACAAAGAATATGTATTCCCAAGCCTTTCTCCTTGAGGGCCTTGACTCGATCTTGGTGAGGTTTATCTTGTGTTTTGCAAAGTGTCTGAGGATTGAATAGAGCGCACCAGGCTTGTCCTTTATGGAGAACATGATCGATGTCTTGTCCCTGCCAGTCTTCGGCACAGACTCCCTGCCGATCACCAGGAATCTGGTGTAATTATGCCTGTAATCCTCTATGCCCTTGCTTACGAATTTGAGGTTGTAGATGGTGGCTGCCAGTTCACTCGCAACAGCTGCAGCCGTTGGATCATCAGCCACCCTCTTTGCAGCAGCAGCGGTGCTGTGTTCCTCTATGATCGGGACACCAGGAAAATTCTCCTCAAGCCATTCCCTGCACTGTGCGGTTGCCTGTGGATATGAATATATCTTCTTTACATCAGACCTCCTGCCTGTCTTTGAAAGGAGATTGTGTGAGATCTGGAGCATTATCTCGTATACGATCTTGAGGTCAAAATCGATAAACATATCGAGCGTGTAATTGACCACCCCTTCTGTCGAATTCTCTATGGGCACAACGCCATACTGGACATCCCCACTCGTAACCATCCCGAAGACCGCCTTTATCGTGCTGACAGGGACATACTCTGTGGAAGAGCCAAACTGTCTCATTGCCGCAAGATGGGTGAATGTTGCAGGAGGTCCAAGATAGGCGACCTTAAGCGGCTGTTGTAACGCAAGGGATGCGGATAATATCTCCCTGTAAAGGAGCCTCAACGCCTCGTTGGGAAATGGTCCCTGGTTCAGACTTGTAAGCCTCTCGATGATCTCCCTCTCCCTTTCTGGTGAGTATATATTGAGCTGTCTGTTGTCCTTTGCCCTCTTTATCTGGAGGACTATATTGGCCCTCTTGTTGAGCAGCTCAAGGATCTCCAGATCTACCTCATCTATGGCCTTTCTCAGCCTATCAAGCTCATCCATGACATATCCTTCGACAGCTCGTCTTTTCCTTAACTGGTTTGAGGATGATTAGTGGCTAATTTAAGCAATTTCACTAAGTTTTTTCAAGCAGAGGGCTTCAGGCAGGCCTCTTCCTCCAGAGGTCCCTCTCAAGCCTCAGCAGGGCGATATAGTGCCTCCTTATCCTTGGCGGGAGTTCATCAAGCAGGGCGAGCACCTCTCTCTTATAGGCAGGCGTTTCCTTGCCGATCCCGTATGATGGGGTAACCTCCCTCACCTCCTGGGGCTCCTCTCTGAAGAAATCGATGATACTGATATTCAATCCCTTTGCTATCCGTTCAAGGGACTTCTGGGTGAACATCCTCTTACCATTCTCAAGCTGATTGATATACCCCTGGGTCAGACCGCTCCTCAGGGCAACCTCCTCCTGTGTAAGGCCCCTGCTCTTCCTTATCCTCTTCAGATTCTCTCCTACTATGTTCCTCATTGTTTAATCCTATAACATTGTGTTATCTGTTACAAATACACTCTGCTATATTGTTGACAAGGATTATTACATTTTGTTATAAATATTAATATGACGCCCCTCATTATCAAAGGGGTGAGGCTGGAGGTAGAGTGATGGATAAGGACAGGCCAAGGGTACTTGTGATTGATGATCAGCTCTCACCCCGCGAGGCCGTGAGGATGGTGCTTAAGGATAAATATGAGGTAGTAATGGCATCAGGTGCGATAGAGGGGATAGAGTATATGTTTGACAACCCTGTCGACCTTGTGCTGCTTGATATAAGGATGCCGGGCATGGATGGGATAGAGGCGATCAAGGAGATAAAGATGCTCTTCCCTGAGACAAAGGTTATACTATTTACCGCCTATTCCAATGATGTAGCCCTTGAAAAGGCCCTTGAACACGGTGCAGATGGCTACATTGTAAAACCCTTTGATAAGGATGAACTGCTCGATATGGTGGCCAGGGCCATCTCGGGTTAGGCTACAAGGCCCCTTCTTATGGCATCGGCCATCCTTGCAACCCGCGCCATCTCCCTCACATCATGCACCCTTACGATATTCGCCCCATTAAATATACCTATTGCAACGGCAGCAGCCGTCCCCTCAAGCCTCTCTGTAACAGGCAGTCCTCCAAGCGTTGTGCCGATGAATGATTTCCTTGATGGCCCTATAAGGATCGGCTTTTCAAGGCCTGTAAATTCATCAAGCCGCCTGATGATCTCCAGGTTGTGCTCAACGGTCTTACCAAACCCTATACCAGGATCGATAATGATCCTCTCCTCCGCAACCCCGGCCCTCCTGGCGATCATGATGCCCCCTCTGAGATACTCTATGATCTCGGGTATAAGGGCTGTATAGGTGGGGTTCTGCTGCATGTCCTTTGGTGTCCCCTTTATATGCATTATGACAACAGCAACACCATGTCTCGCAACCACATCAGGCATCCTCCTGTCAAACCTCAACCCGCTGATATCATTCACTATAGAGGCCCCTGCCTGGATGGCAAGCTCTGCAACCCTTGACTTATAGGTATCTATAGAGATGGGGACCTTCACCCTCTTTGCGACCTCCTCGATCACAGGGACGACCCTCTTTATCTCCTCATCAACAGGCACGGCCTCTGAGCCAGGCCTTGTGGATTCACCACCGACATCGATTATATCAGCACCCTCATCCTCCATCCTCAGTGCCCGTGTCACCGCCTTATCCCTGTCAAGATAGAGGCCACCGTCTGAGAAGGAGTCGGGCGTGACATTGAGGATGCCCATTATATAAGTCTTCTCTGAGAAATCGAGTATGTGCTCTCCTACAACAAGCCTCATATTGTTATAAACTTGAATTTATCCCGCCAATTATTATATATTAAAAAACCAATCAATCCCAATTCATCAAGGAGGAGGAAAGGTGTATATTGTAACGGTCGATCACGAGAAATGTGACGGATGTGAGGAATGCGTCAACCTCTGCCCATCTGAGGTCTTCCAGATGAATGATGGGAAGTCTGATCCCTATCAGGCCTCAGAGTGTGTCAACTGTCTCACATGCGTCGAATCATGCCCCAATGGCGCCATCACTGTAACCGAGATGTAACCATCAAACAAAAAAGGCGGTCAGGGATGACCGCCTTTTTGAGCCCAACCCCTCCCTTAAGGTTTCCTGATGTATATCTCCCAGAGTCCCTCTCTCACCTTAACCGACTCGAACTCAAAACCCTGCCTTCTGCAATAGGAGGGTATGGTATCCTCCGCAGCCGGCTGATGGTCACAGATGACCTTTAAAACCTTCCCACTATCAAGGCTCCCAAGCGCCCTCTTCGTCAACACAAGGGTGTGGGGACAGACCTTACCACATATATCAATGGTATGGTCAGGGCCTGAGGATCTTAAGTCTCCCATCTATTCTGGCTTGCCTTCAGCTATAATGTCCTTTTCAGGGCTTCTTGATGAAGAGCTCCCAGTAACCCTTATCCTCGAGCTTCACGGCCTCGAACTCAAAGCCCTGCTTCTCACAGTACTTTGGTATCGTATCCTCTGCTGAAGCAGGTGCATCACACAGGACCTTGAGGAGAAAACCACTTGGTGCCTTCTCCATGGTCTTCTTCGTGAGGACAAGGGGATAGGGACAGACCCTTCCGAGGACATCAAGCGTCTGATCCGGTGTCTGAGACTTTAAATCAGCCATATCGCCTCCATTAAAGTTTTTTTATTAAAAGAATAAGACATGCTTTGCCGCCTCCATCTCTGCCTGTATGGTCTCATATGGCACTACCTGGATACGCTTGTCAGCGCCCATATCGTCTGCATTGACAATTTTGTCTTCAGTGATACCAAATCTCTCAAGATCCTCCTTACAGACAAAGACATCGAGGTCTACAAGGAGTGCGTTCTTAAGGTGAGTCTCTGTGCTCGTTATCCCGTATGTGTCCATGGCCTTCTGGTCCTTGATACAGGCGAGCACCCCATCGCCTATAAAACAGAGCGTGGGTGTTACAGTCTCACCCTCCTCGAGGAGTATCTCAACGGTCTGATAGGCAATGGCATGGGTTATCGCAAGCTTAGGGTTCTCACTTTTATAAGGTGGCCTCTGGACCACAAATGCTAACTTTGTATCAGCCATTTTACTCCCCTCCTATGTGTAATACTCTGTCACTCTCGTGTATCTTTGCCAGATACCAGTGCATCGCATTCCACTGAACACCCTCTATGGCATCAGTCTTCTGGATACCCCTGGCAAGCGTGCACGCCTCACATGTGCACACCTCGACACCCTTCTCAAGCAATGCCTTAAGGGGTTTCTCTCCTGTTGAATAATCCTTGAGGTGCTTCTGATCCTTCTTTACAAGAGATGTTGCATTCCCGGAAAGCCAGAGGTTTACCTTGTGACCCTTCTGGAGTGCTGCATCGGCGAGCTTGAGTGCAAAATCCAGATTCATCGAACCGATGAGTGACGAAAATACACCGATTGAAAGGACGCCCATTTTACCCCCTCCTATAACCAGGCTAATTTTTCATACTCATTAAATATCAGATCAACCACATCACCATAATTGACGACCTTCACCCTGCTGTCCACCTCAGAGGCACTGATACCCCTTGTCTCAAGGTCTTCTGAGAGTACATAAAAACTGGCAGGCTTATCCAAAAGGGGCGAGGACTTTCCATTCTCTTTAAGAGAGGCATGATACACACCGTTTCCCACAAGGACTATCCCGAGCTTTTCGGCCTTGAGTCTTTCAAGGGTATCAACGGTACTTCTGAGGTCACTTACGAAGACTGCTAATCTCATTCTTCACCTCCTGTTGACTGGATTCGGCCTTTAGAAACAACCACCATCTCAAAGGCATAAGAATTTTATCTACCCTCAATATATTTTGTCAAGTGCTTTTTTCTCGTCGAGAAATGGCCATCTATAGGGCCTATACGGGCATGTTGTCTTGATTTTTTTTACAGATCAATATATCATATGGCAAATCCTGTTACGAATTGCTCTCAAAGGTCATTGGTTGAGACATAGTATCCACCCTTATTAAGACTTTTTGGGAAGAAAATCTGAAAGATATCTATCATCCTGTCAAGATCCATCACTGGAAAC
>MTOQ01000090.1 GCA_002011735.1 Nitrospirae bacterium JdFR-81 | reverse complement strand
AGAGGCTTCTTCTTTATCCCTAGGGACGAAGGGTCTGATATTCCTCCTCTTCCATGGTTTATTATTCGCAGGGTGGATACTATGTCCTAACCGGAAAGAGTCAGTCTTATTGACTTGCTTTCTTGTAGACACTACAATATTTCCAAGGCGAGAGAACCTGACTTACAACACTCTCTATTTTAAGCGGACAGTAGTGATACCAAACAAGTGTGGAAATAACTCTCATGGCTATCGTGATTATGAACATGATTATAAAAAGGGGAGGGCACTTTTAGAATAATACTCATTGGTGACTCTATTGCTGCAGGGTTGGGGGTCAGATTGGAGGAATCTTTTGGTAAGCTCCTTGAGAAGAAATTAAATAATTCACTTGGCAAGAAAGCAGAGGTTATTATACTGGCCCGTGATGGGTATTCCACCTCTCAGGAGCTGGTACTCTTGAAAGATGAGGCCTTCGATTATGATCCCGATCTAATTATATGGAGTTATTTTGAACGATCCTGCTCATCCAGTCTATCATGATGCAAATGGGGAAAAGGGACGATATTTTTTAAACCAAGACTTCACATAGCACATTTTATCTCGAAGAGATTATTTCAATTGAGAGAGAAGATTAAAGGGAAGGGTTGTGATAAGGAGTACCATAAATTCCTGCACCGTGTATATCGGGATCAGGTAGAGTCATATATTGATCAGCTTGGTCAGATATCTATGCAACATGGTATCCCGGTGATTTTTCTTATCCATCCCGTGTTTGAAAAGGATAAAAGTTTTAACTCGTATAGCCTGGTGCCACTGCATAATAGATTAAAAGATGCTGCGTTGAAAGCAGGCCTTATACCGTTAGATTTATTAAATGCCTTCAGGCCCTATAATCCTGAGGATATAAGTTTACATAGTAAAACACCTTGGTATGATCCTTGGCATCCAAATGCAAAAGGTCAAAAAATAATAGCAGACTATATCTACAGGAGACTTATGGAGATGCATATAATCAAAGATTCGGGAGGCTGATCTTGGTATAGGTGGGGTAGGATTATCGATTGATGTAATCGGTTATGACCTTTTTTGATTCATTGACCTCCCTTACCCTCTTATCTTCAAGCCACATCACCCTGTCACATATCTTCTCTATGTCACCCATTGAATGGGAGACAAAGACGATGGTTACCCCCATTCTCTTGAAGCCGAGCATCTTATCGAGGCACTTCTTCTGGAACCCTATATCTCCAACTGCAAGGACCTCGTCTATGAGCAGGATTTCGGGATCAAGATGTGCAATCACGGAGAATCCAAGCCTTGCATACATACCTGAAGAGTATGTCCTCAGGGGCTGGTCTATGAATTCACCAAGTTCTGAGAACTCTATAATCTCGTCCATCCTCTTCAAGACCTCTGCCCTGGTCATCCCAAGGAGCACGCCATTGAGTATTATGTTCTCCCTGCCTGTCAGTTCGGGATGAAATCCTCCACCAAGCTCAAGCAACGGTGATATCCTTCCGTTAACGATGACCCTGCCACTGTCAGGTCTGAGGACCCCTGCGATAAGGCCAAGTGTGGTGCTCTTGCCGACGCCGTTTCTGCCTATAATGCCGAAAGACTCGCCCCTATAGACCTCAAAGGATATCCCGTTCAGGACCTCGTATCTTGCATTCTTTAGGGATCTGATCGCCGTGGGGAGGTGGAACAGGAAGTTCTTGATGCCCATTATCTGATGATAACGGGGATAGGACTTGCTCACCCTGTCGAATACAATCGCCTTCTCACTCATAAGACCTCGGCAAATCTCCATGATAGTCTTCTGTAGATTATATATCCACACATAAAGATGAGGATGCTATAGATAAAAGAAGATAGCAGATAGGGTGGATCGAGACCGCCCCTTAAAAAGAGGCCTCGCCAGCTTATCATCAATGGTGCCATCGGGTTGAGGTTGATCAATTGTTTGTATCTCTCAGGCACCATGGTCTCAGGATAGATGATGGGTGTGAGGTAGAAGAGGAGTGTGACAAGGATGACGGTCAGATGCTTTATGTCCCTGAAGAACAGGTTTATTGATGATATGATCAATGAGACCCCATAGGTAAGGAGGAGCTGTATGAGCAGTAAAAGGGGTATCCCATAGGCCCAGGAGATCGAAGGGGCCTTATGATAGATGATCAGGAATAATACTATTACTGGTACTGACAGGATGAAGTGGATCATGTCCTGGAGCACTATGGTCAGGGGGATGATGCCTCTTGGGAAGTTCACCTTCTTTATGATCGATGCGTTCCCAAGGAATACCGTTGGTGATTCGGTCACAGAATTGGCAAACCACTGCCAGGGGAACAGGCCTGAGATGAGGAAGAGGGCATAATCCTCCATCTGGATCTTCATGACCACCTTAAAGGCGATGAAGAATACAAATGCAAAGGCGAGGGGGTTGGCTATGGACCAGAGGTAGCCGAGTATATTGTTCTTGTATCTCACCTTCAGCTCTTTCTGTGTGAGGACGATCAGGAGGTCTCTATAATTCTGGAGCCTTCTCATCTTTTCTGAAGATATAGCTTAGGAATGTGTATATAAGTTTTGCAATAGTGAAGTCAGGTGCCCTGTTTCCTGAGGGGCGGAGCTCGACCACATCAAAGCCCACCACCCTCTTCTTCAGAGAGGCCATCCTCAGCAGACCCGTGACCTCATACCAGTCAAGGCCTCCAGGCTCTGGGGTGCCTGTTGAGGGAATGATCGAGGGGTCAAAGACATCCACATCTATGGTCACATATACATTATCTGTGAGCCTCTTGACCGTCTTCTCAATCCAATTCTTGTCCTTTTTGATGGAGGATGCATAAAATATCCTCCTTTTATTGAGATAGGGGAGTTCAGAGTGATCCATACTCCTTATCCCCACAGAGACTATATCCCTGGTGATCTCCCTTGCCCTTGCCATGACACATGCATGGCTGTATCTATTGCCCTCATAGGAGTCCCTCATATCTGTGTGGGCGTCAAGATGGAGTATCGATAGCCCTGGGTAGTGCTCCACATGGGCCATGATAGAGCCGAGCGAGACCATATGCTCTCCGCCAAGCAAGACAACGAACTTCCCATCCCTTAACAGGGCCTTTACCCTTGTGTATACCTTCTCGATCATCCCTTTTGAGTCATTGGCGGATACGGCCTTCAGTGTATGGATGCCCTCTCTGTAGACCTCTGAGTGTGTCTCGATGTCATATAGCTCAAGGTGTTTCGATGCGCTGATGATGGCGCCAGGGCCTCTAACAGAGCCCTTCATCCATGAACTCGTCTTATCAAATGGGACGGGAAGGATCACTATCCTTGCACCTTTGTAGTCCGAGAATTCCCTGGGGAGGTTACAGAAGTTATGCCTGGCCACTCTATGCAATTAAAATAACATTACTGCAGCAGCAATGACCGTTGTCCATTTGCCGTGTTTATTGCCCTCTGCAGACTGGCAGATATTGCGGGTCTTGAAGATGTATTTGCTCGTCTTGTAGACCTGCCTCCTTGCGTCCCATGCAAGGTCAGGGTCGAACTGGAGGCCGAGTGTTGTGGCGAGCATCGTGGCTGCAAGGTCCTCGGCATAGTCACCTGATTTTCGGGCGGTCTCCCCAAAGGAGTGGTATTCAGAGATATAGCCATAGCTCTTCCTGTCCTTTGGGACAGCGAGCCCTATCGCTGCCGAGATCAATCTGTTGGGTTCATTGGTCTGATTCTTTGACATCACACAGTATGTGATCTGCCCGGGCTTGATCAGGCTCAGGCCCTTCTCCTTGCTGATTATCTTGCACTGGGATGGGAATATGCTCGATACATATACAAGGTTGCACTTCTCTATCCCTGCCCGCCTCAGGGCAAGCTCGAAGGAGGCGAGCTTGTCCTCGTGGATACCAACACCCTTGGTGAAGAACATCTTTGTCGGGATCATATCCATGATAAAAAACCTGATGGAGTGAAAAATATAACGCAAAAAACAAAAATTTTCAAGTTATAAGCGGGCTCTTCAACAGATGGTTCCGCTGTGCGGACTTCACCGTGTTCTCAAGGAGCATGGCTATCGTAACAGGGCCAACGCCTCCGGGAACGGGCGTTATGAGGGATGCCTTGTTCTTCACGCCCTCGAAATCCACATCTCCCACTATCCTTCCGTCCTCTATCACATTTATCCCGATATCCACCACTACCACCCCGTCTTTTACCATATCCTCCCTGATCAGTCCCTTGACACCTGTGGCAGTGCACAGGATATCAGCCTGCCTTGTAAAATATGCAAGATCATCTGTTGCCCTGTGGCATACGGTCACCGTTGCCTCCTTTGCAAGTAGCATGAGTGACAGGGGTTTGCCAACAGCGAGGCTCTTCCCCACGACAACGGCATGTTTACCCTTTAACTCGACCCCGTAGTATTCAAGGAGCCTTATGACACCATATGGTGTGCATGGCAGGTAACCTGATATCGCTGGCATACCCCTGACCCAGTGGTCCTCTGATGAGTTGTATGTGAAGATCTGGAATGTGGACTCCTCAGCAGCGAGCCTTCCTACCGATAGCGAGCCGAGTCCATCCACATCCTTCTCAGGGAGGATCTCGTTAACGACCCTGCGTGGGTTTATCCTCCGTGGGAGCGGGAAAAGGACGAGGAGGCCGTTGATCCTCTCGTCACGGTTTATGGTGTGCACAACGTTGAGTATCTCGTTTATTGAGGCATCCTCAGGCAGGTTGAATTGGTGGGGGATAATGCCCACCTTTTTACATGCCTTTATCGTGGCAAGGAGGTATTGTCTCGATGAGGGATTTTCGCCAACCATCAGTAGTCCAAGACCCACCTCTACGCCCATGGCTCCAAGGGCCTCTACATCCCTCCTTACCCCGGTCTTGATCTCTTCAGAGAGTTTATGGCCATCCATTATCTTAGCCATGGCAGAGACTCAAGCAGGCCTTGACATCCCTACAAATACTGCCAGGAGCATGGCAAACACAATAGCCTGGATAATCCATCCGATCAGACACACCCCAACCGCACGCATGGTGCTCTGGTAATCAAGGGCAACCCTTACAGCAATAACCATTGCAACAAGCATCCAGACAGAGGCAACGATAAAGACGATCCCCCGAAGGGGGGCGATGATACCAAGGATTCTTATAAGACCTGGTGCACTTGAAAAGCCTATTGTCCTCAGTAGTTCCCCCGGGTCTGCCTTTGTCTGGGGCTCTGGGAGGAGCTTTGTTCCGATAAGGTATGTAAGATAGGCCCATATATACCAGCTGATAAGGGCCAGGATGGTTCCAAGGATGATCGTACCGAGCCCTTTGGTGATGCCTCCCAGGCCAGCGGCCACACTGGAGAGCACAACAACACCCATTGCCTGTCCCATAGCGGTCTTGTCAGCCTCTACCTCCTCGTATAGCTCTGGATCCAGCTTTGCCGCCCTGATTATACGATCCTTTAGATTACCCATCAGTCCTCCGTTGATTCTGAAGTATGGTTCTCCCTCCAACTATTAGAAAATATTAAATCCACACCGTCCTCTTAAAGTCCTGCATGCCTTCAACAATGTGGTTTGTCGTCCCCCTGTAACCCACCCTGAGCTTGTCTTCAAGGTTGTAGTATTTAAGGCATGTCCCGCAGGAGAATATCTCCACACCGAGGGACTCGATCTCCTTGAGTATCGGGATGGTCTCTTCGTTTATGGTTGTGAGTTTTACACCTGCGTTGATGAAGAAGATGGTGTGGGGTAGCTCCTTTGTATCCCTCATGGTCTGGAGGAAACCCTTCATCAGTATCCTGCCGATCTCCTCCTCCTTGCCTATTGTATCGGTGCTGATGACAAGGAGCGTGTCTCTCTTTGAGGGGAGTCCGAGGAACCTCCTCAGGCCTTTCTTTATCCTCTCCCCTTTACATTCCAGGCCTTCCATAATTGAAATTTAGCATAGATATTGATTATTATCAATACTGTTTTTAATAATCCGTTAAAAATAGTGACGGACTGTCCTGTGGGGTGTGTAAGATGAGCCAGGGAGCAGGGATCATGTTGATGATGAATAACTATTTTCATGATGTTGCCACTGCCCTGTTACTTGCAAGTGGTGTCTCCATGTGGGTCATTTATAAGAGGTTTGGCAATTCAGAAAACCCCGAGGTGAGGGCCTATTTTCTGAGGCTTTACAGGAGCATCACATCCCTTGCCCGATTCTCCCTTGCATGGATAATCCTTGGCGGGATACCGAGGACCTATTTTTACAAGGAGTTTGAGTGGGCGCAGTATGCAGGGAAGGGACAGGTCCCTGCCCTTATTGTCAAGCATGTGCTTGCCTTTATCTTTGTTGGAAGTGGAGCATATATCTGGTTGAAGATAAGGGCTAAGGCCAAGGAAGTAAGAGAAAGTATGCCCCGATGATAAATGCCCCCTGGATACTGGCATTTATTGCCCTATACAGCCTCTCATTAACTGGGGACAGGAAAGGAAGGAACCTCTTTATAGCAGGTCTATTACTCCATGTCGGCTATATGGTATACAGGGGTCTGTATCTTGGGTGGGTCCCTGTTACAGAGAGGCACGACATACTCCTTATCATGGGTTTAATAGTCGCAGGTGGTTTTTTCTACCTGAACAAGAGGATCCCACTGAATATGCTCCTTGACACACTCCCGCTATTTGTCATCCTCCTCTGTTTCTTTGCGGTCTTCCAGATAAGGATGGATTCGATAGAGCCCTATATGGAGTCAAAGTGGTTTTATATGCATATAGTCTTTCTCATAATCGGTTATGCTTTCTTTATCCTCAGCTCGGTTGCTGGCATCTCTTATCTCAGGGGGAAGGCCCTGACTCATGAGACGCTCCAGTACAGACTGGCACTCTTTGGGTGGCTGTTCTTCTCCTTCTCCTTGATAGGTGGAAGCTTCTGGTTCTATTATACCTATGGCTCCTACTGGCTCTGGACAGCGAAGGAGCTGTGGATAACCATAGTCTGGTTCTATTATGGTTTCTATCTGCATGGAAGGCAGGTGAAGGCGCTTTCAGGCAGGGTCTCGGTGGTCCTTGGTGTGGCTGGATTTCCGGTATTGATCTTTGCCTATTTAGGCGTGATGCCAATAATCGGCAGTCCCTGGACACAGTTTTAGATGATGCTGAGGTTCTTCCTCTCCATAAAGACCTTTCTCTGGCTTGCAGGCCTGAGTATAGTGGTCTTCCTGGCAGGGTCGTTATATATACCGCAGAACCTTGATATCTTTTCAGAGATAAACGAGATGCCACTGTTTGGATGGCTCAATAAGAACAGTGATTACCTTGATAAGATATACTGGATATATATACTGATACTCCTGATGGGACTGATGTCCGTTAATATGCTTGTATGTACTGTTGATGCTATTATAAAGAAGACGAGGTTGAGGGGACTTGTCAGGGTCTTGTCTCCACAGATAATACATATATCAATACTGATCGTGCTCCTTGGACATGGTATAAGCGCACTGACAGGGTATAAGGAGGATGTGACACTAAAGCCAGGCAATCTTTACAGGGTGAGGGGCTTCACCATCAGGCTCGATGATATAGAGTTCTTCAAGAGGCCTGACCAGAGTTCAACAACCTGGAGGATTCATATAAGCATAGATGACAAGCCCCATATAATCGAGGTTGGCAGGCCCTCCTTTTACAAAGGTGTGGGTTTCTTTGCAAAATCCGCCTACAGGAAGAGGAAGAAGGCCATCATAGGGCTTGTTAACGATCCAGGTGCCGGTTGGGAGGTGGCCGGGGCGGTTTTATTTGTGATAGGGGCAGTGGGGATATTTTATACAAAGATAGGGAAGGAGGAGTGAATGAGGAAGAGGATCGTGATAGGGACCATCCTTGGTTTTGTTGGAGGGATAATATTCTCCATACTCTATTTTGGCGAGATGCAGCTTACCACGCCCATGGCCTATATTCACGAGGCCTCAGGCGCCCTGTTAGGGTTTCTGATAGGGTGGATATCAGGACTGTATAAGACCAGGAGATAAGGAGAGGGGTGTTAAAAAGAGGGGTTATATATCTGTCCATCCTTATTATCCTTGCCGCCTCATGCACAAAGGGGCCACCTGTCCCCTTCCCTGCCTTTGACTTTACCGTGGAAGACCTCTTCACAGGTGAGGAGATACACCTTGAAGATCTGATCGGCAGGCCCATAATCCTATATTTCTTCGCAAGCTGGTGAAGGCGATGCGATAAGGAGGTGCCTCTCGTGAAGAGGCTCGAGGATAGATACAGCAAGGAGGGCCTGAAGGTTGTGTGGCTTGGATTTCAGGACAGGAGGGACAGGATAATTGACTTTATGATAAAGCATGAGATAGAGTCAGGTGTTGGGTATGATAAGGGGAACCTTATAGCGAGCAAATACGGGATAGTCTATGGTGCGGGATTAGTGGTGATAGACAGGGATGGGATAGTTCAGAAGAAGGTCCCAAGGGGGTTTACAGAGGATGAGCTCATAAAGGCCATCGAATATGTCCTTAATAAACCTGCCACACAGGAAGGGATCGGGGAGGATAAGGAGAGGTGAAGAAGATACTGTTCATAACACCACCATTTCATGCAGGGGTGGTCGAGGTTGCCGGAAGATGGGTGCCGCTTTACTATGTCTATCTTGCAGGGGTCGTGAGGACTGCGGGCTTTGATGCCGAGATATATGATGCCATGACAAAGTTTGTTGGATATAAGGAGATAGAGGAGAAGATCGTAGAATCAAGGCCTGATTTTGTGGCTGTCTCAGCGATCACATGCACGGTGGTTGATGCGATCAAGGTCGTGGAGTTAGCAAAGAGGATAGACCCGGAGATAATAACCATCATGGGTGGGGTCCATGCCTCTTTTATGTATGATGAGGTCTTCTCCACGAGCAGGGCCATCGACTTCATCATAAGGGGCGAGGGGGAGAGGACGATAGTGGAGCTGCTCAGGACGATTCAAGATGGAGGGGACCTGAGCAGGGTTGAGGGCATAGTGTATAGGGATGGAGATACAATAAGGGTCACCCCTTCAAGGCCACTCCTTCATAGCCTTGATGCCCTTCCAATGGCGTGGGACCTTCTTGACTGGGAGGATTATAGATACTTTATCATCCCTGATTCAAGGCTTGGGGCCATCTCCACATCAAGGGGATGTGACAAGGAGTGCACCTTCTGTTCCCAGCAGAAATACTGGCTGAGGAAGTGGAGGGCGAGGAGCCCTGAGGATATAGTGGATGAGATGGAGGTGTTAAACAGGGACTTCGGGGTCAATCTCGTGCTCTTTACCGATGAATATCCAACTGCAGACCGTCAGAGGTGGGAGAGGCTCCTTGACCTTGTGATAGAGAGACAGATTGACATGAGGATCCTGATGGAGACCAGGGCCCCTGATATAGTGCGTGATGAGGATATACTTGATAAATACAAGGAGGCAGGGATTATACATATATATGTTGGCACAGAGGCCGCAGAGCAGGAGAGCCTGGATCATATGAGGAAGGATCTGAGTGTTGAGGAGTCGAAGAAGGCCCTCTCCCTGCTCAGGGAGGTGGGTATAATAACAGAGACCTCCATGATCCTTGGATACCCTGACGAGACAGAGGAGCGGATTGCCAGGACCCTTGAGCTTGCGATAGAGTTCAATCCCGACTTCGCACACTTCCTTGCCATCGCTCCATGGCCATATTCAGACATATATGAGGAGGTGAAGGATTATATAGTCGTGACGGATTACAGGAAGTATAACCTCATTGACCCGATAATAAAACCAAAGGCCATGACCCTTGAGGAGCTCGACAGGGCTATTGTTGACTGTTACAGGGGGTTCTATATGCACAAATACGCAGAGATGCAGGAAGAAAAGCAGGACACATTCAAGAAGGAGTACATGATGACATCCATGAAGCTGATGATGAGCAACTCATTCATCAAGAAGAAGATCGGTGATATAGGACAGATGCCAGAGGAGGTAAAGAGGATCATAGAGTCCACACCATAACTTGATGGCCCTGTTACTCATAACCTTAAGAGAGTTCCTGGAATATTCGTTAATCCTTTTCCTCATAACAGGCGTCTATAAAGAACACAGAAAGGCCCTCATACTGTCTGCTGCCATCACCATCCTTGCCGGAGTCCTCTTAACCTTAATAAATCACCCTGTCACAGGGCTTGCAGAAAAGATGTATTCAGGCTTCCTATTTTATTCATTCATCATGATACTCCTCCTGTCCCTTGTATCAACAGGAGGCATTGTATATCCGCTTATAGGCGTGATACTCGCACTCCTTCTGCCATCGGCCATCCTCACAGAGGTGGTGATGGATGGTGTATCCCTGAGGGGAGGTGGTGTCTATTTATATGCAGCTACAGGGGCCCTGATGGGTGTGGTGGTGTTCATCGTTGCCACGCGGTCCCTGTCAGGATTGGACCTGAGGAGGTTTATTGACCACAGGAGTGTCATGATCATCATCGCCACCCTCTGTTTCCTCTTTGGTGGTATGAACGAGTTTGACGACACGCCTGTCATTGTCTCACTACAGCGTGGCATATACCACCTCCTGTCATCCCTCATCCCATTTCTTGAAGGCACTTTCCTCATACCACACGGAGGGATCGTGAGGCCCCCGTGTGCTGGGTTCTTTGATTATCTCGGTTCACAGAGGGTGGCGATGGCCATCACAGCGATCATCATATTTATGCCCATGATCTATGTGTTCCTCAGGCTCATGCTCAGCCCTGAGCCATCCACAGAGGGGATAGAGAAGAAGGCAGAGAGGAGGAAGGTCATCTCAACCTACATAGATGAGCTTATAAGGAGGGGCACACCTGTTGTCCTGTCCCTGTTTATATCGATTGTCCTTTTACATTCAGCAAACCTGCGACTCAACCCGGTCTATGATCCTGAGCCAATGCCGATTATAGTGGAAGGCGATGAGATAGAGATCCCCCTGACAGGCCAGGACGGCGACATCTCTGATGGACGGATCAGAAAGTATTCCTTTGACTATAAGGGTGAGACATACAGGTTCCTCATCATGATGAGGCCTGATGGCAAGGTCATTGCAGCGCTTGATGCATGTGATATATGTCCGCCAGAGGGTTACATCCAGAGGGGAGGATATATAGTGTGTAAATACTGCGGGACACCCATACCGGTCCAGTCAATGGGAGAGTCAGGGGGATGTAATCCCATCCCCCTTGAATACAGGCTTGAGGATGACAGGTTGATCCTCAGGAGATCACATATCATAAAGACCTATGAGAGATGGGTGGGGGATTGATGATAAGAACCTTGACATCAGGAAGGCTTACACTGATACTCATTGCATCGCTTTCTGGCATGTATCTTCAACTGAGTTTTAAATATGATGAGCCGTTACACGCCTTCCTGAACCTTGCAGGGACAGAGCCCCTTTACGCCCTACCCGTGGTCCTGTTTTCCATACACATCCTACTGAAGGGGCTCAGGAGGTTCTCGTCCTCCAGGTTCAATGCCCTTCCATCAACCATCATGCTCCTGTCCCTGTCTGTCCTCATAGGAGGTGTATATCTTTCACACATCTTAAGGGATGAGACTGTATACAGAATGGCCGCCTCTGAAAGCACAGGTGATGGCCAGGTTCTTGTGGATATAAGGATGGATATACCTGATGAGATAGCCGTTGTTGGCGAGGCCTCCGGTATCTTGGTCAGGGGTGTTGAGGCCACCATTAATGACAGGGGGAGGAGGCTTGCCATCAGGACATTCCCGTTCACGATGACCTCCTCAGGCTATGCATATATAAACGATGCGAATATATCCCCAACGCTTGAGGTTATCTCAGATTCAGGGGTCTTTGTCCTGCCAAAGATCAGGATGCTCCCGCCAGGCAGGGAGAGGACGATACCCCTTAATGATGGATACTCCCTCACCATACGGCTTGCAGGCTACAGGAGGGACGGAGGCAGGGATATAGGGCCTATACACTACAGGCTCAACAGCCCCTCATATGCGGTGAGGGTTACGAGGGGAGGGGAGGTGATCCTTGACGGCCTGCTCAGCGATAATCAGACCCTGGAGGGTAATAGCTTACTCCTTAAGGCTGGAAGGACACGGAAATGGATAGAGGTGGTTTTTGTGAGGGATGCGATGGTGCCCCTCCTTTATCCCTCAATCGCCCTATTCCTTATCGGCTTGATCCTCTATCCACTTGAACTTTATAAGACCTTTAAATTATAGTTTAGAGGACAGGAGGTGGGTTATGGGACAGATAAGTAAGTCGATAAAGATCAAGGCCCCATTACCAAAGGTCTTCGCATATGTTACAAACCCTGAAAACTGGACCAGATATGTGCCGAGCCTCATCAGCGTGAAGAACATCTCAAACGATCCACCTGTGAAGGGCACGACATTTGACTGGACCTACAGGGTCTTGGGTATGAACTTCAGGGGTAAGGGCACGGTGAGCGCCTATGTCAAGGACAGGAAGTTCGCCATCCAGATGCATGGTGCCTTCCCCATCACAGAGACATTCCTGTTTGAGGCAGAGGGTGATTCCACGAGGCTGTCCTTTGAGGTCAGTTATGAATTGCCTGGCAAGGTCCTCAGCGTTGTGTCAAAGATGCCTGTCATCGAGAGGGTCCATTCAAGGGAGGCAGGCGAGGTTATAAAGAGGTTGAAGGATCTGTGTGAGGCAGAGACCACCTGAGGTGCTCCCTCAACCCAGCCTCTCTATCGTCCTCTTCAGTTCTTCTGATAGAGGCAGGGGATTATAACCCAGTGAGAACGCCTTTGAACTATCCAGGGAGATGTCAGGGGGCCTGGGTGCGGGCATCGGCAGGTCCCTCTGTTTACAGGCTATCAGTCTTGCATCCCTGATACCAAGGGTGTGGCACAACAACACCCCGAAGTCATAGCGTGAGATGCGTTCAATGCCTCCAAGATGGATTATCCCCCTGACCTTCTCGATCGCAAGGAGCAGGCCCCTTGCTGCTGTCTCACCACTGACAGGGGTCCTGAACTCATCGGTGAATAATCTCAGCTCCCTTCCCTCCCTCATGGCCCTTATCATTGGCTGGATGAAGCTTGAGGCAACAGGTCCAGGGACCCCGAACATCAAGGGCATACGACAGATCGTAACATCAGGATAATATCTGAGCATGCCCTTCTCTGCCATGACCTTCTGTTCACCATAATGATTAACTGGGCAGACAGGATCATCCTCCTTATATGGTGGATTGAGGCCATCAAACACACAATCAGTGGATGTAAAGACGCAGGGTATGCCATGATCAGCACATAGGCACGCTATATTTATTGAGGCATCTACATTTATCCTCTGTGTCTCCATCCTGTGTGTCTGGCAGTAATTAAGGTTCGTTATGCCTGCCGTGTGGATTACGGCATCAGGCATTATCTCCTTGAAGACCTTCCTCAGCCCTCTGAAGTCCCTCAGATCCAGCTTGAAGGTCTTAACACCTTCAATCTCTACAGGATGCGAGAGGTATGTCCCGAATACCTGCCATTGTCCCTTTGCGATCTGTGAGAGGTTCCATCCGAGGAAGCCACTGATACCTGTAATGAGGAGCCTTCTCATTGGCTTTAAGCGTTATATCCCCTGGTATTACCCTATTGTAACATGCTGGTTATCAAAGGTCTCTGTGGGGATTTATGCGGTGGCACCCTCAAGAGAAGTTGACTAACAATGAAAAATGATTAAACTATTGAGAGGATGGCGTTGGGGTCTGTTTATTGATGGGAAGATGAAGGGGTTGAGGCCGACCACGGGGAAGGTTAGGGATGCCTTGTTCAACATCCTCAGGGAGGATATCAAGGGGGCCTGTTTTCTTGACCTTTATGCAGGCACAGGTGCCATAGGGGTGGAGGCATTGAGGATGGGTGCCTCAGAGGTTGTGTTTGTAGAGTCAAGCAGGGCCCTTGCAAGGGGGATACAGAGGTTACTCCTTAAAGAGGGGCTTTCAGAGAGGGCAGAGGTGTCTAATAAGAATGCACTATCCTTTATCCAGTGGGCAGGGGCAAAGGATAGGGGTTTTGATATAATATTCCTTGATCCACCCTATCACACAGACGAGGTTATAAAGGCCCTTGAGGCTATTGATAGATGGGGGATACTGAGGGAGGAAGGGGTTGTGATAGCTGAACATTTTTATAAAAGGCAATTGCCCAGGAGGTTTGATACACTACAGAAGGTCAGGGATTATAGATACGGTGATACGGTTCTGACTGTATATAAAAAGTCATATGTGATGGGTAATGCGTAATGGGTAAGGAGTTTTAACGGAGGTTTTTGATGAACAAGATAGCCATCTATCCTGGCACTTTCGATCCAATAACAAACGGGCACGTGGACCTCATCAAGAGGTCATTGAAGATATTTGATGAGGTCATAATCGCTGTTGCCAAGAGCCAGAGGAAGTCTCCACTCTTTACCGTGGAGGAGAGGGTCGAGTTGATAAGGGATGTTGTTAAGGACCTCAAAGGTGCGAGGGTTGAGGCGTTTGATAGCCTCCTTGTGGAGTATACAAAGAGCAGGGACGGTGTTGCAATAATACGGGGTTTAAGGGCGGTATCTGACTTCGAATATGAGCTCCAGATGGCTTTGATGAACAGGAGGCTTGATGCAGAGATCGAGACGGTCTTTATGATGCCGAGTGAGGAATATACATTCCTGTCCTCCACCATCATCAAAGAGGTCGCCTCATTCGGTGGAAACATAAAGGGTCTTGTGCCAGAGGTGGTGGAGAAGGCACTGAAGGAGAAGCTAAGGAGGTAGGTCATTATGGGAAGAGAGGCACTGCTTGTAATAGACATGCTCAATGACTTTGTCCTTGAGGGTGCCCCTCTTGAGGTGCCTGAGACGAGGAAGGTCATCCCGGCAATAAAGAGGGAGATCGAGCGGGCAAGGAAAGCAGGGGATCCTGTCATCTACGTATGTGATGCCCATGACAGGGATGATAAGGAGTTCAGGAAGTTTGGCTGGCCTCCCCATGCAGTGAAGGGGACCGAGGGGGCAAAGGTGGTCAGGGAGCTTGAGCCGCAGGAGGGAGATATCGTCATTGAGAAGACCACATACTCGGGTTTTTATAACACAGGGCTTGATGAAACACTGAAGAGGTTAGGTGTTGACAGCCTGAGACTTACAGGGTGCGTTACACATATATGTATCATGTTCACTGCCTCAGATGCGGTATTGAGGGATTATAAGGTCACAGTGGTTAAGGATGGGGTTGCAGGCCTATCAAGGGAGGATCATGAGGCAGGCCTCAGGATAATGAAGGATGTGCTGGGCGTAAATATCGCATAGGTCACATAGATGCAGGATATTCTCAACAGGATAAGACGGACAGAGTCCCCGTTTAAGAGACAGCCCCTTATGGTGACTCTGAGATTACGGCTCCTCAAACAGGGCTATTTAAGGAAGGTCTATTTCACATCGGATATAGACCTTGCCTATCCGATAGAGAGGCACTGGATGAGGTGTTGAGCGATATAGGATTTAAAAAGGAAGGCAGATACGGGATCAGTGAGGGTATCAAGATGGCTGTAGAAGTCCCAACCTCTGGATTGGTAGAGGAAGGGTTCCCTGGTGAAGTGGTCGAGATAGGGGTGTGACCTCCAGAGTCATGTTATAGGCATAGAGGGCTTAATAATAGATCGCCTGAATGCCTGTAACGGCGGAGGTCAGGGGTGGACTGTTCCAGAGGGACAGACTCGGGTTTGGAGGATGCAGGAAGACCATAAGGAGGAGAAGGATTAAGATAACGGAGGACTGGTAATGTTTCATACTGCTGACCCAAAGGACATAATTGATGGGAAGATCACAGACGTCTACTTTGAGCGTGCCCTGAAGATACTCAGGGCAAAGGGGGTTAACCCTGTTGTCAAGGCCGAGTTTATCGCGAAGAGCCTCCCTGATGGATGGAGGTGGGCTGTGCTTGCAGGCATGGAGGAGGTTGCCCATCTCCTCAGGCACCTGCCTGTCAGGGTGAGGGCAATGGATGAAGGGACGGTCTTTTATCCGTATGAGCCCGTGATGGAGATCGAAGGGAGGTATCAGGACTTCTGTGTTTATGAGACCGCCCTGCTGGGTCTGCTGTGTCAGGCAACAGGTGTTGCTACAAAGGCAGCGAGGTTCAAGAAACTCGCAGGGGATCGCCTTGTTGTCAGCTTCGGTGCGAGGAGGATGCATCCTGTTATTGCGCCCATGCTTGAGAGGAACGCCTATATCGGTGGATGTGATGGAGTGGCTGTCATCAGGTCTGCAGAGATCATAGGTGAGGATCCGATGGGCACAATGCCACATGCACTGATACTATGCTTTGGCTCAACCGTTGAGGCCATGAGGGCGTATGATGAGGTGCTTGAGCCGAGGCTCAAGCGTGTTGCCCTTATAGATACCCTGCTTGACGAGAAGTTTGAGGCCATCAATGTCGCAGAGGCCCTGGGCAGGAGGCTCTTTGCCGTGAGGCTTGATACACCCTCCTCAAGGCGTGGGGACTTTTACCGTATCCTTGAAGAGGTGAGGTGGGAGCTTGATCTGAGGGGATACAGGGATGTGAAGCTCTTTGTCAGCGGAGGTATAAGAGAAGAGGACCTCCCTGTCCTCAATCCACTGGTTGATGCCTATGGCATCGGCACATCCATAACAAATGCACCTGTGGTGGACTTTGCCATGGATATAATGGAGGTTGAGGGAAGGCCGGTCGCCAAGAGGGGTAAGTGGTCAGGTAGCAAGAGGGTTCTCAGATGCAAGAGGTGTAACTCGGCCCTCATAGTCCCTATGCAGAGGAGGAGCCAGAGGTGCCATTGTGGTGGTCAGATGAGGGATCTGCTCCTTCCCTTTGCTGAGGATGGGAGGATACTCAGGCCCCTCCGCTCTCCAAGGGATATAAGGGGATATGTGTTGAAGCAGGTCAAGGGATTGGATCTGTAGCCAATCAACTATTCATGGGCCATCTAAAGATAATCACCGCCATCCTCATATGGAGTTCGCTTGGCATATTCGTCAGAAAGATAGGGGTCCCGACGATAAGGATCATCTTTTACCCTGCGACTGTCGCAGGCATCTTTCAGCTCCTCCTTTTATCACTGGGCACCAAGGGGGTCAAACACCACGGCCCAATGGAAAGCAGGCACCTTGTCTATCTTCTCCTCCTTCCTGTATTCTTCCTCGCAAACATGTTCCTCTTCTTCTTTGCCTTCAGGCATACCACCATCGCCAATGCGGTCTTCACCCACTACACCGCACCGATCTTTGTTGCATTGCTTGCCCCTGTATTCCTCAAAGAGGGCATAAATAAAGGGGTATGGATCGCCATCATACTCTCCTCCATCGGTCTGTGGCTTATGGTCGGCACGGTGGCATCAAACGGGGATAGCCCTTTCGATCATAGAGAGGTGGCAGGCATAGTCGCAGGGCTGCTATCAGGTGTTGCATATGCCTTCCTGATACTGATTATAAGGAAGATCGCACATGCGTTCTCTCCCCTCTTCATCCTATTCGTGCAGAACAGTATCGTATCCATTATCCTGCTACCATTTGTTATAAATACACCCCATCCCCTGAATATACTACCCTATATGCTCATAATGGGGGTCATACATTCGACCCTTGCACCCCTGCTTTATATAGACGGGATGAGGGGTGTGAGGGCGAGTGAGGCCGCGATCCTTGGATATCTTGAGCCTGTTGGTGCGGTGCTCCTTGCAATGGTGTTTCTTCAGGAGGTCCCAGGAATCACGGCCCTTGTTGGCGGTTTATTGATCTTATATTCTGGCATCATAACAATAAGGGGTGGCCGGATATGGTAAAATACTCACTTAATTGAGGAGGAACGATGGAAGAGGCCCTCTTTTATTCCGAGCCTGTGGAGTCGGTCCTTGAGCTCATAGGCAATACACCTATGGTGAGGATCAATAAACTGGGCGATCCTGACTCTGCAGAGATATACGCCAAGGTGGAGTTCTTCAACCCCTGTGGCTCTGTGAAGGACAGGATATGTCTCCTGATGATTGAGGAGGCCGAGAGGCAGGGCAGGATCAGGCCTGGCGATACGATTGTGGAGCCCACCTCAGGTAATACAGGGATAGGGCTTGCGTTTGTATGTGCTGCAAAGGGCTACAGGCTTGTCCTCACCATGCCAGAGACCATGAGTATAGAACGGCGGAATATGCTCAAGGCATTTGGTGCGGAGCTGATCCTGACGCCTGGTGAGAGGGATATGGCAGGGGCCGTTGAGAAGGCACAGGAGCTTGCGGATGAGAAAGGATACTTTCAGCCACAACAGTTCAAGAACCCGATGAATCCCGAATCTCACAGGAGGAGCACGGCCATGGAGATACTGGAGCAGCTGGAGGAGATAGATGCCTTTGTCGCAGGTGTCGGGACAGGAGGGACGATTACAGGGGTTGGTGAGGTGCTCAGGGAGAGGTTTGGTGAGAGGGTGAGGATCGTTGCTGTTGAGCCTGCCAAGAGCCCTGTGCTCTCAGGCGGGAGGCAGGGACTGCACGATATTCAGGGGATAGGTGCAGGGTTTGTGCCCGAGATACTGAACTTGGATATCATAGACGAGGTGATACAGGTCACGGATGAAGACGCATATGAGACGGCAAGGAGGATTATAAGGGAGGAGGGGATACTCTGCGGTATATCATCAGGGGCGAACCTGTTTGCCTCGATGAAGGTGGCAAGGGGATTGGGCAGGGGCAGGAGGGTGGTGACCATCTTCCCGGATACAGGGGAGAGGTATATAAGCACGAGGCTGTTTAGATAATTCAAGGCTTAAACGGGTTTGATCAGGAATATGAGGCTCATTGACAGGGTTGAAAGGGACATACTCGGCACAATAGGCAGGACGCCTCTTCTGCGTCTGAACAGGATCACATCTCATCTGAAGAGGGGTGTAACCATCTATGCAAAGCTTGAGAGATACAATCCAGGGGGCTCTGTAAAGGATCGTGCTGCATACCAGATGATAAAGGATGCCGAGGAGGCAGGGCTACTCACCCCTGATAAGATCATAATCGATTCAACATCAGGCAATACAGGCATCGCCTATGCCATGATCGCCGCTGTAAAGGGCTACAGGTTGAAGATCATCCTGCCTGAGAATGCGAGCATAGAGAGGAAGAGGATAATAGCAGGCTTCGGGGCCGAGATCGTCTATTCGAGTCCATTTGAGGGGGCTGACGGGGCCATAAGGCTTGCAAGGAAGATATATGATGAATCGCCTGATAGATACTTTATGCCAGACCAGTATAACAACCCTTCAAACCCAAAGGCCCATTATCTGACCACAGGGCCTGAGATAATCAGGCAGACAAAGGGGAGGATAACGCATCTTGTCGCAGGTGTCGGGACAGGGGGGACGATCACAGGGGCAGGAAGGGCACTGAGGGAGTTTAATCGTAATATACGGATCATCGCTGTCCAGCCTGATGATGCAATGCACGGTATAGAGGGCCTGAAGCATATGAAGTCCTCTATAGTCCCTGGCATTTATGATACAGGTTTTCCTGATGAGACCATCTATGTCAATACAGAGGATGCATATGATATGGTGAAGAGGCTCATAACCATGGAGGGACTTGCGGTGGGACATTCCTCAGGCGCTGCGATGTTTGCAGCGCTCAGGGTGGCAGAGGGTCTGGATGAAGGCACGATCGTGGTGATATTCCCTGATGG
This sequence comes from Nitrospirae bacterium JdFR-81, assembly GCA_002011735.1. Classification (GTDB taxonomy): domain Bacteria; phylum Nitrospirota; class Thermodesulfovibrionia; order UBA6902; family UBA6902; genus JdFR-81. The sequence goes on along the minus strand of MTOQ01000090.1, from coordinate 20,322 downwards.
TGGAGACAGGTATCTGAGTCACGAGATATAAAACGCTTATGGCAATGGACAGGAGGCAATGGGTGATAAGGGGGGTTATCGGAGAGATATATAAACATGCAATTGATGAGTATCCTCATGAGTGTTGCGGTATTGTGACAGGTGATGCAGATCATCAAACCGTCCACAGGTGCAGGAATGTTCAGAACGAACTCCACCTGCAAGACCCTGATAGATATCCGAGGGATGCAAGGACGGCCTATACCATTGATCGCAGAGAGGCCGAGAGGATCTACGCAACGGCGAGGGAGAAGGGGGAGGCCATACTGGCCTTCTATCACTCCCACATAGATTGTGACGCATACTTCTCCGAGACCGATGTGGCTGCTCAGACCGTGTTTGGAGAGCCTGAGTTTCCTGACGCCATCCACATCGTCGTTTCGGTTGTTAAGGGTGAGGTCAGGGGTGTGAGATGTTATAAGTGGGATAAGGACAGGAGGGACTTTATCACCCTTGATTGTATGTAGGGCCTCCTCTATTCAAGCCCTCCATCCTCTCCTGTAGAGGAGGTGAGCCTCTTTTCGAGCTCCCTTATCTGCCTCTTTTGTGCCCTTGCTGTCCTGGCCTTCCTCCAGAAGAAGGGGATGAAGAGGAATATACCTGTGAGTATGCCTGTGAGGAATGTGGTTGCAAGGACAAAGGCGAGAGAGCCTGAGAGGCTCCATTTGACAAACCTGATCGTAATGAGCTCAGGGTTTTGAAAGGCGAGAATGGCCAGGAGGATCGTGATTATAAGGGCAAGAAACAGGAATAATTGCATAGGCCTCCCTCAGTAGTATCTCCACCATGGATCATACCACCAGGGGTCATACCACCATGGAGGGTAATACCATGGAGGGGGTGGAGGTGGAAAATAGTAATACCTCCTCTCCTCCCACAGGTAGATCTGTTTTATCCTGAAGAGGGGATAGAGATAATCCATCTCACCTATCTTCCCCATCCGATTCCCTATAAACTCTCCTGCAATCGTTATCTCCCTGTCCTTCTGAAAGATCAGTGGGTCCAGGAAGCCCTCATAAAGGGCGAGGTATCTACCGTCAACAGGGCTCACGCCTTTGAGATAGCCATATGAATCCACAGGGACATAAATGGCCTCTATGAGTGTCCCCTCATCGGTCACCTTTGTATCAACAATGATACCACCAAGGATGAAGAGCATGCCCCTGTAGGCATCCGGGTTCTCCCTGACCGCAGATGGAGGGACATCACGTATACCTGACTTCATCAGGTCATACCTGAGCACAGGTGCGCATGAAGTAAGGAGAAGGAGAAGTAGCAGGGAAAGAGACTTTCTCATAAAAATATTATATTCTATTTTTAGAGAGATTTTAAAGGCCATATGGATATACTCTTTATAGGGCATTCACTTATTGAGTTCTTCGACTGGCAAGAGAGGTTCCCTGCTGAGAGGGTGATAAACCTTGGTGTGGCAGGTGAGATGGTGAGGGGCCTTCTGTCGAGGATTGACTCCATAGTGACGGATCACCCATCTGCAGACATGATCTTTCTGATGACAGGGTTGAACGATGTGGCAATGGAGGAGACAGGTTTTATCGAGACCTACAGGGAGGTCATCGAACGACTAAAGACCGCATACCCTGATACGATAATCTATATCCACAGCCTGCTTCCCACAATAGTGGAGTTTATTGATAACGAGACCATAAAAGAGGTCAATGACTCTATCCAGAAGCTCGCCCTTGATACAGGCGTTGAGTATATCGATATATATGATCTCTTTATCGACAGTGATGGAAGGCCGATAAGGGAATACCTCCTTGATGACGGGGTCCATCTGAGCGAGAGCGGTTATGCGGTCTGGTCAGGGGTCATCGAGGGTAAGATCAACGCTTATAAGCAAAAATTATAATTCGATAATTATTTTTGTTTTGACATAAAGGGGTTTTATAGGTTAATCTATTAGTCAACTTTTTTCTTTAATTTAATCCTCATTTAAATTATGAAAAGTCACGTATTCAGACCATTATGGATTATACTGGGTGTTGTTGTGCTCAGCCTTATAGCGAGGCAGTTCATAGTGCCTTCTGACTTTGGGGTTGGTGAAAGGGGTTTTATGTATAGCTTCCATAGAAAGAGCAACGAGGAGGAATGGAAGGCATTCAAGGTCAAATACAGGTCTCGAGAGTATTGTAAGGAATGCCATGATGATAAATACAGCAGCATCATGGATTCAAAACACAAGATAATACAGTGTGAGAACTGTCATGGGCCTGCAATCGATCATCCCGAGGACCCTGAGAAGTTGACCATTGATACAAGGAGGGCACTGTGCCTGAGGTGCCATTCCTATCTCCCATATAAACAGAGCTACAGGTCAAAGATCAAGGGATTTATCCCAGAAGAGCACAATCCTGATATGGAATGCGTTATGTGTCATGACCCCCATGAGCCTGACCTGGAGGGATGGCAATGAGATTTACAAGGAGAGAGTTTCTGATAACCGCTGTTAAGGGTGCCATAGTAACCGCACTCCCGATGAGCGCTTTTAAGTTACTGACCCCTGATGAGGCAATGGCTGCGGTCAAGAAGACCAGGGTCAGATGGGGTTTTCTTGTAGATACACGTAAATGCGTTGGCTGTGGGTTCTGTGTCAAGGCATGCAAGTTAGAGAATGAGGTTCCATATGACACACCTGTCACAAGGACATGGGTTGAGAGGTATGTGATACTGAAGGATGGAAAGATGCTCGCAGATACACCAATGGGAGCAAGGGATGGGTTTACGGACCAGAAGGTACAGGAGAAGGTGGTCAATCCAAAGGACATAGCAAAGGCGTTTTTTGTCCCGAAGTTATGCAATCACTGTGAGAGGCCCCCGTGTGTGCAGGTCTGCCCTGTTGGTGCGACATATCAGACTGCAGATGGGGCGGTGCTTGTTGATAGATCATGGTGTATAGGGTGTGGTTATTGCATAATGGCGTGTCCATATGGTGCGAGGTTCTTCCATCCTGTATACAGGACTGCTGAGAAATGCACCTTCTGCTATCATCGGATTACGAAGGGCCTGAAGACCGCATGTGTCCAGGCCTGCCCGTTTGGTGCAAGGCAGATAGGGAACCTGAAGGATCCGAATGATCCTGTGACCATAACGGTCTTGACAAAGAGGGTCAGTGTATTAAAAGATGAATATGGGACGAAACCTCAGGTATACTATCTTGGATTAGATGAGAATGTGAGGTAGGGAAGATATGCATGAGACGTATGTGCATGGTCTTGAATGGACGGTAAAAGAACTATTCACATATCCGAATGAATTTATATACTGGACCATCCAGATAGTCATGTATCCGTATCTGACAGGACTTGTGGCAGGTGCATTTGTTCTGTCATCCCTGTACCATGTCTTTGGACAGAAAGACCTTGAGGATATAGCAAAATTTGCCCTTGTCTTCTCCTTTGCCCTCCTGCTCGGTGCACCAATGCCCCTTATGCTCCATCTCCAACACCCTGAGAGGAACTTCCATGTCCTGGTCACACCACATTTCACATCTGCAATCTCGGCATTTGGGATAGTCTTCTCCTTTTACACCGCTGTGGTTGCAACAGAGATATGGTTTGTATACAGGAAGTTCTTTGTGGAGCAGGTCAATGAGCTGAAGAATAAGGAGGGACTCGGGAATGCGATAAAGAGGAATATCTACAGGGTCCTTACACTTGGTGCCTATGATATAAGTCCAGAGGCCCTTCATAAAGATGAGAAGGTATCGAAGTTCCTTGCAGGCTTTGGTATACCGGTTGCATGCTTTCTCCATGGATATGCTGGTTTTATATTCGGTTCGGTGAAGGCAAATGCCCTGTGGATGACACCCCTGATGCCTGTTATATTTATCATGTCCGCCATTGTCTCGGGGATCGCCCTCTGCCTCCTTACGTATATAGTGATCATGGAATGGCAGAAGATGAAGATCCACAGACATGCAAGGAGGCACTGGCATATGACGGAGGAGGAGGTGAAGGGTGCCGAGATTGACCTTGTCAGGAAGGCCACGAAGTATCTCATTGGATTCATGATTGCTGCTATAACCCTTGAGCTCCTTGACCTCATATTCAGGGGATACACTGCTGTGAAGTCCTGGGATATACTCCGTTCGGTCATCTACGGGAAGGACTTCAGGAATATATTCATCCTCCAGTACGGGATAGGTAACCTCCTGCCTTTCATCATGCTCCTCATACCAGGTGTTAACCTTAAGAGGACAGTGATCGCCCTCATACTCGTCCTCTTTGGCGTATTCATGATGAGGTGGAATGTGGTGATCGGGGGGCAGGCCTTTTCCCTTACATTTGCAGGGTATATGGAGTATCATATGCCTTTGATCCCACATAACCTTGAGACGGCAAAAGAGGGGCTTGTTGGTGCCCTCACGGTAATGATTCTACCCTTTATATTCTTCTACTTCTTTAACAAGATAATTCCTTCTTTAAGATATAAATAATTCAAGCCACGACCAGCATCGTGGCAGGAGGGTGACAGATGGAGGAGAAGGAAAAGGCCAAATTGGAAAAGGAAGAGGTCCAGGAGGAGAGGCCTCAAAAGAAGCAATTCCGAAAGGGTATCAGGGGCCTGTGTGACAGATGGAAGGACTTCAGAGACAGGACACCCACACTGGCAAAGGCGATAATAGCGATCCTGATCTTCATCAGTATTATAGGTGCAAGCTTTACCGCCTTCACAACATATAACTTCACACAGAACAATCCCAAGTTCTGCAAGAGCTGCCATATAATGGAGCCTGCCTTTGAGGCATGGAAGAAGTCTGAACATAAGGATATAAATTGCCACGAGTGCCATCACCTCACAATAAAGGAACTCAACACTCTGATGGTCAGTGCCTTTATCAGGAGGATCGAGAAGGTCCCTGTGAGATACGGGAAGATCATAGTCCCGTGGAAATACTGTGTTGGATGCCACTGGGAGGAGAATCCCGAGTATCCTGCCGCAAAGAAGATCAACAACTCAAGGCTCCATGCAAGACACTACTTCATGGAGAAGATCGAATGTTCCAAGTGCCATGGATACCGTGTCCATCAGTTCACCCTTGAAGAGAGATACTGTATCACATGCCACAAGGACAGGGAGGTGCATGGCAAGGGCATGGTGGATCTGCCCTGCCTCAACTGTCATACAGACAGGACCCCGACCCTCCTGCCAGGGCCGAAGAAGTGCCTCTTCTGTCATGGGGACGAATCGGTGAGGAAGGAGCTGATCCTTGACGCGACCATCGATGTGAAGCACTTCCAGCCACCAGAGGAGCTCATCAAGAGGGCGATAAAGATAAACAGACCAAAGGATGCGCCCATGCAGTTCTTCTGCTACCAGTGCCACAGGCCCCACAAAAAGGTGAGGCCTGATTATGGGACATGCCTGAGCTGTCATCCACAGATAGTGAATGTCGGTAAACACAAGCTACATATCCAGACCGTTGGGCTTGAATGCACCCAGTGCCATAAAGAGCATTCATGGAGGGTGACAAAAGAGGTTGCCAGAAAGGTCTGCACCCAGTGCCATGAATACAGGAACCCATTAACATTCATAGGTGCCTGAGGAGCCCCTGAAAGGGCCCTGTCATAAAGGGAAGGAAGAGGGCCCTTTCTTATAAAAAACCCCCCTCTTCTAACCGGTGTTGTGATCAGATCCGATCAATGCACACAGGCCCTGTTCCTTGACAATACCATCCATTTGACCTGAAAATATTGCCGATGAATAAGGTGATCATCATTATGGGGCCGACATGTGTTGGTAAGACAGGGGTCTCCATATTGCTCGCAAAGGCCCTGAAGACCGAGATTATAAGTGCTGATTCCATGCAGGTCTACAGACATATGGATATCGGCACGGCGAAACCCTCTATCAGAGAGTTGAGTGAGGTCAAACATCATCTTATCAATATCCTCTCTCCCCAGGAGTCCTTCAGTGCAGGTGAATTCAAGAGGAGGGCGGTGGAGGTGATAGATGATCTGCACGGTCAGGAGAGGATACCCGTGATAGTTGGTGGAACAGGACTCTATATAAGGTCGATTACAAGGGGACTCTTTGAGGCACCCCCAGCTGACTGGTCGCTCAGGGAACGATTGATGCAGATGGAGAGGGAGAAGGGCAGGGGGTATCTGCATGGCTATCTTCAGAGGCTCGATCCTGCCGCCTCTGAGAGGATTGAGCCCAATGACCTGAGGAGGATCATAAGGGCGATCGAGGTGTCGTTGAAGACCAAGGAGAGGATTACCGAACTCCAGCGCATACAGACAGCCCCTCTTCCATATGACTTTATAAAGATAGGTCTCACAAGGCAGAGGAGGGAGCTCTATAGGTTGATAGAGGATAGGGTTGAGAGGATGATACAGGATGGATTGATAGAGGAGACAGAGAGGCTCCTCAGGATGAATCCCCACAGGATACCCCTTCAGGCGCTGGGATATAAAGAGATGGCGCTGTATCTCAATGGCACGGTCAGTCTTGATGAGGCAAAGAGGCTGTTGAAGAGACGGACAAAGATGTATGCGAAGAGACAGTTTACATGGTTCAAGAAGGAGCCAGGGGTGCACTGGGTTGATGTCACAGGGCTCATGGCTCCAGAGGATATCTTCTCAAAGGTCGTCAAAGAGGTTGAAATTCTGAGGAGAATAATTTACCCTCAAGGATAATAATGGTTTGAAGGAGGAATATGATGAGCACAAAGCCACGGGGTCCTTATCTTACGGTTGATGCCATTATCGAGATCGATGGAGGGATAATACTCATCAAGAGGAAGAACCCGCCACCTGGCTGGGCAATACCAGGCGGTTTTGTTGATTACGGCGAGACCCTGGAGGAGGCGGTGGTCAGGGAGGCAAAGGAGGAGACAGGGCTTGATATAGAGATTGTGAGGCAGTTCCATACATATTCAGATCCCAGGAGGGATCCAAGGCATCATACAGTCTCAACCATATTCATAGCCAGGGCCTCGGGCAAGCCCGTGGCAGGTGATGACGCAAAAGAGGTGGGGATATTCACGAGGGACAATCTCCCCGAGGATATCGCCTTTGACCACAGGCAGATACTGGAGGACTATTTTAATAACAGATACTAAGTGTCACTCATGGGGACCCTTACCAGCTTCCCCCTTGCGTCAGCAATAACAGCCCTGTCCGTGACAGCCTTGGCATAGGCCTGTATGACCCTTCCTGTCTTCTTCAGCACCTCTGCTGAGACCTTTATCCTCTCGCCCACCCTTGCCGGTCTACGAAGGCGCACCTCTATATGAGCGGTAACGGCAGGCATCTTCATGGCGATAGCCAGTTTTACCATAGCCTCATCAAGGAGTGTCGAGATTATACCACCGTGCACGATGTCCATATATCCCTGATGCTCCTTGCGCGGGACAAACTCTGTCTTTATAGTCTCTCCATCAAAGGAGAAATCAAGTCCAAGGCCGATGGGGTTCCTCTTACCACACACAAAGCAGTATCCATCGTCTTCGAGTCTTATCTTGAGGGTTCGGCCTGCCATCTGAGGATAAGAGTAGTGTGTTGACAGTATGAAAGTCAAGATCTCTATAGCACCTTCAAGGTTGAGCCGGGTTTTGTAATATGGGGTTGATCATCCTCAAGAAGTTAAGCCCTCTATCCCGAGTCTTATCATCATCACCGCTATTGCGGCAAGTAGCAGTGCCATCACCTTTGAGATTGCGAGGATCCCATTCTTACCGATGAATCTTGTTATCTCCCTGGAGGCGTTCAGTCCGATCCAGACGATCACGAGGTTGATCACAAGCGAGATCACCGTGGGCGCTATACCATAGTGGTCTATCAGGACTATCAATGTGGTAAGCACGGCAGGCCCAACGATGAGTGGGACACCTATTGGGACCACACCTATGGTATCCTCATGGTCCCTCCTCAGCCCTGATGGCTTTATGAGCTCTATTATGGCAAGCACAAGGAGGACGAGACCCCCTGCAATCTTGAAGTCATCAACAGTGATCCCGAGGATACTGAAGACCCCTTCACCGAGCGCAACAAATACCATGCTCACTATAAGGGCGGTTATGGTTGAGTCTCTGATAACAGTCCTTTTTTCATCTGGGGACATCTCCACTGTCAGGGATGTGAAGATCGGTAATATACCAAATATATCTATTGCAACGAACAGGGGGATAAAGGTTAGGGGCAGAGACTTCAGTATCTCCATCATCTCAGGGGTCTTAGGAGATGAGGTCTCTGTTTATCTTGATCTTCATCCTCTTCTTCATGGCCTCTATATATGCCTTTAGGGCCTGATTCCCCTTGCTTGAGAGGATCGCCTCTGCTATCTGGGGGTTCTTCTCCTTCAGGGACTCTATCAGTTCCTTCTCATCTACAGTGAGGTCAGAGGCCTCTTTTATCAGCCTGCTCATCTTTATAAAGATGAGGTCTTCTCTTAACTGTTCTTCAAATATCTGGGGGGTGAGACGGTTGAGCTTGAGAGCCCTTCTATAGACATCAGGGTCAAACACCCCATTCCTCTGAAAGTATGGCATCTTCATTATCTCCTTCTGTAGCTCTTCTTCAGACACCCTTATTCCAGCCTTTTCGGCTGCTACCGTCAGGACCATCCTGTCTATCAATGATCCAAGGACCTTCTCGCTGATATCGAGTTTCTTTATGTCATCTTCGTTCTGATAGATCTCTCTCAGCCGTTTGTACTCATTATCATACGCCCTCCAGTATTCATCAATGGTCAGCCTTTTATTCTCCACCTCTGCAACAATGCCGGTGGTCGGATTATCCTTTGGGCCTATGCCCCAGAAGACAAAGGTGATTATTATCATGAAGGTGATGGCTGACAGGAGGAAGAAGCTGAAGAATTTATGACTGCGCATCAATTCAAGCATGCTCTAATATATCCTAAAGACACGGAAAAGGGCAAGGATATCAACCCTCTGGATTACCGTATACCTCAGAGAGTATCCTGTCCGCACCCCTTGAGAGGAGGTCCTCGGCAAGTGCCATTCCAACTGCCTCAGGATCTTCAACCACCCCCTCCATGGATCCCCTTATGATGGTATCACCTGATATGCTTCCCACAAGTCCCTCAATGGTCAGTGACTGTTGACGGCTATCGGATGATGGATTTATCCTTGCATATGCTGCAATCGGGACCTGACAGCCACCTTCGAGCCTCTTTAAGAAGGCCCTCTCTGCCCTGACACAGATGGATGTCTCCTTGTGGTTGAGGCCTCTAAGGAGGTCATTTATAAGATCATCATCCTTCCTGCATTCTATACCGATGGCACCCTGTCCTATTGCAGGGAGGCTTATATCTGTTGAGAGCAGCTCTGTAATCCTCTCCTCCATGCCGAGCCTCCTTATACCGGCAGAGGCGACTATTATGGCATCAAACTGGCCCTCATCGAGCTTTCTTATTCGGGTGTCGAGGTTTCCCCGTAGTTGTTTTATCACCAGGTCAGGCCTTCTTGCACGTATCTGGCACGCCCTCCTCAGACTGCTTGTCCCCACCGTTGCACCTCTTGGCAGGCCATTGAAGCTTTGAATCTTGAATCTTGAATCTTGGATCTGGGTCACAAAGGCATCCCTGGGGTCTTCCCTTTTACAGACGGCCGATATATGCAGTCCCTCTGGCAGGATCACTGGCACATCCTTCATACTGTGCACTGCAAGATCAGCATCCCCCCTCAGCAGGGCCTCCTCTATCTCCTTTACAAAGAGCCCCTTACCACCTATCTTTGCAAGGGGGACATCAAGGATCTTGTCACCTGTCGTCTTGACCTTGAGGAACTCTATCCTGAGCTCGGGGTGCCTCCTCAGCAGCTCTCCCCTTACCCACTCTGCCTGCCACATCGCAAGCTTGCTACCACGGGTTGCGATGATGATCCTTTCCTTCACGGTATATCTCCGGTCTTGCTTATTCCCAGGGATCTTATGTTGATGTGCTCCTACAGGCAGGAAGTATCTTTTTGAGTATAGCCGCCTCTCCCTGCCATTTTGATAACCACATTTATCTCCAACTTTCCGAAGGTTATACTATCCTCAGGCTGGATGGGTTGTCAAGGTAGTCACTATCCCTTTTCACTATTTAGGCCATAGAGCTTCCTGATCGTGGCGATCAGTTCGTCTTTATCCTCCTGTTCAAATTTGAGGGCAACGGTTGGAGGGTGGACGAGTTTGTTCACGATCGCCTTTGTCAGGTAATCGATGGTCTTTATCTGCTCCTCACCAAGGGGTCCAAGCTTTCTGAGGGCCTTCTCAAGCTCGCCCTTCCTGATCATCTCTGCCTTATCCCTGAGTGCCACGATCGTGGGGACGGCTGAGAGAGATGCCTTCCACCTCAGGAATGACTCGACCTCTGCCGTGACGATCTCTTCGGCCTTCTGTGCCTCCCTGTTTCTGGCCTGGATATTCAGCTCTATCACACCCTGAAGGTCATCTATATCATAGAGATAGACATTATCAAGGTCATTTATTTTGGGGTCTATGTTCCTCGGGACGGAGATGTCTATTATAAACATGGGCTTCTGTTTCCTCTGTTTCATTATCCTCTGGAGGTCCTGTTTTGTGAGGATGTAGTTGGGTGCGCCTGTGGAGCATATCACTATGTCAATATGTTTGAGCTCATCCAGCAGGTTATCGAACCTTACAGGTCTCCCCCCAAACTCCCTCGCAAGTTCCTCTGCCCTCTCATATGTGCGGTTTGTCACAGAGACATCCTTCACTCCGTTGTTTATAAGGTGTCGGGTGGCAAGCTCTGCCATCTCACCGGCACCTATGAGCATAAAGCTCTTGACAGAGAGGTCTCCGAATATCTTCTTTGCAAGCTCAACAGCGGCAAAGCTTATGCTCACGGCACTCTCGGCGATCCTTGTCTCTGTCCTTATGCGTTTTGCAACGGACGATGCCTTCTCCATCAATCTGTTGAGCACCACACCGGTATTCTTGCTCTTCAAGGAGAGGCTGAAGGCATCCTTCACCTGGCCCAGTATCTGTGGCTCACCCACGATCATCGAATCAAGGCTGGAGGAGACCCTGAATATGTGCCTTATCGCCTCTGCTCCGTGGTATACATACAGGCTTTTGTCAAGTAGCTCTCTCGGGATATTGTGGAAGTCCGAGAAGAAGCCCTTTATAAACTCTGCCCCGTCCTCCCCATCCTTTACGCCTGCATAGACCTCCACCCTGTTGCATGTCGACAGGATGATGCTCTCCCTCACAACCTCGGACTCCCTCAGTATCCTCAGGGCATCAAATATCTTCTGCCCATCAAATGCGACCCTTTCCCTGATCTCTATGGGCGCTGTCTTATGATTCAGACCAACAACTAATATCTCCATGACGAGTCTCTACCCGAAGACATGGAATCCCTTCATCACCAGGCTTACACCGAAGAATGTAAACAGGATAAATAAAAACCCCCCTATTGAGAGGATAGAGGCCTTTCTACCCCTCCAGCCGTATGAGAGTCTCAGGTGCAGGAGCAAGGCATATATCAGCCATGTTATCAATGACCATACCTCCTTGGGGTCCCATCGCCAGAATGTCCCCCAGGCGGTGTTCGCCCATATTGCACCTGTGATTATCGCAAGGGTTAAGAGCGGGAAACCGAGTGTGATTAGGTGATAGTTTATGGCATCGAGTGTCTCAAGGCTTGGTAGCTTCTGGAACAGTCTGCTCAGGTGTTTTGATTTGACGTATCTCTCCTGGACGAGATACATGATGCCGATGCCACATGCCATGGCAAATGCAGCATCGCCGACAAAGGCCAGTGTCACATGGATACCGAACCAGTAACTCTTGAGCACGGGGCTCAGGGCCTTGATCTCTCTTGGAAAGATGGATGATGAAAGCATAAGTATAAACACAATGGGCATTATGAATGATCCCAACAGTCCCAGCCTGTAACGATACTCGTGGAAGAAGAAGAGCAACAGTATGCACCACGAGAAGAATGAGGACGCCTCGTGGATGGTCATGATGGGTATATGGCCTCCCTGGATGTATCTGACAACGATGTTTGCCGAGTGGAATAGAAACCCGATAATCGCCAGATATCGTGTTGCGTTCGAGGTGGCCTTCCTCCTCCTGAACAGCTCTATGACACCTGTGATGGTGGAGAGGAGGTAGAATGTAAGGGCCAGTTCAAATAAAAGGACATTTATCTCCATCTATTCTTGCCAATTAATGAAGATATATTTTCAATTATAACATTATATGGGATACCAAATCTCAGACAATGGCCTCCTTTATACAGGAGAGCAGTGCCTCTGTCTCCTGTCCCTTATTCTTCAGGTCAACAAAGAATATCCTTGCCCCTGTCCGCAGTCTATCCATAAGTGATGTGTCCCTCTCACCGCCCTCGGAGTTGACGACCACTATATCCGCCCTCTCCAGTATTCCCATGGCAGGGGCCTTGATCTTCCTGTCAGGGCCTATGACAAATATTAATAGATCAGGCCTGAGGAATTCTATCGGGCCGTTGCCCTCTATAATCACGCCACGGAATGGCCTCATCATACCGATGGCTCTCTCAAGTGCATCCCTCAGCGTCTCCCCCTGGCCACCTATGAGTATGACCTTCTTGGCACCTGAGGACACCATTATGGCCGTGTCCTTCCCCTTCTGGAGGATTATCTCCTCACTGTCAATCAATGGCGTGCCGAAGGCCTCCTTTGTGAACTTAATGGCACCATAGTCCCTTAGTTCCCTGAGAAGGAGGGAGCACAGTGTGGTCTTGCCCACCCCGCTGTGTGCACCTGCTACAGAGATTATCCTGAATACCCCTGACATCAAAACTTAAGGATACAGGATAGGGCGTTCTGTCTGCAAGTCGTTAGGGGTTGAGATGTCCAGGTTGTGCGGCCTTGACTTTTATGATGATTAGGTGTAAGTTTTATAATATAAAAACATTTATTATGTTGTATTATCCAGTCTTTGATATATCTACCTTAAATTAAGTAGAAGGGGTGCGAAGATGGCTGAATCATGTTGCTCTCCAACAAGGGATTTAAGGATAAAACAATATCAGATCAATGAGTGGAAGATAAGGGAGATCCCACACAAGGTCTTCAAGTCAGATGATGTGCTCTATTGTCCTGAGTATGTCCTCAAGGAGAGAGACGGTGTGTATCTCTTTATCGATCCTGAGTCACCAAACTGGATAAGTGTGAATCGCACGGGTGCAGAGATCATAAAGATGTGTAATGGTAAGAACAGGCTTGTCGATATACAGAAGGCGATCACTGAGAGATATGGAATAGGGGATGGCAAGGCTGAAGATGTCTACAGGGAGGTTGCGGAGTTTGTAAATGCAGCAGGGACGATAGATTTCGTCTCTGATAAGGAATTTTTGAGGCCACCATATTCGGGCAGGGATAAGGCGGTCACACCTGATAGGCTCGATGAGCTCTGGATATATGTGACCCTCTCATGCAACCTCAGGTGTAAACACTGTCTGGTGAGTGCAGGTAAATCCCTTGAGGGTGAGCTGACCACAGAGGAGATAATAGGGCTTGTTGATGAGGCCACAGGGCTTGGTGTAAGGAGGTTCTACATCACCGGTGGTGAGCCATTCATAAGGGAGGATATCTTTGAGATCATAGACTACATCACCAACAAGAAGGGGCGTGAGTTGATCATCCTCACAAACGCCATGCTCCTTGACGAGGATAAGATATCCCGCATCAAGTCCGTCATCTCACCAAGGCTTGTGTTTCAGGTGAGTCTTGAAGGGCCGAATGCAGAGATACACGATAGATTAAGGGGCAATGGCAGTTTTGAAAAGGCCCTGAAAGGGATAAGAAATCTCCTGGGGGCAGGGATAGTCCCGATCGTCTCCACGGCCATTAACAAATACAATGAGGGCCATATAAAAGAGACATCCGATTTTCTTGCCACCCTGGGTATAAAGGAGCACAGCATCCTCTGGATGCATGCGAAGGGCAGGGGGGCGAACAACCTGAATGAGCTCTTTGTGCCATCCGACAGGATCGCGCAGATAATGAGGGAGCTCAAGAAGGAGTACCTTACAGAGGATGATGTGATCGTTGACAATATGGAGGCGATGAAGGCAAGGGTCAGGGCGAAGAGGGGGAGGAAGTACGACCTATGCCATAATTGCTGGGACAAGATATGTGTAAATTCAGATGGTCATGTCTATCCATGTGCCTCATTGAATGGCGACAAGAACTTCGATGCAGGCTCGATAAGGGATCGATCCCTCAAGGACATATGGCTCAACTCTGATGTTATGAACAGATGCAGGTCGAATACGGTGCTTAATAAGCCGGAATGTGGAGATTGCTATCTTAGATACCTCTGCGGTGGTGGTTGCCAGTCCCATAGCTATTATGCGAGCGAGGTGGATACAGGCAGGGGTGCGATAGAGGCACAGGACCCTTATTGCTCAACATATAAGGTATTATATGAAGACGCCCTCTGGAGCCTTGCCACCGAGGGGGTTTATCAGAAAGGCACAGAGGGGTACATAACGCCCACTGTCTTTAATGCCATGGATGCAAAACTCCCATCATACCTTGCCAATGGCTTTAAGTCAAAGGACAGGAGGTTTGATGTAGGGTGTCATCACTGCACATGCGTGCTGTCTGTCAATGTGGAGGGCGATGAGGAGGTCTGTAAGCCAGAGATAAAGGGGCATGTTACAAAGACGGTGAAGTTGAAGTTTGCAAAGGCTGCCAAGGATCCGGTGACCGATTACTACTGCCCGACAGGTTATGACCCCAAAGACCTTGAGCACATCCCGAACGAGGTGCTCGAGGTCTCCTATGGATGTGGTAACCCTGCTGCCCTTGCCGGTATCAGGGAGGGTGAGACGATACTGGACCTCGGCTCAGGTGGTGGTATCGACTGCTTCATCGCCGCAAAGAAGGTGGGCAGAAACGGCAGGGTGATAGGGGTTGATATGACGGATGAGATGATAGAGAAGGCGACGGAGAGTGCCAAGAAGGTTGCAGAGGTCCTCGGTTACAATGTGGTTGAATTCAGGAAGGGCAACCTCATGGAGCTTCCCATAGAGGATGGCTCTATTGACCTCGTGATCTCCAATTGTGTGATAAACCTGACAGAGGATAAGGCAAAGGTTATCGATGAGATCTTCAGGGTCTTAAAGCCAGGCGGAAGGTTTATCATCTCGGACATCGTCTCTGATAAGCCTGTGCCAGGCTATATGAAGAGGGACAAGGAACTCTGGAACGCCTGTATCTCTGGTGCATTGACAGACAAGAGGTTTGTCGAGATAGTCAAGGAGGTCGGATTTTCGGATGTGAGCCTCACGCAGAACTATCTCTATAAAAAGGTTGAGTATATAAGTTTCTATTCTGTAACTTTGAAGGGCACAAAACCACTGCAACAGGGGAAGGCCTGTTGCGGGTGAAAAGAGAGGTGTAAGGATTATGAAGGTTACATTGGTAAATGCACAGGTACTGGATGGAAATAATGTGGTCCCACCACTGGGTCTTTTATATGTGGCTGCAATGCTTGAAAAACACGGCCATCAGGTCCAGTGTTTTGATGCTGACCCTGACTATCAGGCAGACATGATCAGACAGATCAAGGATTTCGACCCTGATCTCATTGGTCTGAGCTTCCTCACGGTCGGTTATCAGAGGGCATACAGGCTCAATAAGAGCCTCAGGAAGGAGCTGCCCAATGCGATGTTCTGCAGCGGGGGCGTTCACACAACCGTCAAGCCTGTTGAGACGATGAATGAGTTCGGCCTCGACTTTATAGTGGTCGGTGAGGGTGAGGAGACCATGGTTGAGGTCTGTCAGAAGCTCCAGAACAATGAGTCCCTCGCAGGTGTTAAGGGTGTGATGTACAGGGACAACGGCAGGATAGTGGACAACGGAAGGAGGGAACTGATACAGGACCTGGACACACTACCCTTCCCGGCCCGTCACCTGATAGACATGACGCCCTATCTTAAGCCACCAGGCATTATCAGGGGATATGCCACGGATAAGCAGACGACCATTGTCACAAGCAGGGGCTGTCCCTATAGATGCATCTACTGCGGTAGTCACAACATCTTTGGCAGGAAGACGAGAAGGCGGTCTGTAAAGAATGTCGTTGACGAGATAGAGCATCTTCGCAATACATATGGGATAAAGGGCATCTACTACTGCGATGATACATTCACCCTCAATTCCCGATGGGTGAGGGAATACTGTGAAGAGCTCAAGAGGAGGAAGCTTGACATCAAATGGGCAGGCCAGTCAAGGGTTGATCAGACCGATGAGGAGCTGTTGAGGCTCATGAAAGACGCAGGGCTTGTCCAGCTCGACTTTGGTGTTGAAAGTGGTTCTCCAAAGATACTGAAGGTACTTGGCAAGGGTGGTCATGGCGACAGGACCGAGAAGATAAAGAACTCATTTAAACTCTGCAGGAAGGTTGGCATCAGGACACTCGCGACCTTTATCATCGGGAATCCAGAAGAGACAAAGGAGGATATCGAACAGAGTTTCAAGGTGGCAAAGGAGATAAAGGCAGATTATACCGCATTCTATTTCCTCACACCCTATCCTGGTACAGAGATCTATGACATGGCGATCAAGAATGGCTGGCTCGATCCAAACATCCCATTCTCAGAGGTGTGGGCACACAGGCAGCCGGAGATGCCGCTGATGTCCATCACATTCGAGAAGGAGGAGCTGAAGAAGATCCGCAGAAAGCTCCAGAATGCATTCTTTGTGAGGAACTATCTCAGGCGTTCAGGTAATATAAGCTTCTACTCCATCCTCTTCACCATAATGATGAAGCATCCAAAGGTCCTTCTGGAGGCCATAGGAAAGCTCCTAAGGACAGGGAGGGTGGATTATATAGTCGAGTCTCTCAACGCAGAATACTGGCGCATGAAGAAATACGAAGGCATTTAGAGGATTTGAGTGCCTCTGATAGGAATGCCTGGTCTTCCCCTCCCTCAGGGAGGGGAAGAATTTTTTATCCCGCAGACCATTTAAAATACCCTTACAATGGTGTAATATATAGAAGTCAGGATTACCGATAACCTGTCGAGGGGGTTTAAGTGAGGATTTTATGTATAGTGTTGCTGTTGTTTATCACCCTTAACGATGCATACGCATTGTGTGTAAATGTCCCCAAGGCCAACCTGAGGAGTGGTCCTGGGACAAGATACGAGAGGACCTGGCAGGTCTTCAAATACATGCCGTTTAAGAGACTGGCAAGGAAGGGAAACTGGTTCAAGGTCATAGACGTGGATGGCGATATCCACTGGATTTACAGGAAACTGGTGACGGATAAGTTCAAGTGTGCGGTGGTAAAGGTGGATAAGGCCAATGTCAGGAGCGGGCCAGGGACCAACTATGAAAAGAATATCCTGAGTCCGGCGTTCAAGTATTATTCATTCAAGGTCCTGAAGATAAAGGGCTCATGGGTGAAGGTAGAGGATGAGTATGGAGATACAGGATGGATATTCAGGAGATTGCTCTGGATCCAATGAAGATCAATGTTAGCATACCGAATTGATAAATGTTGGCCTTAAAGATCAGAATTAAGATCAAACCATTCCTGCTTCTTTTTATGTCACTTATCATCCTGCCCCTTTTATCCCTTTCAGGGTGTGAGGAGAAGCAGGAGAGGGCCGAGACAGTAATCCACTTTGTAACATGGAAGCCAAATATCCCAGAGGCATGGGAGGAGATATACAGGATATTTGCAGAGGAACACCCTGATATCAAGGTGATAAAGGAGGTGGGCCCACACTCCTCAACGGCCTTCCATGATCTACTGACGCAGAAGCTGAAGAACAAGAGCAGGGATGTGGATGTATTCCTTATGGATGTCATCTGGCCACCCGAGTTTGCAGCCGCAGGATGGGCGATGCCACTTGACGATGTGTTCACCCCATCAGAGCAGAAGGAGTTTCTGGAGGGCACCATCCTGGCCAATAAATATAAAGGCAGGATTTATGGGATACCCCTGTTCATCGACAGCGGTGTGCTTTATTACCGTAAGGACCTGCTTGATAAATATGGGTTTAAGCCCCCTGAGACATGGGATGAAATGGTGAGACAGGCGGAGAGGATCGTCTCTGAGGAGGCAAAGAGGGGCAATGAGATATACGGATTCTCAGGGCAGTTCAAACAATACGAAGGGCTTGTCTGTGACATGATGGAGTATATACTGAGTAACGGAGGGAACATAATCGATCCTGACAGTGGAAGGGTAGGGATAGCCGACCCCGCAGCGATTGAGGCCGTCAGGTTCGTAAGGGACAGGATCATTGGAGAGGTCGCCCCCCGTGGTGTACTCACATACCAGGAGCCTGAATCACTCGATCTCTTCATACAGGGTAAGGCGGTCTTCCACCGTAACTGGCCCTATGCGTGGGAGGTCTCAAACAACCCTGATCGTTCAAAGATTGTGGGTAAGGTTGGTATAACGAGGCTACCGCACTTTCCTGGCGGCAGGAGCTACTCCACCCTGGGTGGATGGCAGGTTGGTATAAGCAGTTATTCTGAGAACAAGGAGGCTG
This sequence comes from Nitrospirae bacterium JdFR-81, assembly GCA_002011735.1. GTDB lineage: Bacteria > Nitrospirota > Thermodesulfovibrionia > UBA6902 > UBA6902 > JdFR-81. Next base: position 1,785 of record MTOQ01000090.1, on the reverse strand, counting down.
CACTGGTATTTGCAAGGTTTCTGACGAGTGAGAGGATTCAGAAGCTCCTCGCATTAAAGGCAGGCAGGGCACCAACAAGGAAGAGACTCTATGAGGATCAGGATATACTCAAGGCATATCCCCATTTTGCGAGCATGAAGGAGGTCTTCCTGACAGCCTACCCGAGGCCACGCACCCCCCTTTACCCTGCTGTCTCAAACATCCTCCAGAGATACTTCAGCAAAGTAATATCCAACCCCGGTTCAGACATCGAAAAAGAGGCAAAGATGGCATCAGGGGAGATAGAGAGGATGTTCGGATTAACCGCCAAGTAGTTATTTACACAACCAACACCTTAGATATGGAGAAGTTGCACTTCGCAAGTGCAAGTTTTTGATGCTCTGAAATCTTTCAGGATAGTATCTCTTCCAGAAAGGTGCCCTTTACGTCCCTTATTTCTTCTTCTGTATACCCAATCGCCTCTATAGGCTCAAATACCCTTCCTGCGGCAAGTCCAAGAATCTCAAGTCTCTCTCTTATGTTCATGCCCTTGAAATCATTAGAGATGACAACTTTAAAACCTCTTCTGTATTCTTGAGATAACCTTCAACTACCTCTCTTGGATAACTTTCTATAAGACTCCTGAAGTCTTTGTGGATATCTGGTAACCACGCTTGCGTTGTTTAATTTTGCAATAAAATCAAAAAGATTCTGAGGTATAGAAAGATTTGCAAGTTTTACCAGATACAGAAGATTATAGGTTTTGGGGGGTACGCTATCGATTGTTTCTGCAACAATAGCCTTTAACAACTTTTCTATAGCCATGTGACACATAAATACAACATAGACATATCTGCCTGTCTGAAACATATGACGGGCAGTTTGTAGGTCGTGGTCAGAAGAGAGAAGAAAATTTTCTGTATCCTTCCTCATATACTTATATATTAAAGTTTTCTTAATAAGTAAACAATTTATGGTAAATGGCTTATGTAAATTTCACTCTCGATTCTCGTGTGAAATTATTGCAAAGCGTATTTGTACTTGATATCCTATTAAAACGGAAACCCCTCTATTTTGTTCTATTCTATGGCAATATCTTAAATGGGTTTCTGCCGTTGATACGATAGGCACTGAAGCCTTTCACATCAAGCGTCAGGACTTCATCAATACCTGCCTCCTCTGCAAGTGCAACAAGGGTTGCATCGGCAAAATCCATTGGGATGTTCTTATACTTTTCCATTAACGAGAGCGCTCTTGAAAGGCTCTCTCTTGATTGAGGTACAAGTGCCGACCACCCTTAAGAATAAATTCAATACATATCCTCTGTCTTTGAAGGACAGGACCGAGTAGAGATATTACCTCCGTCAGGACGGGTTCAGTAGTGAATATATTACCTTTAAGGCTTTTGAAGAAAGAGACACACCGTTCGTGATTCCTCTCACTACGGTCAAGGAGGGCAACAAAGACCCCCGTATCTAAAAGGATGTTACACATGCCTTCTCAGTTTCTTAAGAAGGTACTTTCTGTGGCACTCCCCCCAGGTCAGTAACACCAGAAGAGATACCCCCGATTAATCCTTTAACCTTGTCATAAGGATCGGGTTCTGGAATTCCTGTAGAAATCGCTCCAGGGCCATTCTTACGACATCGGAACGCTTAAGATGCAGTCTTTTTGAGATGGCAGAGATATTCCTGTCAAGGTCATCACTCTTTCCGGTTAGGACATAGTATCCACCCTGCGAATAATAAACCATGGAAGAGGAGGAATATCAGACCCTTCGTCCCCAGGGATAAAGAAGAAGCCTCT
>MTOQ01000052.1 GCA_002011735.1 Nitrospirae bacterium JdFR-81 | reverse complement strand
AGAGGCTTCTTCTTTATCCCTGGGGACGAAGGGTCTGATATTCCTCCTCTTCCATGGTTTATTATTCGCAGGGTGGATACTATGTCCTAACCGGAAAGAGTTCTCACCTTGACAAGAGGGTCAAAAAAAGTTTTTAATAAAAAATACTTTTTTACGGGGGTAAGATATGAGGAGGAGAAACTATATATTCACGTCTGAATCTGTAACAGAGGGTCATCCTGATAAGATCGCGGATCAGATATCCGATGCCATCCTTGATGCCATCATATCGGAGGATAGGGATGCAAGGGTTGCCTGTGAGACCACCCTCACAACAGGACTTGTGTTTGTTGCGGGTGAGATAACCACATCCTGTTATGTGGACATCCCCTCGATAGTGAGGGATACCATAAGGGATATAGGTTATACAAGGGCGAAGTACGGGTTTGATTATGAGACCTGTGCGGTTATTACCTCGATCCATGAACAATCACCGGATATAGCCCTGGGCGTTGACCCAGGAGGGGCAGGCGATCAGGGACTCATGTTCGGTTATGCCTGCAATGAGACACCCGAGCTCATGCCCATGCCAATAATGCTCGCCCATAAACTTGCCATGAGGCTCACCGAGGTGAGGAAGAAGGACATCCTTGGCTATCTGAGACCCGATGGTAAGACACAGGTTACCATAGAGTACAGGGATGGCCAGCCATACAGGGTCCATACAATAGTCGTCTCTGCCCAGCACAGCCCTGATATCACCCTCAAGGAGATGAGGGAGGATATCGTTGAGAAGGTTATAAAACCCATCGTCCCCAGGGAGCTGCTTGATGAGGAGCATGTCACATACCATATAAACCCCACGGGCAGGTTTGTTGTCGGTGGCCCGATGGGAGACACAGGACTGACAGGCAGGAAGATAATAGTTGACAGTTACGGGGGTGTTGGCAGTCACGGTGGTGGATGCTTCTCTGGCAAGGACCCCTCAAAGGTCGACAGGTCTGCATCATACATGGCGCGGTATGTGGCAAAGAACATAGTCGCCGCCGGGCTTGCAGACAAGGTGGAGTTCCAGCTCGCCTATGCGATAGGTGTGCCCGAGCCTGTCTCTATCCTCATCGACACATTCGGCACAGGAAAGATACCTGACAGGGAGATAGAGGAGATCGTGAGGAAGAATATAGACCTCACACCAAAGGGCATCATCAAAAAGCTCAACCTGAGGAGGCCGATCTATAAGAAGACCGCTGCATATGGCCATTTCGGAAGGAGCGAACCCGAGTTCACATGGGAGAAGACCGATCTGGTTGATCTCTTCAAGAAGGCGGCAAAGTAAAGGCCTGCCTTGTTAGAAACTTCTAAAATATCTTAAGAAAAGGGGAGGAAAATTGAACTACGACATAAGGGATATCAAACTGGCTGAAAAGGGAAGGTTGAGGATAGAATGGGCATCAAGGGAGATGCCTGTTCTGAGGCTTGTAAAAGAGAGATTCAGGAAGGAGAGGCCATTAAGGGGCGTCAGGCTTGCCGCCTGTCTCCATGTGACCACGGAGACCGCTGTCCTTATGGAGACCCTTAAGGCAGGTGGTGCCGAGGTGGCACTGTGTGCATCAAATCCATTGAGCACACAGGACGATGTGGCAGCCTCTCTTGTTAAGCATCTCAAGATCCCGGTCTTTGCAATAAAGGGTGAGGACAACAGGACTTATTACAGGCACATAAAGGCCACCCTCTCAATAAGACCAAATATCACGATGGATGATGGTGCAGACCTTGTGAGCACCCTCCACAAGGAAGGGGTTGGCCTTGTCAAGGATGTGATAGGCGGCACAGAGGAGACCACCACAGGCATTATAAGGCTGAGGGCGATGGCTGAGAAGGGTGTGCTCCGCTATCCGATTATAGCCGTTAATGACGCCTATACAAAGCACCTCTTTGACAACCGCTATGGGACAGGCCAGAGCACCATAGATGGCATACTGAGGGCGACAAACAGGTTGATGGCAGGCTCTGTGTTTGTTGTATCAGGTTATGGCTGGTGTGGTAAGGGCGTTGCGATGAGGGCAAGGGGGATGGGCGCCAAGGTGATCGTTACGGAGGTGGATCCCCTCAAGGCCCTTGAGGCCACGATGGATGGCTTTGATGTGAGGCCGATGAAGGAGGCAGCACGGATTGGCGACATCTTCGTGACGGTAACAGGCGATATAAGTGTGATAGATAAGACGCATTTCGGTCTCATGAAGGACGGCGCCATTGTCTGTAATTCAGGACATTTTAATGTTGAGATAGCGATTGATGAGCTGAAGAAGATGGCGAAGAAGAGGAGGCGCATAAGGGACTTCGTTGAGGAGTTTACACTCAGGAACGGGAAGAGGATATATGTGCTTGGTGAGGGCAGGCTCATAAACCTCGCAGCAGCAGAGGGTCATCCATCCGCTGTGATGGATATGAGCTTTGCGAATCAGGCACTATCTGCAGAGTATATGGTGAGGAACGGCTCATCACTCCAGAAGAAGGTCTATAAGGTGCCTGATGATATCGACAGGGAGATCGCTGCACTCAAACTCACCTCCATGGGGATAAAGATAGACAGGCTTACCCCTAAGCAGAAGAGATACCTCAGTAGCTGGGAGATGGGGACGTAAGGGCCCTGAAATGCCTCTCTCTATCCTTGGTGATATTGTGATAGGCCCTATTTAAGAGGGTGGTTTATGAGAGAGGCAGTTGGGACGGCCTATCTCGCCGTCTTGGAGGCGATAAATGAGTATCTTATAACCAAAAAGGGCCTCTCGAAAAAGGAGCTTCCCAAATCAGCGGACGCCTACAGGGCGGCCCTTAGAAGACACCCGTCAGTCCGTAATGGTAAGTTAATGAGGGAGTTTGAGATGCTCTATGATATGCTGCATATAGCAGGGTATTATAGAGGCCTCCTCTATGACGCAGATGTGCTCAAACAGGCCCTCAAGGCTGCAAAGGCCTTTATAGAGAAGGTTGAGTAGAGCGCCCACCTTTCTGCAGGGATCATCTCCTCCCTTATAATCTCCATGTATAATGGCATGGGTAATGGTCAATGGACTGCTCTGTCTTTGGGAGGATGGAGGAAAAGTTGTATAATAAAGCATGGTGGTATTAAAGGAGATAAACACCATCGATGCCCTCATCGACAGGGTCTTCTCCTACAGTCCTGACGCCGATGTAAGCCTCCTGAAGAGGGCCTATGCCTTCTCCTGCGAGGCCCACAACAAGCAGAGGAGGGAGGGTGGAGAGCCCTATATCGAACATCCCCTTGCAGTTGCAGCGATCCTCACAGACATGCATATGGACAGCACCACTGTTGCAGCAGGCCTTCTGCATGACACCATAGAGGACACGGACACACGGATTGAGGACATAAAGGCACTCTTTGGTGATGATATAGCCTTCCTGGTCTCAAGCCTTACGAAGTTGAGCAGGGTGGAGTTCAAGACATCCGAGGAGGCAAAGGCAGAGAACTTCCGCAGGATGTTCCTTGCCATGGCCGAGGACATAAGGGTCATCCTTATCAAGTTTGCAGACAGGCTCCACAACATGCGGACGCTGGAGTTTCTTGAGGAGAAGAAGAGGGTGAAGATCGCAAAGGAGACGCTCGAGATATACGCACCCCTTGCAAATCGCCTCGGTATAGGGTGGTTGAAGACGGAGTTTGAGGATCTGAGCTTCAAGTTCCTTGAGCCCGAGATATATGATGAGCTCACACGCAAGGTTGCAAAGAGGAGGGAGGAGCAGGAGAGCTACCTCCAGGAGATAATGAAGATAGTGGAGGCATACCTGAGGGAGTCCTCCATCCCTGGGAGGGTGTTTGGCAGGATAAAGCACTACTACAGTATATACCAGAAGATGAAGAAGCAGGGCATCCCGTTTGAGCAGGTCTATGATGTCCTTGCCATAAGGATCATCACAGATACAAAGGCGAACTGCTATGCCATCCTCGGCCTCTTACACTCACTCTGGACACCTGTGCCAGGTAGGTTCAAGGACTTCATAGGCGCACCGAAGTCGAATATGTATCAGTCCCTCCACACGACGGTCGTTGGGCCAAGGGGTGAGAAGATAGAGTTTCAGATAAGGACAGAGGAGATGGACAGGATAGCCGAGGAGGGTATTGCTGCACACTGGAAATACAAGGAGAAAGGGGTTATCGACAAGGACGATGACGAGTATTTCAGGTGGCTCAGAGAGCTCGTCAGGCTCCAGAAGGATCTGCCGGACGCAAAGGAGTTCCTTGAGGCTGTAAAGGGGAACATCTTCCCTGATGTGGTCTATGTCTTTACACCAAAGGGCGATGTGATCGAACTACCACAGGGCTCAACACCGGTTGACTTTGCCTATTATATCCATACGGAGATCGGTCATCAATGCACAGGCGCAAAGGTGAACGGGAGGATAGTCCCCCTGAGGTATAAGCTCCAGAATGGCGATACGGTCGAGATAATAACCACGCCAGGACACAGGCCGAGCAAGGACTGGTTGAAGTTTGTAAAGAGTCAGAAGGCAAGGGCGAGGATCAAACAGTGGATAAAGAACGAGGAGAGGCAGAAGAGCCTGAGGCTTGGTGAGGAGCTGCTCGAGAAGTCCCTGAGGAGGCACGGGCTGGATCTGAGCCTTGCAAGGTCGAAGGAGATACTCGAAGTCGCCAGGGCGTTCCGGGTAAAGACCCATGAGGACCTGTTTGTTGCCATAGGCTATGGCAGGGTCTCAGCCCACCAGATTGTGAACAGGCTCCTGCCGGAGCCCGAGAGGACAAAGAAGAAGGTCGTCAGGGAACAGCCAAAGAGGCCTGTTGAGGAGAAGGGCATCACCCTCAAGGGTGTGGATAATATAATGTTCCACAGGACAAAGTGCTGTTATCCCCTCCCTGGAGAGAAGGTCATCGGGTTTGTGACGAGGGGCAAGGGGGTCTCAATACATGCGGTTGACTGTCCCATGCTCGAGGCAAACGCAGTGGACAAGGATCGTCTTGTTGAGGTGGAGTGGGCGAGTGATGGCAAGACCACCTATACCGCAAAGATACTTGCCTATACTATAGACAAGACAGGCCTCCTTGCAGAGATGAGCGCGGTGATCTCAACGAATAATATCAATATCACCCATATAGATGCATCCGTGACCAGCGACAGAAGGGCAAGGTTCAATTTCATCCTTGAGGTGAAGGACAAGCAGCAGCTTGATGACCTCATCAAGAAGCTCTCTCATATAAAGGGTGTCATCGAGGTCAAGAGGTTCAAAGGGGTCAAGGCCTGATCCGGCTTCATTTTTTTTCTTTTTTTGATAGAATCTTCTGGTGGGGTGGATTGTGGGCATCATTGCCAGGATGGGTGGATACGTCCTGTCTGTTCTTTCCGAGATGGGCAGGATGACCATATTTCTATTTGAGGCCATCTACACACTCTTCACCCCGCCCTTTAAATTCAGGTGGTTCCTCCTCAGGATCAGGTTCCTGGGCACAAGGTCGATGATAATCATCCTGCTTACAGGTGCGTTCACAGGGATGGTGCTTGGCCTCCAGCTCTACTACACCCTTGAGAAGTTCGGTTCAGCGGCACTGCTCGGTCCTGCCGTTGCCCTCAGCCTCGTCAGGGAGCTCGGCCCTGTGTTCTCGGCTCTCATGATAACAGGCAGGACAGGCTCTGCACTTACAGCGGAGATAGGTATGATGAGGATAACAGAGCAGATAGACGCATTCTACTCCATGGCGCTGAATCCCGTGAGATACCTCATCTCCCCCACTATACTTGCAGGACTGCTGGTCTTTCCGATGCTGGCGGCGATCTTCGATGTCGTTGGCATCTATGGTGGTTATTTCGTTGGCGTCAGACTGCTTGGGATGAGCTCAGGGACATATTTTTCAGAGATGCAGACCTTTATCAACATGGATGATGTGCTTGTCGGTATATATAAATCATTGAGTTTCGGCGTCATCGTTACATGGGTCTGTTCATATAAGGGCTTTTATTGTGGACATGGTGCCGAGGGTGTGAGCAGGGCGACCACAGAGGCGGTCGTCCTCTCGTCGGTGCTCATCCTCGTCTGGGACTATTTCATAGGCTCGGTATTCATATGAGCAGGGAGCCGATAATAAGGTTTATCGATGTCACAAAGTCATTCAATGGCGTAAAGGTGCTGGATCGTCTGAACCTTGAGGTGTTCAGGGGCGAGATCCTTGTGATAATGGGTCCAAGTGGCGTTGGTAAGACCGTGCTCTTAAAACACCTGATAGGCCTCCTCAGGCCTGACAACGGGAGGATACTCGTCTATGGTGAGGATATCACCACCATGAAGGGTGATGATATAAACAGGATAAGGGAGAGGTTTGCATTCCTGTTCCAGTGGGGGGCACTCTTCGATTCCATGACGGTGCTTGAGAATGTCACCTTTCCATTGAGGGAGAGGACGAGGCTGCGCGATGAAGAGATAATGGAGAGGGCACTGGATGTGCTTGCACATGTTGGCCTCAGGGGTTCTGAGGGCAAGTGGCCTGATGAACTCAGTGGTGGCATGAAGAAGCGAGTGGCCCTTGCCCGTGCCCTTGTCATGGAGCCAGAGATAATCCTCTTTGACGAGCCCACCACAGGGCTCGATCCTGTGATATGTTCCTCGATCCACCAGTTGATCGCAGAAAGCCACAGGAAATTCAACTTTACAGGTGTTATAATCAGTCATGAGGTGCCTGGTATCTTCGAGATCGCTGACAGGGTTGCGATGCTCTATGATGGCAGGATTATAGAGATCGGGACACCGTCTGAGATAATGAATTCAGGCAATGGAGCGGTCCAGCAATTTATAAAGGGTAGCCTTGAGGGCCCTATAAATGTTGTCTTTTAGGAGGACGAGATGAGGAGATTCAACCTTGAGATGGCGGTTGGCTTCTTCATGCTGGTGGGCATCCTCGCACTCGCCTATATCTCCATAAACCTTGGCAGGCTCGAACTCTTTGGTGATGACTGGTACAGGGTCTATGCCTTCTTCGACAGGGCAGGTGCTGTAAGACCGGGCACCTCTGTTGAGATAGCAGGGGTGAGGGTGGGCAAGGTGGATAAGGTTGAGCTCGAGGATTACAGGGCAAAACTGACACTGAAGATAAGGAGGGATGTGAGGCTACAGGAGGATGCGATTGCCTCGATAAGGACAAAGGGGCTGATAGGTGAGAAGTATATAGAGATCACCCCTGGTGCATCAGAGAGGTTTATAGAGCCAGGGGGTGTGATAAGGGAGACAGAATCCGCTGTAGAGCTTGAGGAGCTGCTCCTCAAATATGCCATAGGGAAGATATAGGTTTAAGGCAATCTGTACTCTCCAGTCTTGGATTATATATTGGGAGGTGGTCTCTTATGACGCAGAGGCTCTGTCTTCTGATGGTGTTTATGCTGTTATCGGCTGGATCATCTGCTGTGTCTGCAAGGGAGCGGATTGTCCTTGATCTCAGACAATGCATAAAGAGGGCCGTTGAGCTGAGTCCGGAGGTGGCAGAGGCCTCATATGAGGTCAAGAGGTTGGAGGCAAAGAGGCAGCAGGCAGAGGGTGCCCATTATCCGCAGATCGAGGTCCTCGCGATCACCGCACCATCTCCAAGGGCAAGGGGGGATCAGGTCTCATCACCTGACGACTCAACAGACCCTGTAATCAACGGGATATTCGGCAGGAGCGAGATAACCCTGATCCAGCCGTTATATACCTTCGGCAGGCTGAGCAACCTCAGGGAGGCTGCCGAGGGAGGGATAGGGGCCACACGGGCTGCAAGGGAGAGGGTGATATCTGAGATCGTATTAAGGACAAAGAGGCTGTACTATACCATCCAGCTTGCAAAGAGCCTGAGGATACACATACTGGACATAAAGGAGACCATCGAGGAGGCGCTCGATAAGGTGAACAGGAGGCTTGAGAAGGGCCTGCCCACGGCCGATGAGGTGGACAGATACAAGCTCATGACATTCCTTGGGATTATTGATGCAAGACTCAATGAGGTGGAGGAGGGCCTTGCTGTGGCAACGGATGCCCTGAGGACGATGACGGGGATAGCCGATGATGTGGAGTTCGATATAGAGGATGAGCCTTTCCTGCCCCTTGGTGACTCACTGAAGCCGCTTGAGGAGAGCATAAGGGATGCAAGGCAGAGGAGGCCTGAGTTCATCCAGCTGAGGGAGGGTATAAAGGCCAAGAGGGCGCTTGTTGAGGCCGAAAGGAGCGGTTATTACCCTGTCTTCTTCATGGGCTTCAAGGGTTCGATAGCAGGTGCCTCAAACAGGGACAGGCTCCATAACCCTTTTGTCTTTGACGAGTTCAACCATTCATATGCGTCGGTCTTCCTTGGGCTCAGATGGACAATAGACTTTGGCATAACAAAGGGGAGGCTTATGGAGGCAGAGGCAGAACTGAACAAGCTCCTTGAGAAGAAGAGGTATGCTGATGAGGGCATACCTTTTGAGGTGAGGAAGGCATATCTGGAGATCGAGAAGGCAAGGAAGGACCTCATGGCAACAGAGTCTGCCTATAAGAACGCAAAGAGGTGGCTTGTGACCGCCCTCTCAAATTTTGATATGGGTGTGGGGGAGGCGGAGGATGTCGCTGATGCCATCAAGATGTATGCACTGACAAGGGCGGATTATCTCAGGGCTGTATATAACGAGAGGCTCTCCTATGCAAACCTCCATCATGTGACAGGTATGGATATTGAGGAGGCTATGGAATGAGGGTGCCGAAGGTGGTATTGATCCTCTTTTTGCTCATCCTGCCCATCCGTGGTTATGCCATAGGGCCCATGGATCAGATGAAGGTCACCATTGATGGCGTGCTCAATATCCTTAAGGACGAGGAGCTCAAGAGGCCAGAGAATCGGGCAAGGAGGAGACAGCTACTGAGGCAATTAATCTACAGGAGGTTCGATTTTGAGGAGATGAGCAGGCGTGCCCTCGGTATCCACTGGGCAAGGAGGAGTGCCGTTGAGAGGAGGGAGTTTGTGCCCCTGTTCAGTGAATTACTGGAAAGATCTTATATAAACAGGATCGAATCATACACGGACGAAAGGATACTCTTTACAGAAGAACGGATAGATGATGGATACGCAGTGGTCAGGACGAGGATTATATCAAGGGACAACACGGTGACACCTGTTGATTATCGCCTCATGAGGAGGGGGTCCGAGTGGCTTGTCTATGATGTGATAATAGAGGGTGTGAGCCTGATAAACAATTACAGGGTACAGTTCAACAAGATCATAAACTCAGAATCCTTTGAGGGCCTGATAAGGAGGATGAAGGATAAACTCAGGGAGGAGAAGGCACTGGAATGAAAGGGATTTATTATGATACCTTTAAGAGCCCCATCGGTATGCTCTACATGGTCTTCTCAGGGGGGTATCTCACTGCCGTCTCCTTCAAGAAGCCTGCAGGCATCCAGTACAGGGCTGGTTCAGCACCTGATGGCCTTATAAGGCAGTTGAGGGAGTATTTTGGAGGCTCGGGTGTGGTCTTTAACCAGAAGATAAGGTTTCTCAGGGGGACGGATTTCGAGAAGAGGGTGTGGACCACTCTCAGGGAGATACCCTATGGTGAGACAAGGACGTATAAATGGCTTGCCGAGAGGATCGGGATGCCAAAGGCGACAAGGGCGGTTGGTCGTGCCCTCTCAAAGAACCCCATCCCCATAATACTGCCCTGCCACAGGGTGATAGAGTCAGACGGCTCTATCGGTGGATACTCGTCAGGGGTGGATATAAAGAGGAGGCTCCTTGAGCTCGAGTATTATTCAAAGAAGGCCATGGTCTAATCCCTTATACTTATTATGAGGCTCTCACACTCAAACGACCTGCCACCGACCTCCTTGAGCGCCTTCTCATACGCCTTGCGTATCTTCTTCAGGTTTATATTAAGGAGGAGCCCGATCTTGACACAGGCATTATAGAGGGAGATCGGCCTTATATTGACCACCTTCCCCTTGTTCCTCTCATAGAGCTCCTTCAGGCATTCTGCACCTGCCTGTCCCCTGTCACTCAGGCTCTTAACAATGGGCGTTATGCTCAGCACATTCCCTGGGACATTGAGTGCCTCCTTGCTCAGGATTATCTCCTTGCCAAGCCTCTTAAAAAACGCCCTGAAGAACTGGATCTCTATCTTATCGATACACGCGGCATTCAGGAGCACACCCCTCTCAGGCCTCTGCCTCTTGGAGAAATACTCCCTGATGCCCTCTGTCTTCCTGTCAAACTCGGCGATGATGGAGGCCTTCAGGTTCTCCAGATACCTCTTGCTCGTTGACAGTCCCTTCTTTACAGACCTCTTCCCATAGAGCCCTATAAAGGCATAGAATATATCAAATCTCCACAGGTTTCGCAGTATCAGACCCCATGAATAGAACCTTCCCATCGCCTTGAGGGTCTCCATATGGAGCTCAAAGGGCGTCATGTGCTTCGGTTCGAAAACCGCATGGTGTGCATCGTATTTACTCCAGTCAGTGTGGAGGAGGCGGCCGTGATCCCTCAGCTCTTCAAATACAGGCGTGCCTGGCAGTGGTGTAAGCACCAGGAACTGCACAGAGTCGATATTCAGCCTCTTTGCAAACCGCTCGGTCTCCCTTATCGTCTGGATGTCGTCCATGTCCGAGCCGAGGACGAACATCCCGTGTATGGATATGGAGTATGACTTTATGGTCTTGATCGCCCTGTTTATATCCTCAAGGCTCTGTCCCTTGTTATAGAGCTTGAGCGTCTCGGGGTTGATCGATTCAAAGCCGATGTAAAGATTGAAGCAGTTCGTCTCCTTCATCAGCCTGAGCAGTTCAGGGTCATTCGCTATGTCGGTCCTCACCTGTGCACTCCATTCTATCTTCAGGTTGTTGTCCAGTATCGCCTGGAGCAGTTGCTTTGTCCTCTTCTTATTGGCCGTAAAGTTGTCGTCAATAAAGAAGACATGCGTCTTTTCAGACGCCAGCATCCTGATCTCCTCGATCACCCTCTCAATGGATTTATAACGGTACTTCCTCCCGAACATCTGTATCACCGAGCAGAACTTACAGGCGAATGGACAGCCCCTTGATGTTGCTATTGGTATGGTCCTTATCCTGTTCCAGTTATAGACCAGGCTGAAGTCAGGGATTGGCCAGGCGTCAAGGTCCTGGACAAGCCCCCTCTCTGGATTATGTATGATCGAGCCATCAGGCCTTTTGAATGAGAGCCCCTTTATCCCCTCTGGTGAGAGGCCCCTCTCAAGGCATTCGACCAGCTCGATGATGGTCTCCTCTCCCTCACCCCTCACGACATAGTCGCCATACTGGAGTGCCTCCTCGGGCATGAATGTCGGATGGGGACCACCAAAGACTATCGGGATGTTGAGGCCCTTGAACCTCTGGGCAATCTGATAGGCCCTTGGTGCGGTGGATGTGATTGATGATATGCATATCATATCGGCATCCTCAAGCTCCCTCCAGTCAGGTATGGAGATGTCCTCGATGAATGCCCTTGTCTCATACCCCCTCTCCCTGAGGATGGTTGCAAGGAGTATAGAGCCCAGTCTTGGCAGGGTGGTCTTGCTGAAGATATGCGCCCCTGGTGATTTTGCCTCTACAAAATAAATCCTCTTCATGATACTTCCTTCTTTCTCTCTTTAATTTTGACCCACCATGGGGTCATTACCCCTATCATACTACATATAGCACCACAATGCAAATAAAAAAATAGTGCCTCCTCAGCCGTTTTTAATATCATACAGTGAATGGGCTCACTTTGGTATCCAGACCTTTCCCTTGTCAATTATGTGGTGTACCTCCCAGCCCCTCCTCTGCAGTTCCATTGCTATGAATCGCCTGTGACATTTCCACGGAAACCTCTCGGCACATATGATGGTCGATGATCTTTTTGATGCAATGTGTTCGAGTTCATCGATACCCCTTTTGAACGCCTCTGTGTGGGTGTAGTTTCTGTATCCACCCTTTCTGAAACCCCCAAGACTGCTGCCAAGGTGGTGATATTCGAACATCTCCCTTCGTAATATCGCCTCCAGATTGGCCCTCCTGAAGTGCTCAAGCTTGCTTGACGGGAAGCTCCTCACATCTATGACCGTCTCGATCCCGTATGCAGAGAGTATCTCCATAAAGTCCTCAAGGCTCCTGAGGTCTGTGCCGAGCGTGTATATCCTCTTCATTTCTTAGATTCTACCAGTTTTTTGAATAGACTTCACATGAGGTGACATGCAAGCGGTGAAATTGACAAAGTGCGGGTATTGGAAATATAATTAAATAAATTTTTTGATGAGGAGGTCTTGATGTCTGAGGCAGTAAAGAGCGTTACCACCGACACATTTGATAACGTGGTTCTCCAGTCACAGAACCTTGTAATGGTCGATTTCTGGGCTACCTGGTGTGGCCCATGCAAGATAATCGCCCCTGTTGTTGAGGAGCTTGCCAGGGAGTATGAGGGCAGGGTCACATTTGCAAAGGTCAACACCGATGAAAACCCTGACCTTGCAAGCAGGTTTAATATCAGGGGCATTCCAACCCTTATATTTTTTAAGGACGGCAAGATACTGGATCAGGTGGTTGGTGCGGTGCCAAAGGCCCAGCTGAAATCAAAGATCGACTCCCTTCTTGGTTAATGCTATACGATGTTGTGATTATTGGCGGAGGCCCTGCTGGTCTTACAGCAGGGCTTTATACCGCAAGGGCAAGGCTGAAGTGTCTCCTGATAGAGAAGGGGCTTTCAGGTGGTCAGGTTGCCACGACCGAATGGATCGAGAACTATCCGGGCTTTGATGAGGGCATATCAGGCCCTGAGCTTGCCCAGAGGATGGAGAGGCATGCAAGGAGGTTCGACCTTGAGATCATCAACGGCACGGTTGTGGATGTCAGGCTGGATGGGAAGATCAAGGAGATAGTCCTTGATGGTGATAAACTATACAAGAGCAAGACGGTGATTATCTCAACAGGTGCAAGCCCCAAGTCTCTGGATATAAGGGGTGAGAGGGAGTTCAGGGGCAAGGGTGTCTCATACTGTGCGACATGTGATGGTGCCTTCTTCAGCGGTGAGAGGGTGGCCGTGGTGGGTGGTGGTGATTCTGCCCTTGAGGAGGGTCTGTTCTTGACGAGGTTTGCGGAGGTTGTATATGTTATACACCGCAGGGATCAATTCAGGGCCGCAAAGATAACGCAGGAACGTGCACGTTCAAATCCCAAGGTGGAGTTCATCCTGGAGACGGTTGTGGAGGAGATCGAGGGTGAGGAGACTGTGAGGGCCCTGCGCCTGAGGAATGTCAGGACAGGTGAGAGATCGAGGCTGGATGTAAAGGGCGTATTTATCTATATCGGTTATAGGCCGAACACAGACCTCTTCAGGGGCTCCCTGGCCCTCGATGAGGATGGTTATATAATCACTGATGACTGGATGGCCACATCGGTGCCAGGGGTGTTTGCGGCAGGTGATGTGAGGTCAAAGGCCCTGAAACAGATAGCAACCGCTGTGGGCGATGGTGCGATCTCTGCCGTCTCTGCCGAGAGGTACATAGAGGAGAACTTTTAGGCCATGTTTGAATCATTGTCAGAGAGGCTGGATGGAATATTCAGGAAGCTGAAGGGCAGGGGACTGCTCAGGGAGGAGGATGTCGTTGCAGCCCTCAAGGAGGTGAGGATGGCCCTTCTTGAGGCCGATGTCAACTTCAAGGTGGTCAAGGACTTTGTGGAGAGGGTGAAGGAGAGGGCCGTTGGTAAGGAGGTGATCGAGAGCATAACCCCGGGACAGCAGGTTGTCAAGATCGTCCATGACGAGCTCTGCAGTCTGATGGGCGGAGGACAGAGCAAGATCAGCCTTGCACCCAATCCACCAACGGTCATTATGCTCGTGGGGCTTCATGGTTCGGGCAAGACCACCACTGCTGCAAAGCTTGCAAAGGGCTTTAAAAAGGATGGAAGAAGGCCCATGCTTGTTGCACTCGACACCCAGAGGCCAGCTGCCATAGAGCAGCTCAGGTCACTGGGTGAGCAGATAGATGTGCCTGTCCATTCTACACATGCCGGAGACAACCCGCTCAATGTCTATTCAGGGGCATTCGATATAGCGAATCGTGAGGGGAGGGATATCCTCATACTTGATACAGCAGGAAGGCTCCATATAAATGAAGAGCTCATGAGGGAGCTTGAGGAGCTGAAGGAGAGGGCGAGGCCAAGGGAGACACTGCTTGTTGCAGATGCCATGACAGGCCAGGACGCAGTGAATATAGCAAAGGCATTTAATGAGAGGCTTGATATAGATGGTGTGATCCTTACGAAGATGGATGGTGACGCAAGGGGAGGGGCAGCGCTGTCGATCGTCTCGGTTACAGGCAAACCTATAAAGTTCATCGGTGTGGGTGAGAAGTTGGACTTCCTTGAGCCGTTCCACCCCGACAGGATGGCCTCAAGGATACTGGGTATGGGTGATGTGGTGAGTCTTGTTGAGAAGGCACAGGCGGCGGTCGATATGAGGGAGGCGATGTCGCTTGAGGAGAGGCTGAGGAAGAACATATTCACCTTTGATGACCTGAAGGCGCAGATAAATCAGATAAGGAGGATGGGGCCTCTGGAGAATATACTGAGTATGATCCCGGGGCTGGGGAAGCATATGAAGGGGCTCAAGGTGGATGACAGGGCGTTTGTCAAGATCGAGGCGATAATAAACTCGATGACAAAAGAGGAGAGGGCGAATTATACTATAATCAACAGCAGCCGTAAGAGGAGGATAGCGCAGGGCAGTGGCACAACGGTTGCAGATGTGAACAGGTTGATCAAGCAGTATGTGGCCATGAAGAAGATGCTCAAGAAGGTGAGGAAGGGCAAGGGCCTCGGCCTTCCCCAATTCAGGTTTTAGTTGAATCTTTTGGTCAGATTGGTGTAAAATATTGAGCATTTTACTATAGCTGGTGTGGAGGGATCGTTGTGGTCAGGATCAGGTTAACAAGGAGGGGCAAGAAGAAGAGGCCGTTTTACAGGGTTGTAGTGGCTGATTCACGCAAGAGGAGGGATGGTCCTTTTCTTGAGATCATAGGTATCTATGATCCAATGAAGGAGCCCTCAGAGGTAAGGATAGACATAGAGAGGGCCAAATACTGGCTCGATCGTGGTGCACAACCAACTGCTATCGCTAAGAAGCTTTTGAAAATCGCGGGCCTGTGAAAACAGCCCAGATGCACATGGAGGTGGAGATGAAGGAACTAATCGGACAGATGGCAAAGGCTCTGGTGGACAAGCCAGAGGAGGTTGTTGTTACCGAGGTTGATGGAGAAAGGACTACCGTATACGAACTGAGGGTGGCTCCGTCTGATCTTGGAAAGGTCATCGGGAAGCAGGGGAAGACAGCCAGGGCGATGAGGACGATCCTGAGTGCTGCTGGGACGAAACTCGGCAAGCGGTGTGTCCTTGAGATACTTGAATAGTTAAGCAGGCATTCGGACACCTTTTCTCGTGGACGGTCGAACGGGTCTGGCGGTTTTCTGGGCTACAACCGATCCGCCCGATGTGGAGAGATCAACTTCCACAGTAATAAGGACCCATTAAGAGGGGTTGTTTTTGCCACGGCTTGCTGCCGTGGCTGATTTTCTTTTAGGGCCTTGGTATGAGATGCGATGTCCTCACGATCTTCCCTGATATAATAAAGGCCTATCTCGATGAGAGCATCCTCAGGAGGGCACAAGAGAAGGGGCTGCTTGACGTAAAGGTATACAATCTCAGGGACTTTACATCCGACAGACACAGGAAGGTGGATGACTATCCCTTTGGTGGTGGTGCAGGCATGGTCCTCAAGCCCGAGCCCCTGTTCAATGCGGTCGAGGCCCTGAAGGGTGATGGTGAGGAGAGGAGGGTTGTGCTTCTGAGTCCACAGGGCAGGGTATTCACGCAGGCCATTGCCAAAGAGTTCTCACAGAGCGGTCAGAGGTTCATCTTTATATGTGGACGGTATGAGGGGATTGATGAGAGGGTGAGGCTTGCGCTTGTTGATGATGAGATATCCATTGGAGACTATATAATCACAGGTGGAGAGCTTGCCGCCCTCGTTGTGATCGATGCTGCCACGAGGCTCATCCCAGGGGCCCTGGGTGATGAGAGGTCGGCCGAGGAGGAGTCATTCACATCCCAGTTGCTTGAATATCCCCATTATACAAGGCCCCGTGAATTCAGGGGGATGAAGGTCCCGGATGTCCTGCTTTCAGGCAATCATAGAGAGATATGGCTCTGGAGGAGGCGGGAGGCCCTCAGGAGGACACTCATCAAGAGGCCTGACCTCCTTGAGAGGATGGAGCTCTCTGAGCTTGACAGGAGGATACTCTCGGAGCTGAGGGAGGAGCTGTTGTAAATTATGTTATAAAATAGTAAAATCTTAACCTTGAGATAAAGTCCCCTTTATGGAGGTATACGATGGATGCGATAAAGATAGTTGAAGAGGGTTATAAGAAAAAAGAGGTCCCGCCCTTTAATATAGGTGACACGGTGAGGGTTACGATGAGGGTGAAGGAGGGCGATAAGGAGAGGCTCCAGTCCTTTGAAGGTGTGGTGATAGCAAGGCGGGGGAGCGGACTCCGTGAGACATTCACGGTGAGGAAGATTTCCTATGGCATCGGGGTTGAGAAGATATTCCCCCTCCACTCACCCCTTATAGAGGAGATCAGGGTGGTCAAACGGGGCGATGTGAGAAGGGCGAAGCTCTATTATATCCGCCACAAGAAGGGTAAGGCTGCAAAGATCAAGGAGAAGGCATTCATCAGGGCCTGATACAGGGAGGCAGGAGGCCCCTTTTTATGGGCTCGGAGGAGAAAGACATCTTTCTTTACGATGCCAGGGTCCGACACAGATACCCTCTTATAGCAGGCATTGATGAGGCAGGCAGGGGGCCCCTTGCAGGCCCTGTGGTGGCCTCTGCTGTCATCCTTCCACCGGACATCGTTATCAAAGACCTGAGGGATTCCAAACAGACGACCGAAGGGCTACGAAGGAGGCTCTTCTGGGATATCGTCTCTGTGGCCATTGATATAGGGGTCGGGATAGTGGATGCCGACACCATAGACAGGGTGAATATCCTTAATGCCACCAGGCTGGCCATGGAGAGGGCGGTGGATGACCTCAGGGTCAGGCCTGATATACTGTTGATCGATGCCATAAGCCTCCCTTCCCTCAAGATCGAGCAGAGGTCTATAGTGAAGGGCGAGAGGGTGAGCGCCTCGATTGCATCGGCCTCGATCGTGGCAAAGGTGTTAAGGGATGAGATAATGATGGAGTATCATGATAGATACCCTGTTTATAATTTTAAGAGCCACAAGGGGTATTCAACACAGGAGCATGTGAGACTGCTTCAGCTACACGGGCCATGCCCCATCCACAGGAGGAGCTTCAGGAAGGTCATGGAGCTATCACTCTTGAGTTAATTTGCATAATGCTTTACTAAATTTTTAAAAAATTGTATAGTATTTCTACGAATGGCTTTATTTAATTACACGACAAAAGAGATCACCCTGAAGATCGTCTATTACGGTCCTGGCTTCTCAGGCAAGACGACAAACCTCCAGTATCTACACTCCGTGCTGCCCTCTGATGCAAGGGGCAAACTCATCTCCATGGCCACAGAGGGTGACAGGACGATATTCTTTGACTTCCTCCCTGTTGATGTCGGAAAGATCAGCGAGTTCAATATCAGGTTCCAGCTCTATACCGTTCCTGGCCAGGTCAGATACAATGCAACCAGGCGCCTGGTCCTGAAGGGTGCTGATGCGGTCGTCTTTGTTGCAGACTCCCAGACGAGCATGAAGGAGCAGAACATCGAGAGCCTTATCAACATGAGGGAGAACCTTGAGGCGAATAACATACCCCTGGATATCCCGAAGGTGTTTCAATACAACAAGAGGGATATAGAGAACATCATGAGTATCGAGGAGCTGAACAATGACCTGAACAAGGAGGGTGCACCCTATTTCGAGGCCGTTGCCACCGAGGGGAAGGGTGTGGAGAAGACGTTTATGCAGATCGCCAGGGATGCACTTGAGTATATAAAGAAGAGGCACAATGTGGATATAAAGATACCGGAGACCTCCTTCATATCCTCTGGCAGGATACCGAAGGCCGTGGCAAAGGAGAAGGCCGAGAGGCCCGTGGCTACAGAGAAGCCCGTGGAGGTTGTGGAGGAGCTGAAGAGGGTTGCAGTTGAGGAGCCAAGGAGGCCCGAGCCTGTAAGGCCCGCACCTGCCCAGCCTGTGGAAGAGGTCGTCTCCTTCCCGAAGGCTGCACAGCCACAGCAGGCCCCTCCTCAGGTGGTGGCACCCGACCTCTCAGAGATCGTTGGTGCAATCAATGGTCTCAAAGAGAGCCTCTCAGAGCTCAATCGTAGCCTGAAGGGCATCCAGATAAACCAGTCAAAGAGTATCGAGGCACTGAATGAGCTCAAGGATCTGTTCTCAGAGCTGAAGAAGCAGAAGAGGGGCTTCAGGCTCTTCAGATAGCCTCAAGTGTCCTTATAAGCGCCTCTGCCTTCTTGAGGGTCTCATAGTATTCCCTTTCAGGGTCAGAGTCTGCAACGATGCCAGCACCTGCCTGGACATATGCAAGTGAGTCCTTTATGATGAACGTCCTTATTATAATGTTCAGGTCCATGGCGCCTGTAAAGCTGATATAGCCGAGTGAACCTGTATACGGCCCCCTCGATGTTGGTTCTAACTCATCGATTATCTCCATGCACCTGACCTTCGGGACACCTGTTATAGTGCCACCAGGGAATACCGCCCTTATGGCATCGAAGCAGTCCCTGTCAGGGGCCATCCTGCCCTTTATGTTTGACACTATATGGATGACATGGGAGTAATCCTCTGTGATCATCAGCTCATCCACAACGACACTCCCATAATCGGATATCTTGCCAAGGTCGTTCCTCTCAAGGTCTATGAGCATGATGTGCTCTGCCCTCTCCTTCTCATCAAGCAGAAGTTCGGCCCTCATGATCCTGTCTGTATACTCATCGGCACCCCTTGGCCTTGTGCCTGCTATGGGCCTTGTCTCCACGGTGCCGGAGTTCACCCTCACAAGCCTTTCAGGCGATGAGCTTACTATGTGATAGGCCCCCATGTCCATGAATGCTGCAAAGGGGGATGGGTTGATCATGCTCAGGATGTTGTAGATGTCCCATGGATGTATGTCTGGCGTGTGCGCTGAGACCCTCTGAGACAGGTTCGCCTGGAATATGTCACCTGCCCTTATGTACTCCTTTGCCCTCTTCACCATATCCATATAGGTCTTCTTATCCATCTCGTGTCTTATGCAGATGTCCGATGTCTGCCTCGGTGGCCGTCTGGTGGCAGGGGCATTAATGATCCTCCTGTAAAGAGCGTTCAGCCTCTCACAGGCCATCTCATAGTAATCACCCCAATCCTCACTCCCCTTTCCTGTGATCATCTCTGATGCACCTGGTGCAGAGATGATGAAGGTGTGACCGAGTTTGTGGTCTGTCACGACCACCGTATCCACAAAGAGGAAATCTGCATCAGGCAGATTGAGGTCATCAATGGTGGTCCTTGGGAGCCTCTCGAAGTAATGGACGAAGTCATAGCTCAGGACCCCCACCACACCGCCGACAAAGGGTGGTAGCTCAGGGTTTGGACGCATCCTGTATCTCTTCATTAACCCCCTGAGTATCCTGAGTGGGTGGCCCGAGGAGATGGAGCTCCTGCCCTCTCCACCCTCTATCACCACCTGCTGGTTCTTCACCCTGAAGATGAGAAAGGGCCCACCACCACATATCGAGTAACGGGCGATCCTCTCAGGCCCCTTTATGCTCTCAAGCAGAAAGCTATGCCTGCCCATTATGGACTCATAGATGCTTCTTGGAGATATAAAGGGCAGCCTCATATACACAGGGCCTATAATGCCTGCCCTGGCCTCTTCAATGAATACCTTTTTTGGGGGTAGGATCGCTGACTTAAGCATTTATCAGCCGGAATATCCGAATCGCATCTCTTCTATAAGCATCTCGAGGGCATGGCTGGGGTCAGGGTGGGAGAGGATGGGCCTTCCTACCACGATGTAATCCGCCCCTTTCCTCATGGCCTCAGATGGTGTCATGGTCCTCTTCTGGTCATCCTTCTGACTCCATGAGGGCCTTATGCCAGGTGTGACGATCAGCAGGTCTTTGTAGTGGAACCTCAACATCTCAAGCTCATTCGGTGAGGCGACCACACCGTCAAGCCCTGCCTTTATGGCAAGCCCTGCAAGGTGCCTCACCTGGAGGGTGATGTTGTGGGTGATACCGAGTTCGTTTATCAGCACCTCACGGTCTATGCTCGTCAATACGGTCACACCAAGGAGTTTTGGCCTGGTTATATTGTCCCTCAGGGTGACCTCAACGAGCCTGTCCACTGTCTGTCTCATCATCTCAAGGCCACCCATGGTGTGGAGGGTGAGCATGAACACACCGAGCCTTGCCGCCACCTCTACAGCCCTGCTCACCGTACTGGGGATGTCATGGTATTTCAGGTCAAGAAATACCCTCTTGCCCATCAGGTTCAGCTGCTCCACGATCCTCGGCCCTGAGGAGGTGAAGAGCTCTGGACCGACCTTGAATATGTCTATATGATCTCTGAACCTTGAGGCGATATCGATGGCCTCTTCATAGCCTGCCACATCAAGGGCAAGGATTATACGGTCTTCGGACTTCATAGGGCCCTAAATCTTTGGCAGTGTTATCCCCTTCTGTGCCTGATACTTACCGGTCTTGTCAGCATAGGATCTTGCACACACCTCCTCGGCACCAAGGAATATCAACTGTGCTATCCCCTCGTTGGCGTATATACGGGCAGGCAGTGGTGTGGTGTTTGATATCTCTATGGTGACATGCCCCTCCCATTCAGGCTCAAGGGGTGTGACATTGACCACTATGCCACACCTTGCATACGTGGACTTGCCCAGACATATCACTATCACATCCCTGGGTATCCTGAAGTATTCAACCGAGGAAGCGAGGACAAAGGAGTTCGGGGGTATCACACAGACCTCACCCTTAAAGTCCACGAAGCTCTGGGGATCAAACCCCTTTGGATCGATCACCGTGCTGTTTATATTCGTGAATATCTTGAATTCATCCCCTATCCTCATATCATATCCATAGGAGCTTAACCCATAGGATATGACACCCTTCCTGACCTGCCCCTCCTCAAAGGGTGTTATCATACCCTTCCTGGCCATCTCCCTTATCCAGCGATCGTTCTTCACCATCTGATACTCTCCCCTTCTCTCTGGAGTGATGAGGCCTCCGAAACCCTCAGATGCTAAAGACTACCATAAAGGCCCTGGTATTTACAACAAACCCCCTCTTCTGCTATTGATAAATAAGATTTTTTTTGGTAAGATTTTTTCGTTACCGCTGATTGGGTTTCAAACAGGTTTCGTAATCAGAAAAACGAGTAGGGAGGTATGCGTATGAAAAGGGAGAAGATAAGGATAGCAATCGCTGGCGTTGGGAACTGTGTCAGTTCCCTGCTGCAGGGTATTGAATATTACAGGACAAAGAATGCCGAGGACGCAATCGGTCTCATGCACTGGGAGATCGGTGGTTACAGGCCTTACGATATCGAGGTGGTGGCAGCGTTTGATATCGACAAGAGGAAGGTCGGCAAGGATGTCAATGAGGCCATCTTTGCAGAGCCAAACTGCACCGCTGTCTTCTGCAAGGATATGCCGAAGACAGGGGTGAAGGTGATGATGGGGAGGGTGCTGGATGGCTTCTCAGAGCATATGCGCGATTATCCCGAGAAGAACACCTTTGTCCTCAGTGATGAGCCCGAACCGACAAAGGAGGAGGTGGTGAAGGTCCTCAGGGAGTCAGGTGCAGAGATGCTCCTCAATTACCTGCCGGTTGGTTCTGAGGAGGGCTCCAAGTTTTATGCCGAGTGCGCCCTTGAGGCAGGGATAGGGTTTATAAACAATATACCTGTCTTTATAGCAAGCACCCCCCTCTGGGCAGAGAGGTTCAGGGAGAGGGGTCTGCCGATCATAGGCGATGATATAAAGGCCCAGATCGGTGCGACCATCACCCACAGGACCCTGGCTGACCTCTTCAGGAAGAGGGGTGTCAAGCTGGACAGGACATACCAGCTCAACACCGGTGGCAATACAGACTTCCTCAATATGCTCAACAGGAGCAGGCTTGCATCAAAGAAGAGGTCCAAGACAGAGGCGGTCCAGTCGATCCTTGAGGAGAGGCTCGATCCTGAGAACATCCACATCGGCCCGAGTGACTATGTCCCGTGGCAGAAGGACAACAAGGTCTGTTTCATCCGCATGGAGGGCAGGATATTCGGGGATGTGCCCATGAATCTCGAGCTCAGGCTCTCTGTTGAGGACTCACCAAATTCCGCAGGTGTTGCCATTGACGCCATCCGCTGCCTGAAGCTTGCGCTTGATCGTGGAGAGGGTGGCGTGCTCCATGC
The DNA here is from genome assembly GCA_002011735.1 of Nitrospirae bacterium JdFR-81. GTDB lineage: Bacteria > Nitrospirota > Thermodesulfovibrionia > UBA6902 > UBA6902 > JdFR-81. Next base: position 17,691 of record MTOQ01000052.1, on the reverse strand, counting down.
GCCCTCTGCATACTTCTGCAAGCATCCACCTGTCCAGTATCCAGATGATGAGGCCTTCCGCATGACCGAGGCGTTTATAAGCGGAGAGCTGATGACCCATCAGGAGGAGTACCCCTATGAGTACGAGAAACAGCCTGACAGGGTCTGGGACAGGTGATCAGTCCCTCAGATAGTCCGAGGGAGACGGGCAGGTCAGGGGCCTGAGGCCCGTGGTCTGATTAAATCTTTGGATTTAGGAAGGGAAAAGGGCATGAGTATCTCTAACACGATGTATAGCCATTTCTCAAGGATTGCGAGTAAATACAGGCGTGTGAGGACGACGGATATCGAACCGATCATCCATATAAAGAACAGGATCGGGGGGCTCAGCGAAGTGAGGGGTGCAGACATAGGGTGTGGTGATGGGAGGTATGACCTCCTGCTGTTGAGGCATATAAAGAACCTCCACCTCACCTGCATAGATATAAACGAGGCGATGTTGAGGGAGGCATCAGAGTATCTCAGGAGCCATGGGGTGAATAACTTTACCACGCTCAAGGCCGATGCCAATGACTTCCACTTAGAGGATGACTCCATGGACTGTATCTTTACATTTAATGCCATTCACCACTTTGACACCCCTGTCTTCCTCAAAAGCACGGGCAGGGCCCTGAAGAGGAACGGGTGGGTGTTTATCTACACGAGGCTCAGGAGTCAGAATGCACGGGGTATCTGGGGGCAGCACTTCCCCATGTTTGTCGAGAAGGAGAGGCGTCTGTATGAGCTTGATGAGCTCAGGGATATGATCGAATCCTCAGGTTCTCTCAGCCTCGAGGAGACGAGACACTTTAGATACAAGAGGAGCGATTCCCTTGAGAACCTGATAGAAAAGGTAAAGGCAAGACACTACTCGACCTTCTCCCTCTATGATGATCATGAACTGAACAGTTCACTCGATGGTTTCAAGGAGAACATCAGAAGGCGCTTCAGGGACACGGACAATATCGAGTGGTATGATGAGAATATACTGCTCACGCTGAGGCCACGGGCCAACTGACCCTGCAATAAGGTGTAAGGGGATAAATGCGATTTTCCAAGACCTTCATACCCACCCTCAGGGAGACCCCTGCCGAGGCAGAGGCCATAAGCCACATCCTGATGCTCCGTGCGGGCTATATAAGACAGCTTGCCGCTGGTCTATATATCTACCTCCCCCTTGGATGGAGGGTCATCGACAGGATCAACAGGATAATCAGGCAGGAGATGGATGCGATAGGTGCACAGGAGATCACCATGCCAGCACTCCATCCTGCTGAGATATGGCAGGCAACAGGGAGGTGGTCAGAGATAGGGGAGGAGATGTTCAGGCTGAAGGACAGGGGCAGGAGGGATATGTGTCTCGGCATGACCCATGAGGAGATAATCACATGGCTTGCATCCATGGAGATCCGTTCATACAGGGACCTGCCACAGGTCTGGTATCAGATCCAGACAAAGTTCAGGGATGAGGCAAGGCCAAAGAGCGGGGTCTTGAGGACAAGGGAGTTCCTCATGAAGGACAGCTATAGCTTTGACAGGGATGAGCAGGGCCTTGAGGAGAGCTATCAGAGACACGTTGATGCCTATCACAGGATATTCAGCAGGTGCGGACTCAAATTCTATCAGGTCCAGAGTGACCCTGGGATGATGGGTGGTGCAGGTGCCCATGAATTCATGGCCCCGAGCCCTGCTGGTGAGGATACGATAGTATTATGTGACTCATGCGGTTATGCTGCGAATACCGAGCTTGCCCGTTCAACGCCTCGACCCCAGCCCGAGGATCATAGCGACTGGGATCTGGAGGACATCCCCACCCCTGAGAAGAGGACCGTTGAGGAGGTCTCAGAGTTCCTGAATGCACCGGCCGAATACTTTATAAAGAGCCTTGTATTGATAGGCAGGGATGGCCCGTTCCTCGCATTGATAAGGGGGGATCAGGAGCTCCATGAGAAGAAGCTCATGAGGATTGTTGGGGGGTTCAGGCAGGCAGAGAGGGAGGAGATAAGGGAGATACTCGGGGTTGAGGCAGGCTTTATAGGACCACATAACAATAGCCTGAGGAAGATAGCCGACATCTCCATAAGGCAGGGGGTCTATATATCAGGTGCGAACAGGGAGGGGTTTCACACAAGGGGGATAAGGCCATCTGTGCACTTCGACGCAGAGTGGCATGATATACATGTGGTGAAGGAAGAGGACAGGTGTCCAGAATGTGGCGGAGATATAAGGATAGAGAGGGCCATAGAGGTGGGCAATATCTTCAAGCTCGGCACAAAGTATTCCGTGCCCCTGAGGGCCTTCTATCTTGATGAGAAGGGCAGGGAGGTGCCGATAGTGATGGGTAGCTACGGGATCGGCCCTGCACGGATAGCAGCAGCGGCGATTGAACAGAATCACGATGATGATGGTATCATCTGGCCCGAGAGTATCGCTCCATTCGACGTCGAGGTCCTTCCGGTGACCGAGGATACGGACGTTATGGAGACATCTGAAGAGATATACACAACCCTCAGGGACAGGGGTATAGAGGTGCTCATTGATGACAGGGATGTGAGGGCAGGGGTGAAGTTCAAGGATGCCGACCTGATAGGCATCCCCTACCAGATAATAATCGGCAAGAAGACCCTTAAAGAGGGCCTTGTTGAACTGAAGCAGAGGAGGACAGGCAAGGTGGAGAGGCTCACCTCTTCAGAGGCCATAGAAAGGGTCTCCTCCCATTACAAGGCCCGGGGTTAAGGATTTCTACTGGATCTCAATAGAGTCGAGCTCCTCCAGGTTCCTCTTGATCTTGCTGCCCTTCATCAATCTATTGATCAGGGATTCAAAGAGCTCACTCTGCCTCTCGGAGATCAGCTTCTCCCTTATCCTGTCCTTTACATCGCTGAATGCAAGCTGTGTGCCTTCCTTCTTCTCGGTCACCTTTATGATGTGGTACCCGAAACGGGTCTTCAGTGGCTTGCTGACCTCACCTGGCTTGAGGCCGAATGCCACCCTTTCAAACTCTGGTATCATCTTGCCCCTCCCAAAGAAACCGAGGTCTCCGCCCCTTGATGCAGAGCCACTGTCCTTTGAGAACGACTTTGCCAGCTCTGCAAAGTCCTCACCGTTTTTGATCCTCTTCAGGATCTCCCTGGCATCATCCTCTGTATCCACAAGTATATGGCTTGCCCTTACCATGTCTGTCCTGAACTCCTCTTTGTTGTTGTCGTAGTATTTCTTTACCTCCTCGTCACTTACAACGGCCTTCTCCTCTATCTCCCTCTTGATGAGTATCGAGAGGAGGGTCATCTTCTTGAAGTCCTCCAACTTCTCAAGGAACTCCTTGTCCTTGTCAAGGCCGATCCTCTCTGCCTCCTGATACAGCAATTCCCTCTTTATGAGCTCCTCAAGGAACTGCTTCTTGCCCTCCTTGCTGCTGAACCTGTCCTTTGCCCATCCTGGCAGACTATCCAGGCTCCTCAGGAAGTCCTCCTTTGTTATCACCGCATCATTCACCTTTGCGATGATCGGCCCCTCGGTGTTCCCATTCTGGATGCATCCGAGCACAAAAAAAATAGCGAGAATCAGTGTTAGTGTCTTCTTCACAACCTCTCTCCTTTCTTAATTGGGTTATCTGCTTTTATAACATAATGGAGACAGGTTTTACAACCAGTGCCCATGAATTTGCAAAATATCTCTCTTCTCTGTTATATTTTATACACAAACAATTTTACGGAGGTCGGCATTGAAAGAGGGAATCCACCCTGAATACAGAGAGGCAAAGGTTGTATGTGCCTGTGGTGAGACATTTGTGACGCGATCCACCCTTCCTTCCATACATGTGGATATATGTTCAAAGTGTCATCCCTTCTATACAGGAAAACAGAAGATAGTGGACTCAGAGGGAAGGGTTGACAGGTTCAGAAGGAAATACGCAAAGAACAAGAAGTAGCTTATCTCAAGGAGGAGGCCCCTGGTGTAAATGCATGAAAGTGAGGGTTTCCTCCTTTGTTATTTATGCACCGCAAATTTTTGTATAAACAGGGTGACACATCATGCTTCTTGAGAAGCTTGAGGAGATAGAGAAGAAATACGACGAGCTCTCAAGGCTACTCTCAGACCCTGCTGTCTTTTCAGATGTATCAAAGAGCACACGCTATCTGAAGGAGCAGGCCGAGCTCTCCGGGCTTGTTGAGAAGATCCGTGAATACAAGAAGATACTCTCTGATATGAGAGAGGCCCAGGAGATCATCGACTCAAGCAACGACAATGGCCTGAAGGAGCTTGCCGAGGAGGAACTTGTGGCGCTGAAGGAGAGGCTGCCGGTGGTTGAGAATGAGCTGAAGAGGATGTTGATACCGAAGGATCCACGTGACACAAAGAATGTGATACTCGAGATACGCGCAGGCACCGGAGGTGAGGAGGCGTCCCTTTTCGCAGGAGACCTCTTCAGGATGTATTCAAGATACGCCGAGAGCAAGGGCTGGAAGGTGGAGGTCCTGGATATTAACCCGACAGGTGTGGGAGGGATAAAAGAGGTGATAGCCTCTATAAGAGGGGAAGGTGCATATAGCAGGCTGAAGTATGAGAGCGGGACACACCGTGTGCAGAGGGTCCCTGTTACAGAGGCCTCTGGCAGGATCCATACCTCCACTGCCACGGTCGCCGTGCTACCCGAGGCCGAGGAGGTGGACTTGAAGATCGACGAGAAGGATCTGAGGATAGACACCTTTTGTGCCTCAGGCCCTGGTGGCCAGGGGGTGAATACAACATACTCAGCGGTTAGGATTGTGCATATCCCCACAGGTATGATTGTGCAGTGTCAGGACAGTCGCTCCCAGATAAAGAACAAGGAGAGGGCATTGAAGGTGTTACGGTCAAGGCTCTATGAGCTTGAGATGCAGAGGCAGGAGGAGGAGAGGGCGAAGGAGAGGAGGTCCCAGGTGGGGACAGGTGAGAGGAGCGAGAAGATAAGGACCTATAACTTTCCCCAGAACAGGGTGACCGATCACAGGATAAACCTCACACTCCACAAACTATCAAGTGTGCTTGATGGTGAGCTTGATGAGATCATCGAGAACCTGATCGCCTATTATCAGGCAGAGAAGCTCAAGGATATCTGAGAGGACGGATGAGGGTGATTGACAAGATAAGGGAGACAGGCAGGCTCCTTGGAGAGTTAGGGATAGAGGAGCCTGTGAGGGAGGCGGAGGAGCTCATAGTCCATGCCCTGGGCATGGACAGGGTAAGGATCTACAGGGATAATCCTCCCATAGGCACTGATGAGAAGGGCCTCCTTGAGGAGGTGCTGAGAAGGAGGGCACGGCGCGAACCCCTGCAGTATATAACAGGCCATGTGGATTTTCTGGGGTTGAGGCTGATGGTAGGAGAGGGTGTCCTCATACCAAGGCCTGAGACAGAGGTCATGGCCGAGGAGGCGATTAAGAGGATTAGGGATTACAGGCTACAGGTCATGGATAGATACCCATCACTATGCATCCTGGACCTCTGCACAGGGAGCGGATGTCTCGCCCTCTCACTCGCAAGGGCGTTTCCTGATGCATATGTATATGGCAGTGATATATCCTGGGTTGCCACAGGGTATGCCGTGATGAACGCCCTGGCGAACAGGGTCAACAATGTAGGGTTTATCACAGGAGACCTCTTCAGGCCGTTCAGGAGGCAGGGGCACTTTGATGTCATAATAACAAACCCGCCCTACATCAGGACAGGGGATATAGGCAGGCTCCAGCCCGAGATAAGGGAGTGGGAACCCATTGTCGCCATTGATGGAGGGAGGGACGGCCTTGAGTATTACAGGAGAATCATCCCTGAGGCCTGCCATTATCTGAAGGACGGTGGTCTGCTCATAATGGAGATAAATCCAGATGGTCTTGGGTGGATAGTGGATAAATTAAAGGACTCAGGATATACTGGTTTAGAGGTCTTGAGGGATTATTCAGGCATGCAGAGGATAGTAGTGGCTCGATGGAGAGGTTGATAATAGAGGGAGGGGTGAGGCTTGAGGGGACGGTGGATATCAGCGGTGCAAAGAATGCTGCCCTTCCGATAATGGCCGCCTCTATCCTTGCTCCAGGTGTGAACCGTATCCACAATGTGCCTTCCCTTAGGGACATCACCACGATGGGGAGACTGCTCACCCATCTTGGTATTGACTTTATGCACGACAATGGCACCGTGGTGCTTGACAGTGATAATCTACAGACAGTGGAGGCGCCATATGAGCTTGTAAAGACCATGCGGGCATCTGTCCTTGTCCTTGGGCCGTTGCTTGCGAGGATGGGCAGGGCACGGGTCTCCCTGCCAGGCGGGTGTGCAATAGGTGCAAGACCCATTGACCTCCACATCATGGGGCTGCAGAAGATGGGTGCGGAGATAGAGCTCTCTGAGGGTTATATAAATGCAAGGGCTGAAAGGCTGAGGGGGGCAACGATCTACCTTGATATCCCTACCGTCACAGGCACAGAGAATCTGATGATGGCCGCAACACTCGCCGAAGGAGTCACCATAATAGAGAATGCAGCATGCGAGCCCGAGGTCCAGGACCTTGCAAACGCCCTGGTCTCCATGGGGGCCAGGATAGAGGGTGCAGGGACGAGCATCATCAGGATAAATGGTGTTGACTCCCTTAACCCACTTGATTACAGGGTCATCCCTGACAGGATAGAGGCAGGCACATTCATAGCTGCGGCAGGTATCACAGGGGGGGAGGTGGAGATAAGGGGGTGCAGGGTCGATCACCTGGAATCGGTGATTGCAAAACTGCGGGAGGCAGGTATACATATAGAGCACAAACCTGGTAGATTAAAGGTGAAGGGACCTGAGAGGCTGAACGCAGTGGATGTGAGGACCATGCCGTATCCAGGGTTCCCCACGGATATGCAGGCACAGTTCATGGCCCTGATGGCGGTCTCAGATGGCACGAGCCTCATCACAGAGGGGATATTCGAGAACAGGTTTATGCATGTCGCAGAGATGAGGAGGCTGGGTGCTGATATAATCGTTGAGGGGGCAACAGCGACTGTGAGGGGGGTCAGGATGCTCAAGGGTGCACCTGTGATGGCAACCGACCTGAGGGCGAGCGCCTCCCTTGTCCTTGCCGGTCTGGTTGCAGAGGGCAGGACAGTGATAGACAGGCTGTACCATATAGACAGGGGATATGAGAGGATAGAGGAGAAGCTGAGGGGCCTTGGTGCAAGGGTGAGGAGGGAGAGATGAGGGTTATAAAGAACAGGAAGGATATCCAGAGATTTTTGAAGAGGCTCAGTGAGAGGTCCATGTCCCTTGAGAGGCTGAAAGAGGTGAGGCAGGTGGTGGAGAGGGTTGTATCCGATGTTCGCAGACATGGCGACAGGGCTGTAAGGAGATACACAGAGAGGTTTGACAGGGTGAGACTGAAGGACTTCCTGATCCCCAAGGCAGAGATCGACACATCAGCCAGGCGCGTGGACAGGGGCTTCCTTGATGCGCTGAAGGAGTCAGCAAGGAGGATAAGGGTGTTTCACGAGTTCCAGAAGGAGCATTCATGGTATTTCTCGGACAACGGGATGACACTGGGACAGATCATAAGACCACTCCACAGGGTTGGTGTCTATGTCCCTGGCGGGAAGGCCTATTATCCCTCCACGGTGCTTATGAATGTTATACCCGCACAGGTTGCAGGTGTGGAGGAGATCATGCTTTGTGTACCCTGCCATGATGATGTGATCAATCCATGGGTGGCTGCTGCCATAAGGTTACTCGGGATAAGGGAGGTCTACAGGATAGGTGGTGCACAGGCCATTGCTGCCATGGCATACGGGACAGAGACGATAAAGAGGGTTGACAAGATAGTCGGCCCTGGCAACATATATGTTACCATGGCAAAGAAGATGGTCTTCGGGGATGTGGGTATAGATATGATAGCAGGTCCGAGTGAGATACTGATAATAGCGGACGAGCATGCAAACCCTGAATTTGTGGCATCCGACCTCCTTGGTCAGGCAGAGCATGACGAGATGGCCTCGGCCATACTGGTCACCGACTCAGCAGCCCTTGCCAGGAGGGTGAGGACAGAGGTGGGGAGGCAGTTGAAGGGGCTCAAGAGGAGGGAGATAGTGGAGAGCTCACTTGACAGATACGGGGCGATAATCATCACAGACAACTTGATGGATGCAGTTGATATAGCCAATCAGATAGCACCTGAACACCTGGAGATAATGACGAGATCGTCAGGCCGTTATCTGCCACGGCTGAAGAATGCAGGCGCCATATTTGCAGGAGAATGGACGCCAGAGACACTCGGTGACTATGCAGCAGGGCCGAATCACACACTGCCCACAGGTGGCACAGCGAGGTTCTCCTCCCCGCTCGGTGTGTATGACTTCATGAAGCGCACAAGCATCATCCATGGTAAGAAGGCCAGTTTCAAGGCCCTCTCGGATATTGTCGAGAGGTTTGCCGATATAGAGGGGCTTGAGGCCCATGGCAACACCATAAGGGTGAGGAAGGGCAAGGTTTGAATAAATTCGATGTGCCTCTGTAATATTATGGATGGAGGTGAGGTCTTTATATGGAGAAGGTTCTGAAGCTGGGTCTGCCAAAGGGTAGCCTGCAGGAGTCAACACTCAGGCTCTTCAGGAAGGCAGGATACAACATCACCGTTGATGCCCGTTCGTATTACCCTGCCATCGATGACCCTGAGATCAAGATCATGCTCATAAGGGCACAGGAGATGGCAAGATATGTCGCTGATGGTGTGCTTGATGGTGGACTCACAGGGCTTGACTGGATACTCGAGCAGGGTGTTGATGTGAAGGAGGTGGCTGAGCTGAATTATGCAAAGGGTGGGCTGAGGCCGGTCAGGTGGGTGGTTGCCGTGCCAGAGGATTCAAGGATAAAGAGGCTGGCGGATCTCAAGGGCAAACGGATCGCCACAGAACTCGTGAACTATACAAAGAGGTTTCTCAGGTCCCGCGGGATAAATGCCGAGGTGGATTTCTCATGGGGTGCAACCGAGGTGAAGCCGCCTCATCTTGCCGATGCCATTGTTGAGCTCACAGAGACCGGCACATCCCTGAGGGCAAACAACCTCAGGGTTGTGGAGACGGTCCTTGTCTCAACCACCAGGTTTATAGCAAACAAGAAGGCATGGAGGGACAGGTGGAAGAGGCAGAAGATGGAGAACATAGTGCTTCTCCTCAAGGGTGCACTTGCTGCAGAGGAGAAGGTTGGCCTCAAGATGAATGTCCACAGGAATGCCTTAAAGAGGGTGATGAGCCTCCTTTCGGCCATGCATTCTCCAACGATCTCAACGCTCTCTGATGAGGGGTGGTTTGCCCTTGAGGTGATGATCGATGAGAAGATCGTCCGTGATATCATCCCGAAGCTGAAGTCAGCAGGGGCAGAAGGTATAGTGGAATATCCCCTTAACAAGGTGATCCCATAGGGTCCACCCCGGTTTCTCTATATCCTTGTGTCTGGATAAGGGAGATACACCATGAAGACAGTCTCTGTGTTATTACTCGGACTCCTGTTTATTGTCATACCTCCGGGCCTCTGGGCAGCAGAGTATTCACTTGATGAACTGTGGAGGCTTGCACTCCAGAGGAGCGAGAGGATAAAGGTGGCAGAGGAGGATCTCTATATATCAATGAAGGAGAAGGACAGGGCACTGGCTGTCCTTCTGCCTACACTCACTGCATTCGGAAGCCACACGAGATACACCGATAAGGAGGTCCTCGAAGGCTTCACGCTCCAGCCTGAGTATTCAGACTCCTGGGGGATGAGGCTTGACCAGTCCTTCTCCCTTGGGGGCAGGGAGCTTCTCGCCTACAGTATCGCAAAGGACAGGATAAGAAAGACGCTCCATGACCTCGGCTCTGTAAGGAATGACCATATCATGGAGGTGACAGGCGCCTACTTCGAACTCCTCAAGGCAGAGAAGGCAGTGGAGATAGCAGAGGCAAACCTGCAGAGATTGAGACAACACAGGGATGCCACCAGGAAGAGGCTGGAGGTGGGTGAGCTCACAAAGACGGCACTCCTGAGGGCAGAGGCCGAGCTTAAAGGGGCAGAGGCAGACCTCTTAAGGGCACGCAATAACCTCCGCCTTAAGAAGGCACTGCTCAGGAAGATAGCAGGTATCGAGGGTGATTTTGAGATAAGGGAGGAGCCCGTGGTGGTGGACCTTGCCCCCTTGATAGGGGACTGCAGCCTCACCCCCCTGGATTGTCTCAAGAAGAGGGCCTTTACAGAGAGGCCGGAGATGAAGGCGATGGCTATCCAGAGGAGGATTGCGGAGAAGGAGGTGAGGTATGCAAGGGGTGCTTACTGGCCGACCCTTACCATCGAGGGCGTATACCAGGAGGAGGAGAACGAGCCATCCACCACATTCGGGCTTGATGAGAGGATATACGGGGTGTTGAGGATCGACTTCCCCTTCTTTGAAGGGGGCCTCAGGAAGGCTGAGGTGGCACAGGCGATGGCAAGGCTCAGGCAGGTTGAGTATGGCCTTTCTGAATTAAAGAAGAGGATAGCGGTGGAGGTGGAGGAGGCATATCTCGGCCTCCTCACCATCTCAGGGACCCTCGATAGCCTGAGGGCAGAGGAGAGGTACGCACTGGAAAACTTCAATGCCGTCTCAAAGCAGTTTGAGTATGGCCTTGCCGATAGCCTTGATGTAATAGATGCAAACACCCTCCTCCTGACAACGGAGAGGGAGCTTTCAAATGCAGGGTATGACCATCAACTCTCCTTCCTGAGATTGAGATATGCGGTTGGACTCCTCCTTAAAGAGGGAGGACAGGGGGACTGACGATGCTGATATTTCTCGTCTTTCATGGCTCATATGCACTTGCGCACCTTTATCTATTTTTAAAGGCAAGGGACCTCTTGCCCCTGAACAGTCCATTGACCCTCCTCCTTGGCCTCTTCCTCTTTGTGATGGCCTTCTCTCCCATGGTCATCTATTTCTATTCACTCAGGGGTGGCGGGGCCTGGACAAAGGCCTTTGCATTCTTCGGCTATACATGGATGGGCCTCCTCATACTCTTCTTCTTCCCCGCGGTCTTCCTGGATATATATAATGTGGTGGTGGTGTATGGTGGTGCCCTCATTGGGCAGAATCTTGATGCATTTATACTCCCTCCATCACTGTCTTTCTTTATACCACTGACCGCCTCAGCATGCCTGACCCTCTACGGGTTCTTCAGGGCAAGGAGCCTGGAACTCAGAAGGATAAGCATAAAGACCGACAAGCTGCCTGCAGGTGTTGAACGCATCAAGGTCGCACAGCTTTCAGATGTCCACCTTGGTATCATAGTGGGGGCCGGGCTGCTCGATAAGGCGATAAAGAGGATAAGGGAGGAGAGGCCTGACCTCATCGTCTCAACAGGAGACCTGATTGACGGGGGCATAGAGTATGTCGAACCACTGAAGGACAGGCTCAGATCCTTAGAGGCACCACTTGGGAAGTTTGCCATAATAGGGAATCACGAATTCTACACAGGTATAAAGAGGTCCCAGAGGTTCCTTGAGGAGGCAGGGTTTGTGGTATTGAGGAATGAGGGCAGGGTGGTGGAGAACACCATAAATATCGTGGGTATTGACGATGCAGAGAGCAGGCCGTCAAAGGAGGAAGAGGGGCACAAGAGGTCAGAGAGGGAGATACTCTCCGGACTTCCAGGGGATAGATTCACACTGCTCTTAAAACATAAACCCGTTGTTGATGAGGAGGCACTCGGCCTCTTTGACCTCCAGCTATCAGGCCATACACATAACGGGCAGATATTCCCGCTTAACATCATCGTCAGGCTCTTCTTCTATCCCCACAGTAGCTATAGAGAACTCTCAAGGGGCTCTGCCATATATGTGAGTGGCGGCATCGGGACGGCAGGCCCGCCTGTAAGGCTCTTTTCACCTCCTGAGATACCGATTATAGAGATACGCCAGAGGGGGTGAGTATGGGTTCCATGCCCCTTGATCTATTGGTATGGGATGAAAGGGTTGGTTATAATTGTGAGGATAACAGGGTAAGGAGGGGTGACCGGTATGGCACTTGATATACCTTTAAACGAGATAGACTTTGTCCTGCTGGATATGGACGGCACACTGCTCGATCTGTATTTCGATGATTACTTCTGGGGGCATCTCGTGCCCGAAAGGTATGCCGAGAAGCACAATATGACATTTGGTGCAGCAAGGGACTACCTGTTCAGGACATACAAGTCACAGGAGAGGACATTGAACTGGTGCGACATCGACTACTGGTCAAGGGAGCTGAACCTCGATATACCGGCACTCAAGGAGCAGGTCAAACACCTCATAGAGGTCCATCCCCATGTGATAGACTTCCTGAAGATGTTGCGAAGGAGGAGGAAGAAGGTGTTCCTCCTCACAAATGCCCATTATAAGACCATAAACCTGAAGTTCAAGAAGACGCAGATAGGCAGGTACTTTGACTCCGTGTTATGCTCCTTTGATGTTGGCTATCCAAAGGAATACATCCAGTTCTGGCAGGAGGCCGAGAAGAGGCTCGGTTTTGAGAAGGCCCGTTCCCTGTTTATAGACGATACCGAGGAGGTATTGAGGGTGGCCAGGGATTATGGTATAAGGTATCTACTCCTTAAGGCGGTGGCAAACTCAAAGGCAGAACCAAAGCGGTCTGATGAATTCATGACCATATATGACTTCAGGGAGCTCATGTCATGAAGGCCTCTGAGCTGTTCGTCAGGTGTCTTGAGGCAGAGGGTATACGTCATGTATTTGGTATCCCTGGCGAGGAGACCCTTGAGTTGCTCGAGGCGATAAGGAGCTCAGATATCACCTTTATCACAACAAGGCATGAACAGGCAGCCGCATTCATGGCAAACGCATGGGGCAGGTTGACGCACCGCCCTGGTGTCTGCCTCTCCACACTTGGCCCAGGTGCAACCAATCTTATAACCGGCACCGCAGATGCCCTTCTTGACTTCTCTCCCATGGTGGCCATCACAGGACAGACCGAGCTATCAGAGTTCCATAAGGAGTCCCATCAATATGTTGATATACTCTCTGTCTTCAGGCCACTGACGAAATGGAATATAAGGGTTGAGAGGCCTGATGTGATACCAGAGGTTATCAGGAAGGCGTTCATGATAGCCACCCTTGAGAAGCCGGGCCCCACCCACATAGAGGTCCCGCAGGATGTTGCAGGCATGCAGGCATGGGGTGAACCCCTTGAATATCTGGATGGTGCCTGTCCGCCTGCAGACGGGTCAAGGGTCAGGAAGGCCGTGGAGATGATAAAGGAGGCAGAGAACCCGCTCATACTCGCAGGCAATGGGGTTATCAGGGCAGGTGCCTCTCATGAACTGAGGGCCTTTGCAGAAAGGGCAAACATCGCCGTGACGACCACATTCATGGGGATGGGTGCGATCCCTGCTGACAGCAGGCTCTTCCTCTCAACCACAGGCCTCCAGTCAAAGGACTATATATCATGTGGTTTTGAGAGGGCAGACCTCATTATCGCCATTGGATATGATTTTGTGGAGTTCAGTCCCCTGTACTGGAACCCTGGTGGTGACAAGAAGGTCATCCACATAGGGTTTACACCTCCTGAGGTAGACGCCCGCTACAATGCATTCCCGCTGGTGGGTGATATCAAGGAGACATTGAGGAGGCTGAATGAGCTTATAGATTTTGATAAAGAAGGCGAGTACTTCTTCAGGCTCAGGGAGTCAATGGATTCTCCATTCATGCAGGACCTCAGCGGTTTCCCGTTAAAGCCCCAGAGAATAGTCAAAGAGCTCAGGGAGGCCCTTGGGAGGGAGGATATCCTGGTCAGTGATGTTGGTGCACACAAGATATGGCTGGCGAGGTTTTATCCTGCATACGAACCCCTCACATCGATCATATCCAATGGCTTTGCATCCATGGGCTTTGCCCTTCCAGCGGCACTGAGTGCAAAGATGCTCCACCCCGAAAGGAATGTCGTGGCCGTGATGGGAGACGGTGGCTTCATGATGAGTGTGGCAGAGCTCGAGACCGCGCTCAGATATAACCTGCCCATTGTGTGCCTTGTGTTCAACGACAGGGCGTATGGGATGATCTCATGGAAACAGATGAAGAGGTTCGGCCACGAGTTTGGGTGCAGCTTTGGTAATCCCGATTTTGTGAGGCTTGCCGAGTCATTTGGTGCAAAGGGCTACAGGGTCGAAGGCGAGGGCGAGCTTGGCCACATCCTCACTGATGCCCTTTCACAGCGCAGGCCCTCTGTTATCGACTGTCCTGTGGATTACTCAGAGAATCTGAGGCTCACAGAGATACTCGGCAGGGTAATATGCCCAACATAAATACCCCAAAAACCTGCACTTCGTAAGTGCAGGTTTTTGCCTTGTTTATAAGTGGATTTGCTGGCATATATCCCTGTACCTGTATCTATTTAAACTAACACCAATTTCTGTGACGGCTTTAGCCCTCCGCAGGAAGGGATTGTTATGGTCATCTGTTCATTTTGGCTTTTAGAGGAAATCTATCAGGATGTTCTATAATTTCAATACTCAGATCCACATCAAGTTCAGGCCAGTAAAAATGATCTGGTGTTACTTCTTCCACATTTAATATTTTCTTAACCGGCACATCTTTAAACCAGGGGAAATCATCATAAGATAAAAATAACTCCTTGTCTCTGGTTAATAACCATATACCATGACTTGATATATTAGTTACCTCAACTTTTAAACCATTCCTGCCAAGCTGACTTGATTTCATCGTAATGCTCCTCTAAGATATTTTCAATTTCTTTTAATTGTTTCCTTGAAAGCTTAAAATTTTTTGCAAGTTCTATCTCCGGTTCTAACCAGAATTTAGCTTCACCATCAGCACAATATATATGAACATGCATCCTTGGTTCTTCTCGTGAGAAGAAAAAGAACCGATACCCTTTTTCGAAAAATATTGTTGGACTCATATTTTAATTTTACCATAACACCAATTTCTGTGACGGCTTTAGCCCTCCGCAGGAAGGGATTGTTAGAGTTTTTATTTAAGATATCTCTTTCAGTAATTCAATAAAGGTATTCAAAAATCTATCCTCTCCCAGTGAGGTATCAAATTCCTTAAGCCACCTTCTTATGTATTCTGTGTCTATATCTCTGTTTTTAATTAATATGGATTTAATGTCCTCAATATCTCGTGCTCTTCCTGCAAAGACCTTGTGTATTATTACATCCTCTACAGAAGCAAAACAGACCTCTTGATTGAGAATCTTTATCTTATTTGCCCTGCTGATTGCCTCTCTTTCATAAGGAGTATAAGAGAATATAAAATCCACCCTGATTCCAGTAGCCTCATCAATTGCTGGCAAAACCATTGTCTCTTTTACAAAAGTTTCAATCTTGTCAGGTAAAGATTTTAAAGATGCCTCCTGTGCTATTGAAAGAATATCTGTTAAACGATCAACATCAACACCAAGAGTAATATCTATATCCCTTGTGAGTCTTGGTTCTCCGTAGACAAGTACAGCCTGTCCACCAATGATCATATAGGGTATTCTGTGTCTATCAAGAGAGGCAGCTAATTTCGCTAAGAGTTCTTCAAACATGAGTTCAAGATCTTTGCAATTTTGATATCAATCTCTATACCTTCCATGGGGTCTTGAGGAGGCAGGACTCCAAGATCCATCCCTTCCTTCCATAGGGATGTAAAGATCTTGAGAGCCTTTTCGTAAGAGAGGCTTTTATCTCTTTTGATGAATTCTTTTTCAAAGGCTTCAATCTTTTGAAGATTCCTTATCATGATTTTCTAATTTCTTCTTGTGTTGAGACAATGCACCTTAATTTTAGCATATTTTAGATCAGCATAGACATCCCTTTAAAAATTGAACATCGCACTTTTCTCATTGCGTCAGTAGAATAAACTATTATATTTCTCAAAAGAAAGAGGTTTTTGATATCGAGAAGTCTTTAAGAAACAGATATAAGAATGCTCTGTACAATTTGCGTTGATTGGATGCTCAGTCTAACAGATTACATATCTTATATGGCATTAGTTTTATCTTCTTAAGCAACTGCTATTTTCTCTTCGTTTTGAATAATTGGGGCTGTCCATCAAACTGTGTAAGTTGATAAAACTATCGAATTCCAAGGGGTGGATGGTTCCCTTCAACAGGCTGATATGCCCTGACACAATCACTTATTCATCATATCGAGGAACTCTTTGTTATTCTTTGTCCCCTTGAGTTTATCAAGTAGGAACTCCATGCTCTCAACAGTGCTCAATGAATGAAGCACCTTCCTCAATATCCACATCCTCTGCAGTGTATTCTTGTCCACCAGCAGTTCTTCCTTCCTTGTTCCAGAGGCGTTTATATTTATACTCGGGAATATCCTCTTGTCGACGAGCTTTCTGTCAAGGTGCAGCTCCATATTACCGGTCCCTTTGAACTCCTCGAAGATGACATCATCCATCCTGCTTCCAGTGTCAATCAGTGCGGTAGCAAGGATTGTGAGACTGCCTCCGTTCTCGATGTTCCTGGCTGTGCCGAAGAACCTCTTTGGCCGCTGGAGTGCGTTGGAGTCGAGTCCTCCTGAGAGCACCTTGCCACTTGCAGGGATTACGGCATTATATGCCCTTGCAAGCCTCGTTATGGAGTCAAGGAGTATCACCACATCCTTTTTTATCTCAACGAGTCTCTTTGCCCTCTCGATGACCATCTCGGACACCTGTATATGCCTCTGTGGTGGCTCATCAAATGTCGAGCTTATTATCTCGGCCTTCACCTGTCTCTTCCAGTCCGTGACCTCCTCGGGCCTCTCATCTATGAGCAGGACTATAAGGTGGATATCAGGGTGGTTCTTCTTGATGGCCTTGGCGACCGACTGCAATAGCATCGTCTTGCCTGTCCTTGGTGCTGCAACGATCAGGCCCCTCTGCCCCATTCCTATGGGTGTAACAAGGGCCATCACCCTTGTGGAATAGTCCTCTTTGTTGTATTCAAGGTTTATCGCCTTTGTTGGATAATACGGGATGAGGTTGTCAAAGAGTGGTCTTTCTATATTCTCCTCAGGCGATTCATGGTTGACAGCCTCTACCTTGAGCAGGGCGAAGTATCGTTCACTCTCTTTCGGAGGCCTTATCTGCCCTGTCACGAGATCCCCTGTCCTCAGGTTGAACCTCCTTATCTGTGATGGTGAGACATATATATCGTCAGGCCCTGGTAGATAACTGTAGTCAGGTGAGCGGAGAAAACCGAATCCATCAGGGAGTATCTCGAGGACCCCTTCGCCAAAGATGAGGCCGGTCTTCTCGGTCTGGGCCTGGAGGATGGCAAAGATGAGGTCCTGTTTTCTCATGCCCCTTGCCCCTTCAACATTCAGGCTCTTGGCAAGTTTTGTCAACTCCTCGATGGTCATCTCCTTCAGGTCTGTTAGATTCATGGTATCATTCTGGGTCTTTGTCTTTTCTGCCATGATGCTTTACTTCCTTTCTTTGAGGGAATGCCTATTTTGAAAAAATAACTCTCCGGGGGTTTCTTACCTTATGTATTTAAGGGATTAAAAAGAAGAACCGTTGATTATAGTAAAACAGAACGAGATAATTTTGTCAATAGCCCCCCTCTTTCCGGTTAGGACATAGTATCCACTGTGAGAATAATAAACCATGGAAGAGGAGGAATATCAGACCCTTCGTCCCCAGGGATAAAGAAGAAGCCTC
>MTOQ01000050.1 GCA_002011735.1 Nitrospirae bacterium JdFR-81 | reverse complement strand
CCATTATTCGTTTCTGAGAGGCAATTGTCTTATTTTTGGGATAGATTTTTAAATGAGGCAACGATACCCCTTTCGGATAGATTTTTGATGAGGCAATTCGAATCCTTTACAAGGTGCCTGTCGTGTGATAAACTATTTTTAATGAAAAGGATCATCTTCTCCCTGTTTGCAATAGTCATCCTTGTGGTGTTGATTCTGACCGGTTACAGGGAGGATGAGGTAAGGATATCGCCTTCATATAAAAGCTCCTCCATGCATGGTCTGTATTTGACCCACAAGGCAGGGAATGAGGTTAAGTGGGAGCTGAAGGCCGAGGACGCCATATTCCCTGAAGGCGCCACAGAGATCACCATCAAGTCACTGGAACTGCAGATATATGATGACCACAGGATAAGGCTGTTTGCCGGCACCGGCACCTATAATATCGACACGAAGACACTGACGATCAACAGGCCCGTGCGGATAAATATCAGGGACGCCACGCTCCTGACCGATCGATTGACATGGGATGGTCAGAGGGGGCTGATAAAGACCGATGAGGAGATTACATTCAGCGGCAGAAATTTCCATATTCAGGGGAGGGGTCTTGAGGCTGAGATAAGGCAGGAGAGGATAAGGATACTCAATAATGTCAAGGGCATTTTTTATCTATAGTGTAATCTTCATCCTCCTGTTGTCTTCATCCATATGTGTAAGGGCATCGACAGAGACAAAAGAGGAGAGGCGAGTTGTGATAACCTCGGAGACATTTACCGCTGACAACAAGACCAACACCGCTGTGTTTGAGGGCACCGTTGTCGCCACACTGGAGGATATAACCATACACTCGGACAGGATGACCATATACTACGATAGATCCAGTGGCAGTATAAAGAGGATTCATGCAACAGGGGGTGTGAAGGTCCACAGGGATGATAGTGTCATATTCTCCAGGGATGCCACATACCTGGGAGATGAGGAAAAGATCATCTTTACAGGAGAACCAAAACTCGTTGACGGAGAGAATGTGGTTACAGGCACACGCATAATATACTTTTTAAAGGACGACCGTGCCATAGTGGAAGGCAGCAGGGTGGTGCTTAAGTTGAAGGGTGAAAAGGGCAATGCATTACTTAGAGATAAGAGGGATTAGAAAGAATTACAACGGGAAGACGGTTGTATCAGACATTAATATAGACCTCAACTCTGGAGAGGTCATCGGTCTGCTCGGTCCAAACGGGGCGGGTAAGACGACGACCTTTCATATCATAGTTGGCCTCATCACCCCTGACGGCGGGACCATCCATCTTGACGGCGAGAATCTAAATAACTCTCCCATGTATAAGAGGGCGAGGAAGGGGATAGGTTATCTCCCCCAGGAGTCATCCATCTTCAGGAAGTTAAGCGTTGAGGATAATATAATGGCTGTGCTTGAGATATGTGGCTATGGTAGGGATGAGAGGGAAGAGAGGCTGAGGGACATCCTTGAGGAGTTTAACCTCACCGCGCTTGCCAAGAGGCCAGGATATCAGCTCTCAGGGGGTGAGCGCAGGAGGGTGGAGATAGCACGGGCGATAGCTATTGACCCGATCTTTATGCTGCTTGATGAGCCATTTGCCGGTATAGATCCCATCGCCGTTGTGGAGCTGAAGAAGACCATGAAGAGGCTCAAGGACAGGGGGATCGGCCTTATAATAACAGATCATAATGTCCGTGAGACCCTATCGATCACAGACAGGGCGTATATAATAAGTGATGGAAGGATACTCGCGCATGGTACACCTGAGGAGCTTGTCTCCAATGAGCTCGTCAGGAGGAGTTACTTAGGGGAGGAGTTTACACTCTGATGGATCAGAGACAGACCCTTGAGCTAAAACTGTCGCAGAAGCTGATACTTACACCGCAGCTACAGCAGTCTATAAAACTCCTGCAACTGCCCATCCTTGAACTGTCACAGAATATCACACAGGAGCTTACAGAGAATCCCTTTCTTGAGGAGGTCGTGGAGAGGGAGTCCGATGATAACAGGGATTCTTTAGAAGAGGATATACCCCAGGGCCAGATGGATGATACAGAGGCACCCCTTGAGAGGATTTTTGGATTCACCACTGATGATTATTTTGAAGAGAGGGGGAGTGATGGCAGAGACCTCGGCTACTTTGATGAGTCCGGTGACGAGAAGAACCTCCAGGCCCCGTTCGAGAGGAAGATAAAAAAGACCAGCCTATATGAACATCTCCTGTGGCAGTTACGACTCTCGAATGTCTCAAGGGATGTCGGCCGTGCCGCAGAGGTCATAATAAATAACCTCAATGATGACGGTTATCTGGAGGCAACCATCCATGAGATCGCAGAGACTGCCAGGGTTGATCCCGAGACGGCAGAGGAGGCACTCAGGGTGATCCAGGACTTGGACCCTCCAGGCGTTGGTGCAAGGAGCCTCCAGGAATGTCTCCTTCTACAGCTCAGGCCACTGAACCTTCAGGGGACGCTTGTTGAGAGGATACTTACCGAGGCCTTTAAAGAGCTTGAGGAGAAGAAGTACAAGCAGATTGCCAATAAATTCAATGTACCCCTGGAAGAGGTCCTGCAGGCAGTCCATATCATAGAGGGGCTTGAGCCAAGGCCTGGAAGGAATTACTCTGATGAAGAGGTGCTCCATATCGTGCCGGATGTATATATTACGGAGTCTGATGGTAAGTTTGTCATAACCCTGAATGATGAGTGGATCCCCCGGATAAGGCTCTCAAACTATTACAAGAAGCTCCTCGCAAACAAGGACAAACTGAGCCCTGAGGAGAGGCGATTCCTTGAAGAGAAGATGCGCTCCGCGATATGGCTCCTCAAGAGCCTCGACCAGAGAAACAGGACGATATACAGGGTTACAGAGAGCATCCTCAAGTTTCAGGAGGATTTCTTCAGATACGGCATCGAACACCTCAAACCCCTCAACCTCAGGGATGTTGCAGAGGACCTCGGGATGCACGAGAGCACCATCAGCAGGGTCACGTCAAACAAGTATCTTCAGTGTCCCCAGGGCCTCTTCAGCTTCAGGTTCTTCTTCAGCAACACACTCTCCTCTGGAAAGGGGAATATCTCGTCAACGATAGTAAAGAATTACATAAAGGAGTTAATATCAAAGGAGGATCCAACAAGGCCATTAAACGACAACGAGATAGTTGAGCTCCTGAGGAAACATTCAATAAAGGTTGCAAGGAGGACCGTGGCAAAATACAGGGAAGAGATGAAGATCCCTTCACATACCAAAAGGAAGAAATGGGTATGACCCATCAAGGGCTTTTTGGCCTTGTCTGAAGAAGAGATTATCACACACAATAAGGAGGGAGAGATGAACATAATCATCCACGGAAGACACATGGAGTTAACAGAGAACCTCAAGAAGTATGCCCAGGAGAAGATAGGGAAGTTCAAGAGGTATCTGAACAACATCTCAGAAGCCACTGTCACCCTGAGTGTTGAGAAGTACAGACACAGGGCAGAGGTCCTCCTTAAGGTGGATGGCTCGTTTATCCAGGCAGAGAGTATCACAGGGGAGATGTATTCGTCCATTGACGAGGTGGTGGAGAAGCTGGAGAGGCAGATAAAGAAATACAAGGAGAAGATGGTCTCACACAGGAAGAATAAGAAGGGGGCCACAGGCGTTGGGGAGGCTGAAGAGACCACCCCTGTGACAACCATCAAGAGGAAATTCATCGATGTAAAGCCAATGAGTGTGGAGGAGGCAGCAATGCATATAGAGATGTCTGATAAGAACTTCTTTGTATTCACAAACGCCCATTCAGGCAATGTGAATGTTATCTATAAGAGGAGCGATGGCCACCTTGGACTGATCGAACCAAAGCAGTGAAAGGGAAAAAGGGTAATGAGGTCCTCACAATAATCCTTACGGGTCTGTCAGGCTCTGGAAAGACCGTTGCTCTCAATGCCTTTGAGGATAGTGGTTTCTTCTGCGTTGATAACCTCCCGACCATCCTTATAGGAGAGTTTATCGATCTGTGCAAGAACACGCCTGCGATAAAGAAGGTCGCCATCGGGGTTGATATCCGGGAGAGGAAGTTCCTGAGCAACTTTCCAGATATAATATCTGGGATCAAGAAGTCACACAGGGTGGAGATCATCTTTCTTGAGGCCAAGGACGATGTGCTTATAAGGAGGTTCAAGGAGACCAGACGTCCACACCCCCTTGGTGAGAAGGACATAAAAAAGGCGATAAGGAAAGAGGCAAGACTGCTGACAGGTATAAGGCAGATCGCTGACAGGGTCATAGACACCTCATCCCTCAACCCCCATCAGCTGCGGAGGATTATAACACGGCTGTATTCAGGAGAGGGACGCAAGAGTATGAACATCACCCTGATCTCTTTTGGGTATAAATATGGTATCCCTATCGAGACCGACCTGCTCTTTGATGTGAGGTTTCTGCCAAATCCAAACTTTATAGAACACCTCAAGGACTTCCCAGGGACGTCTCGTCAGATAAGGGACTTCCTCCTCTCACAGAAAGACACCAGGCTCTTCCTGAATAACCTCTATCCCCTCCTTGAACATCTCATACCCCTCTATGTGCAGGAAGGAAGGAGCTATCTCACCATCGGCATAGGCTGTACAGGTGGAAGGCACAGGTCTCCAGCGATCGTTGAGGAGGTCAAGGGCTTCTTAAAGGAGAAGGGCTTCGGGGTCTCTGTGGTGCACAGAGACCTGAGTTAGGTATGATCCTTTATGCACCACTGCATAAGATACCATCAAGATAGGCAGTGTCTGCCTCGCTTACCGGACCATAAAGGGTGAGGGCAAAGGGTCTGTTGTCCACCAGTGTCCTTGAGAGTTCCAGCACCTCATCCAGCGTGACGTCTTCTACCGCCTTTATTATCTCCTGAGGCGAGAGGTATCTGCCGAGATATATCTCCTGCCTGGCTATGTTCGTCATCTTACTGCTTGTGGATTCGAGCGCAAGCATGAGATTACCCTTGAGCTGTCCCTTGGCCCTCTGCAATTCGGCCTCTGTTATGGTGACCGGAAGCCCCCTCAGCTCCGAAACCACTATATCGACCACCTCCCTCAGGCTCTTCTCATTGGTGCCGGCATAGACGGCCCAGAGACCTGTATCGAAGAACGATTGGTGATAGGAGTATATGGAATACGCAAGCCCCCGCTCCTCCCTTATCTTCTGGAAGAGCCTTGAACTGTAGCCAGCACCCAGTATCGTATTGAGCAGGTGCATGGCATATCTATGTTCGCTCCTGTAAGGGATGCCCTCCAGACCGAGACAGATATGTGTCTCCGAGAGTCTCTTTGAGAATATGTTTAACCCTCCCCTGAACTCCGAAGGCAGGAGGGTATCTGGTGTCTTACCCTGCTCTATACCTCCGATGGTATCGTTCAGCCTCCTGACCACCGATTCCTCATCCAGTCTGCCACTACACGCTATTATAATGTTGTCAGGTCTGTAATAGTGGCTTATATGCCTGAGTATGCACTCCCTTGTAAAGCCCTTTATGGTCTCCAGGGTTCCCACCACCGGAAGCCCGAGGCCCTTATCGCCCCAGATGTTCCTGGTGAATAGTTCATGGATGTAGTCAGACGGGGTGTCTTCGATCATCTTTATCTCCTCTGCAATAATCTGCTTCTCCTTCAGTATCTCGGGCTCAGGGAATGTGGAGTTCAGGAACATGTCGGTCAGGAGATCGATCCCCCTGTCTATATATTCATCTATGACCTTTACATAGAAGGTGGTGGTTTCAGAAGATGTGAATGCATTGAGTTCTCCACCCATCGAGTCTATCTCCATGGCAAGGGTCTTTGCATCCCTGCTACGGGTCCCCTTGAAAAACATATGTTCAAGGAAGTGGGAGATGCCGTTCTCACTGGGGGACTCATTCCTTGAGCCGACCTTGACCCATATACCTATACACACAGAACAGGTATCCTCTGTCCTCTCTATCACCACAGGGATGTTGTTCTCAAGATGTACCTTTTTATACATGATTGATAAAAGATACCTTGAGTATTAAAAGAGGTCAACCCTCTGGGAAAGAATCCCTGTCAGGGGCGATATCAAAAGGCCTCAACGTCTCCGGTAGGTCTCTCTCCTTACACCGCCAGCCGCCTCTTTCTTGCTCAGGCGTATCCTGCCCATGCTATCGATCTCTATAACCTTAACGAGTATCTCCTGCCCCACCTTCAGCTCGTCAGAGACCCTGAGGATCCTCCTGTTGGCGATCTGCGAGATGTGGAGGAGTCCCTCAACACCTGGCAGTATCTCCACAAAGGCTCCAAAGTCCACAATCCTCTTGACCTTACCCATGTAGAGCTTTCCAACCTCTGGCTCTGCAACGATCCCGTTTATTATGTTCATGGCCTTCTTTGCTGACGCCTCATCAACAGATGCGATCTTTATGAGCCCTGTGTCCTCTATATCAATCTTTACACCGGTCTCCTCAATGATACCCCTGATCACCTTTCCACCTGTCCCGATGATGTCCCTGATCTTCTCAGGTTTTATCTGCATCGTGAATATCCTGGGGGCATGTGTTGCCAGGGTCTTTCTTGGCTGGGCGATAACCTCGGACATCTTCCTGAGGATGTAGAGCCTTCCCTGCCTCGCCTGCTCAAGGGCCTTGCTCATCACCTCCCTTGAGACACCACTGATCTTCACATCCATCTGGAATGCGGTGATGCCCCTCTCTGTGCCCGTCACCTTGAAATCCATGTCACCAAGGTGGTCCTCCAGGCCAAGGATATCCGTCAGTATTACAGTGCCCTGGGCCTCCTTTATCAGTCCCATTGCGATGCCTGCCACATGCGCCTTTATCGGAACGCCTGCATCCATAAGGGCGAGTGAGGCACCACACACCGTTGCCATTGAGGAGGAACCGTTGGATTCCAGTATGTCCGACACCACCCTTATGGTGTAGGGGAAGTCCTCCTTCTTCGGGCACATCGCCTTCAGTGCCCTTTCTGCGAGCATCCCGTGGCCTATCTCCCTACGGCCTGGTGCACGGAGTGGCTTCACCTCTCCAACACTGAAGGGGGGGAAGTTATAATGGAGCATGAATGTCTTCTTCGACTCTCCCTCAAGGGCATCAATGAGTTGTTCATCCTCGGAGGTACCAAGGGTGACGGCTGCAAGGCATTGTGTCTCACCCCTCACAAACAGGGCAGATCCATGTGCCCTTGGGAGGATACCGACCTCACAGTCTATAGGCCTTATCTCATCAGGCCTGCGGCCATCAACCCTTATGCCCTTCTGGAGTATCATGTTCCGCACATGATCCCTCTCAAGCTTATTAAAGATAAAGGATATATCCCTTGAGATGTCCTCTTCTCCTCTGTTAAGGGCCTCGATAACATCCTTCAGGATGTTGTCAAGGGCCTCCTGTCTCCTCAGCTTATCAGGTATGTTAACGGCCTCCTTTATCCTCTCAAGCGAGAGGTCAGATACAGACGCCATCAGGGCCTCGTCAATCACAGGTGGGGTAACAGGCCTCTTGGGTTTTCCGGCTATACGGGCCAGCTCCTTCTGAAGCTCAACTATCCGTTTTATCTCCTTATGGGCGAAATCAAGGGCCTCAAGCAGCGTGGCCTCCTGTATCTCGAGTCCCCATCCCTCCACCATCACCACCGCCTCTTCAGTCCCTGCAACTACAAGGGTAAAGTCACACTCCTCTGCCTCCTGAAGGTCAGGATTGAGGACGAACGAATCACCTACTATACCCACCCTCACCGCCCCTATGGGGCCATTGAACGGGATGTCAGATATACAGAAGGCTGCCGAGGTGCCGATGATGCCGAGTATGTCAGATATGTTCTCGCCACCAAAGGAGAGGACAGAGACTATCCCCTGGGTCTCTGAATAGAAGCCTTCAGGGAACAGGGGTCTTAATGGGCGGTCGATGAGGCGGGATGTGAGGACCTCTTTCTCCGATGGCTTCCCCTCCCTCTTAAAGAACCCCCCTGGTATCTTGCCGGCGGCGTATGCCTTCTCCTGATAGTCTATTGTGAGGGGAAAGAAATCGGTGTCTTCCTTTGCCTCTTTCTTTGAGACAACAGTCGCAAGGACGAGGGTATCGCCATACCTCGCTACAACTGCACCATCAGCCTGTCTTGCAAAACGTCCTGTCTCGAGTATGAGGGGTTTCCCTCTGAGGTCAATCTCAACGACATTCGCCATTCAGCATCACTTTCTCAATCCGAGCTCCTTGATGAGCCTCTCGTATCTAGCGCGGTCCTTCCTCTTGAGATATTCAAGAAGCCTCCTTCTCTGCCCGACCAGTTTCAGGAGTCCACGCCGTGAGTTATAGTCCTTCTTGTGAACCTGAAAGTGGGCGGAAAGGGAGTTAAGCCTCTCGCTCAAGAGTGCAATCTGGACCTCAGGAGAGCCTGTATCTCTCTCGTGGAGTTCAAAACGCTTGATGATCTCTTCTTTCTTTTCCTTTGTTAGGGGCATAGCCTCTTTCCTTGAAATGAGGTTTAAATAATTCTATCACAAGAGATGAGATGATGTAAATACTCTACCGGGGATTCTTACTGCCTGTGAGTCTTTTTGGATCGAGGAGTCTATCTGCCTCCTTCCTGCTCAGGATGCCCTTCTCCACGACCACATCCCTGACATCCCTTCCGCTCCTCATCGCCTCCTTTGCGACCTCTGCAGCGGCACCGTAGCCAATGATCGGGTTCAGGGCGGTGGCGATGGCGATGGTTGCATCTGCAAACTCCCTGCACCTCCTGACATTCGCCTTTATCCCCTCTATGCACCTCTTGGTGAAGGTATTTACGCCATTGGTCAGTATCTGGATCGACATGAGAAGGTTATATGCAATAACAGGCATCATGACATTAAGCTCAAGCTGTGATGCCTGCATGGCACAGGATATGGTTGTATCATTACCGATCACCTGATAACAGACCATATTGAGCATCTCTGCCATCACGGGATTGACCTTCCCTGGCATTATCGATGAGCCTGGCTGGACGGCCGGAAGCGTGATCTCTGCGAGGCCTGTCCTCGGGCCTGAGCTCATCAGCCTGAGGTCATTTGCTATCTTTGTGAGCGTGATGGCAACCGCCCTCAATGATGCGCTCATCTCGAGTGCGGGATACACATTCTGTATCCCTTCAAACAGGTTCTTTGAGCCTTTAAACCCTATACCTGTTATCTCCCTTATCTCCCTTATCACCATCTGCCTGAACCTTGGATGGGCATTTATCCCTGTCCCTGTTGCATTCCCACCTATTGGTAGATAGATCAGTGACCTCAGGGCGTTCTCAATGCGGGTGATATCATTCCTCAATGATGCTGCATAACCACTGAACTCCTGACCGAGCGTGATCGGGACGGCATCCTGGAGATGGGTCCTCCCTGACTTGACGATCTCCCTGAACTCCCTTGATTTGTCCTCAACCGCCTTCAGGAGGCCCCTGAGGGCAGGTATAAGTTCTTCCCTCACCGCCTCGGTGGCCGAGATATACAGGGATGTCGGAATGGTGTCATTTGTTGATTGTGCCATATTCACATGGTCGTTTGGGTGCACAATACTGTAATCACCCTTTCTGCCACCAAGTATCTCTATCGCCCTGTTTGCAATCACCTCATTGGCGTTCATATTCTGCGATGTCCCTGCACCTGCCTGATAGACATCCACAACAAACTCCTCATCATGCCTCCCCTCTATCACCTCTCTGCATGCCCTCTCGA
Organism: Nitrospirae bacterium JdFR-81; assembly: GCA_002011735.1. Lineage (GTDB taxonomy): Bacteria > Nitrospirota > Thermodesulfovibrionia > UBA6902 > UBA6902 > JdFR-81. The sequence continues at coordinate 30,475 of MTOQ01000050.1, read as the reverse complement.
TCGCCCTGAACAACCTGCCATCGAGCATACCGAGGCTCCTGTTCGCCCTTGCAGAGGCGAGCTTGACGATGCCCTGCGCCCTTATAAATCGCCTTGGAAGCCTCAGGCCACTTACAGGGAAGTTCTGCCTTGCCCTCTCTGTCTGGATGCCGTAGTAGACATCCTCAGGCAGCCTTAGGGTCCCGAGGGAATCTCTCTCTATCCTCATAATGATCCTCCGTGGATATCGAAGATTAGTTTACCACAATAAGACCCAAAACAAAACACAGATGATACCGTTTTTTTGACACCCTGGTGATCCTGAATTATAATCATATTATGGATACATCCCTTGAGATAATCATCAGACTGATCCTTGGTGCCCTCCTTGGTGGTATTATCGGGCTTGAACGAGAGGTGCATGGGAGGTCAGCAGGGCTCAGGACCCAGCTGATAGTCTGTGTTGCAGCGGTCCTCATAATGATCGTCTCAGAGAATTACCATCTCTATCTTGAGCACATCAACCCTGCACTCAGGATCGATCCCGCAAGGATAGCCTCGGGTGCTGTCATCGGTGTTGGTTTTATAGGTGCGGGGGTGATCATAAAGAGTGGTTTTACAATAAGGGGGCTGACCACGGCTGCTGCCATATGGGTTGTCTCGGCCATCGGCCTCGCCATCGGGGCAGGCCTTTACGTCGAGGGCATCTCCACCTTCCTGATAACCATCATCGCCCTGATCATACTCAGGAGGCTTGAGAGGAACCTGAGGACCCTGCATTTCAAGGTCATCACCGTGACAACCGACAGGCAGAAGGATGCCGATAAGGAGATTGCCTCTGTCCTGTCTGAGCACGGCATAAACATCCTCTCCATGGATATGGAGGTGGACAGGTCAGCTGAAGAGTCCACCTTCATCTATACGGTCTCAACAGAAAAGAAAGAGGCTGTGAGAGACGCCTTCTTGAGACTTGGAGACATGGGGTTTGTGAGGAGACTGAAGGTGGACAGTCAGGACAGGTTCTCTGTCTAAGCGTTCAGTAGCTTATCAAATGGATACCTCTTCAGGAAGTCGATAAACCTCTCCACCGTGTGTGATGACTCCTTTGACTTCCTCCTTATGAGGGAGAAGTCCCTTACAAACTTGTCCTCCTTGAATGTGGCGGTCTTGAGGATACCGTATCGTGACTCCTTCTTGGCCGCCCATCTTGACACAATGGAGACGCCGAGGCCCTCTTCAACGGCACCCTTTATTGATTCGGTGCTCCCCATTATAAGGACTATCTTTAATTGCTGGGATGATATGCCGTGCTTTGAGAAATACTTCTCGATCATCTGCCTTGTGCCTGAACCCTCTTCCCTGAAGATCATCGGCTCTTTCGCAAGCGACATAACAGAGACGACCGACCTCTTTGCCCATGGATGATGGGGCGACATTATGAGGACCATCTCATCGGGTATGAGTTTTTCGACCAGAAGTTTCTGTTTTTTGACCTCACCCTCGACAAGGCCGATGTCTATGTTGCCTGCGTTCAGATAATCGACCACATTCTTTGTATTACCCACATGGAGGTGAACCCCTACCTTTGGATATTTCCTCCTGAAGTCAGCAACAACGTGTGGCAATATGTAGTTACCTATGGTGGAGCTTGCACCAACAGAGATAACCCCCTTTGTGAGACCCGTGAATTCTCCTATCTCCTTCTCTGCCGCTGCATAGAGTGAGTTTATCTCCTTCGCATACTTATACAACATCTCCCCGGCCTTTGTAAGGGTGATGACACAGCCCGAGCGGTTGAAGAGCTTTGTGCCATACATCTCCTCGAGTGCCTGGATCTGGAGGCTTACGGCAGGCTGGGTAAGACGAATAATCTCAGAGGCCCTGGAGAAACTCTTGGTCTCCGCAACTATACAGAAGACTTTTAGTTTATGATCATCCATCATAAAGGGTCAATAGGATTATAGACATATAATCATAACTTATCAGTCAGGCAAGAGTCAATACACCGAGGGGCGGGTCAGCCTCTGGGTCTCCTCCCTTATAGAGCGGAGGTGTGAGAGGAATTCTCTTTTGTCTTTATGCCCCATGAACATGGCTGTAAGCTGTGTGGTCATCGTCTCTTCTGTAAGGGTTGATTCCTCATTCAACCTCAAGAAGGCCTCAACCTTTCTATAGTATTTATAGGTGTTATACAGTTTCTCTGCCTCTGCAGGGTTCAAAAGGCCCTCCTTGGCCAGACGATTGATGGCTATCAGCGTATTCTGGACGAGTATCCTGGGGGCCTTCCACGCGTGATTTAGCTGTTTAAACTGCACATAAAACTCGATCTCCTCGATCCCTCCTGGCCCGAGCTTGATATCCATACCCTCTGACTCACGGGACAGCTCCCTTATTATCCTGTCCCTCATCTCAAGGAGTCCTTCCTGCCTTATCTCCCTGCCCCTCTTGACTATTACATCTCGTGCCATCTCGATAAAGGCCTTACCAAGCCTCCCGTCCCCTGCCACTGGTCTGGCCTTCAGGAGTGCCTGGATCTCCCACTGGTGCGCCTTCCTGAGATAGTAGTTTTTATACCCCTCTATGTTATTGACAAGGACGCCCTTTGAACCATCAGGCCTCAGTCGGGCATCCACATCGTAGATTATTCCATTGTCTGTGTAGGTGGTGAGGGCCCTCATTATCCTCTCTGCATGGGTCATGCCCTCAAGGCCCTCGGATAGGAATATTATGTCTATGTCTGAACCGAAGTTCATCTCCCTGCCACCAAGCTTTCCAAGGGCTATCACCGATAAGCCATCGCATCCAAGCATATCAACGATCACCCTTATGATCGCCTCAGCAAGGTGTGAGAGGCCCCTGAAGAGGTCATTTGTCTTTAATATATCGAGCAAAAAGAATATCCCTATCCTCACCTCCTCGAACCTCCTATAGCATGCAAGGGATGAACCAAGGGCACCACCCCTCTTTATCTTCCTCTTAAGGCTCTCCAGCAACATCCTCAGTGTCTTCATTATCCTCCACTCCTCGATGAGGAGGTCCAGATATATCTGGTCGCTGAGGAATATCCTTGTCAGATAGGGGCTGAGGGAGAATATCTTGATGATCCCCTTCATCAGCTCCTCCTGTTCCATAATGGCTGTGAGGTGGGCCGTCTTGATCCCGTAGGTCGTCAGGAGGCTCTCAATCCCTGCGATGGCCCTGTCAGGTGCCTCTGCGCTCAATGCATTCTCAAGGAGCGGTGGGATGACCTTTCTGACGATGGATCGCTCCTTCATGGTTCGGAACAGGCTCATATGTTCGCTTATGCCCTTGAGGTTCTTCAGACACCTCTCGATGTCCTGCACCTTACGGAAGGAGAGATAGCCCTTCAGCTCCTCATCACTCAGGTCTCCCTCGAGCAGATTCAACGCCTCGGCATGGACATCCTCAGTCGTGCCAAGGAGCGAATTATACATGTTTTTGATCTGCATCCGTCTCAGGCGGAGGTTTTTAAGGAAGCCCTCCCTGGACAGGAAACCCATCTCTTTTGAGAGGGCCTCGATCTCATTATCGGATATTGGCAGTCTATGGGTCTGGAGGTCTTCCCTCATCTGCAGTAGATGCTCGATCCTCCTTAAGAAGAGATAATTCTCAAACAGGATATGGATATCCTCATCAGGGATGATATTCATCTCTCTCAGTGCGTGTAGCGCCCTGAGCGTGTTGTTTGTCCTCAGGGATTCATTCTCTGCACCATATATGAGCTGGAAGGTATGGATGAAGAACTCCGCCTCTCTTATACCACCGTACCCCCTTTTTATATCATCGTGCGTGATGGTTGAATCAATCTTCTTCTTGAGCCCCCTTATCTCCTCTATCTCTGAGTAGTCGAGGGTCCTCCGCCAGAGAAAGGGCTTGATATCCTCCATAAACGCCCTGCCTATCTCCACATCACCTGCAACAGGCCTCGCCCTTATAAGGACCATCCTCTCCCATGTCCTACCCCATGATTCGTAGTATGTCCTGTAAGCCTCAAGGGGAAGGATGAGTTCTCCCTTCTGACCCTGTGGCCTGAGTCTCAGGTCAACGCGATAAACGATCCCCTCTTCCGTGTGGGACGAGAGGAGCCTGCTCCAGAGCTCTACGGTCCTGCTGTAGAACTCGTGGTTACTGATCCTGTTTGTCCTGACGCCAAAGGCTGTGAGGATGCCGGAGGTGCTGCCACCCCGCCTGCCATAGAGGGCTATTATGTCTATGTCAGAGCTGTAATTGAGCTCTTCTGCCCCTAACTTCCCCAATCCAATGAGGGCCATCCTTTTATCGGATGGTTCACCGTATCTCCGCTGGATGTTAGCCGTAGAGCATTTTAATGCTATAGAGATGAGCACCTCTGCAAGGGAGGTGAGTTCATCCATTGAGCCCTTTATGTCCGTGTCACCAAGAAGGTATCTCAATGTGACCCTCAGGAGATAACGCTTCTTAAAGACCCTTAGCCGTTTCATGATACCTGCGATATCCATCTCCTCGATCATCCCGAGCTCTTCCTCTGCCCTCTTAGCAACCAGGGTCTTCGTTATCCTCAACCCCCTCTCATTGATAGCAGATACCAGCTCTTCAGGATGGGCGATGCAGAAGTTCGCCAGAAACTGGCTTGCTGAGAAGAGCCTTGCAATCTCGGGGAGATGCTGGAGTGGAAGGGCCGTGTGCGGATTGAACTCGAATAACCTCCTCAGGTTTCTCTCCGCCCTTTCAGGGTCTGGTGTAGCGGAGGAGGCATCTGATATGCTTTTGAGCAATTCAGGGTCGATCTTCATGGAAGGCCCCATGGTGCTGAATAATTGCCTGATTTCTGGTAATATAGAGACTCACAATCAATTATTTAGGATAACCAAAACAGGAGGAAAAGTCATGAAGATGATATCTGCCATTATAAAACACTTTAAGCTTGATGATGTCAGGAAGGCGCTGACCAGCTCGGGCATACAGGGAATGACGATCATCGAGGTGAAGGGTTTTGGTAGGCAGAAGGGGCATGTTGAGCTCTACAGGGGGGCAAAGTATGAGGTGAGGTTCCTGCCGAAGATAAAGATAGAGGTTGCTGTGCCCGATGAGAAGGTCGAGGAGATAGTTAATATCATTACTGAGTCGGCAAGGACCGGAGAGATCGGGGACGGCAAGATATTCGTGTATGACCTCCAGGAGGTGGTAAGGATAAGGACCGCTGAGCGGGGCGAATCCGCCCTTTAGGCCTGAATTTTTTTTAATTTAAGAATAAGGGGGACAGGTAATTCCTGTCCCCCTCTCTTTTAGATATCAAAATACAGGAAGAACTCGTATGGATGTGGCCTCAACCTGAGCGCATCCACCTCGTTACTCCTCTTGTACTCAATCCATGTCCTGAGGGCATCCTCAGTAAACACATTGCCCTTGAGCAGGAACTCATGATCCTTCTCAAGGCTGTCCAGGGCCTCATCAAGGCTGCCCACTATCTGGGGTATCTTTGCAAGCTCTTCTGGTGGAAGGTCATACAGATCCTTGTCCATGGCCTCTCCTGGGTCGATCTTGTTCTCTATCCCATCAAGGCCTGCCATGAGCATAGCGGCAAAGGCAAGGTATGGATTACATGAGGGGTCAGGGAACCTCACCTCCACCCTCTTCGCCTTCGGGGATGGTGAGTACATCGGTATCCTTACTGCTGCAGAGCGATTCCTTGCAGAATATGCGAGGTTCACAGGCGCCTCAAAACCTGGCACAAGCCTCTTGTATGAATTGGTCGTCGGATTCGTCAGTGCCGCGAGTGCCCTTGCGTGTTTGAGTATCCCACCGATATAGTAGAGGGCCGTCTCGCTGAGGCCTGCATAGCCATTGCCTGCAAAGACAGGCTCTCCATTCTTCCAGATGCTCTGGTGTGTATGCATCCCTGAGCCATTGTCCTCAAATACAGGCTTCGGCATAAATGTGGCCGTCTTTCCGTGCCTGCGTGCCACATTCTTTACTATATACTTAAAGAGCATGAGGTTGTCCGCCATCTTCACAAGCGGGGAATACCTCATGTCGATCTCGCCCTGCCCTGCTGTGGCCACCTCATGATGCTGTGCCTCCACCTGGATGCCACACCTCTGCATGATGGTGACCATCTCGGTCCTCATGTCCTCGAGGCTATCGGTTGGTGGCACCGGGAAATAACCCTCTTTGTGCCTTGGTTTGTAACCAAGATTCGGGTTCTCCTCTCTGCCCGAGTTCCATATGCCCTCGATGGAATCGATGAAGTAATAACCACTGTGTGCGTTCTGGTCAAACCTTATGTCATCAAAGATAAAGAACTCTGCCTCAGGACCGAAATAGGCCGTATCTCCGATGCCTGTTGACTTCAGGTACTGCTCTGCCTTCTGTGCTATGTACCGGGGGTCCCTTGTGTAGGGTTCTTTTGTGATGGGATCAACGATGTTGCATATCAGGCTCAGGGTTGGATATTTCCTGAACGGATCAAGGATTGCTGTCTCTGGATCAGGGATGATCAGCATATCAGAGGCATGGATCGCCTGCCATCCCCTTATGGACGATCCGTCAAACCCTACCCCCTCTTCAAAGGTCTCTTCCTTGAGCTCCTCAATGGGGATCGAGAAGTGCTGCCAGACCCCAGGGAAGTCGATGAACTTGAAGTCCACCATCACGACATTGTTCTCCTTGGCAAAGGCCAAGACTTCCTTCGGTGTCATAATCTACCTCCTTTTTAGGTTTGTTCTGTAATTAAGAGAAGAACCCCTCGTAAAACCTGAAGGCCCTCCTATGATATTCTGTGTATAGGGCCTCGGTCTGCCTGAGCATCTCGTCAACATCAAAGCCTTCCTCATCCTTAAACCATTCCCTGATCATCTGGGGTGTAACCTCTATATGGAACTGCAGGGCATATACATTATCCCGATACCTGAACGCCTGATTCTCATACAGGGCAGACGAGGCAAGCCTCACCGCCTCTCTGGGTAGATCGAATGTATCCCCGTGCCACTGAAAGACACGGGCAGAGTCTGACCCGTCAAGGGAGAGGCTTGAGAACACGGGGTCCTTCATACCCTCATCTGTTATGTCAACAGTGTACCAGCCTATCTCCTTGGTCCTGCCAGCATAGACCCTTGCGCCAAGTGCATGGGCGATCATCTGGGCACCAAGGCATATACCAAGGAGCGGTTTCCTGGCGACCATAAATGCCCTTATTATCGCCACCTCGTAATTCAGGAACGGATAGCCTTCCATCTCATATACGGCCATCGGCCCACCCATGATCACAAGATGGCTATACTGCCTGACATCAGGCACCTCTGCCTTACAGTCATACAATTCAAGGATGCTATATGTGATCCCCTTCTCCCTGAGGAAGTCCTCTATAGTACCAGGACCTTCGGTCTCTATATTCTTTATAATCAGGACATTCATATCACATCAGGTAGCCTTCCTCACCGTGCTGATCAATATCCACACCTGTGGTCTCCACCTCCGGACTGACCCTGAGACCAGCAATTATACCAACAATCTTCAGGATAATGAAAGTAGCAATGGCGGTATAAAGCACCGTGGCCACCACACCTATCAACTGAACAGTGACCTGTCCTGATATGCTATTGATGCCCTCTGCAAATCCCTGACCACTGAAGATGCCAAGGCCTGTTGATGCAAATACACCTGTCAGTATCGTCCCGAGCATCCCTCCAACACCGTGGACAGGGAATACGTCCAGTGAGTCATCGATCCTGAGTACCTGTTTGATAAACTGCACGGCGTTAAGGCAGATGAACCCAGCAGAGATCCCTATCACAAGGGCACCTGCAGGCCCTACAAAGCCTGATGCCGGTGTAATGGTCCCGAGGCCTGCAACCATCCCTGTGACCGTTCCAAGGACCGTGGGCTTGCCGAACTTGATCCATTCATAAAACATCCATGTCATTGCCCCTGCTGCGGCAGATATGTGGGTGACAAGCACAGCCATTGCAGCATCACCATTGGCGGCAAGGGCACTGCCACCATTAAAACCGAACCAGCCCACCCAGAGCATCCCCGCGCCTGTAATGGTGAGCGTCATGTTATGGGGTGGGGTGAGAGAGTCAGGGAAGCTCCTGCGTGGCCCCATCACCAGGGCGGCCACAAGCGAGGCCACCCCTGCTGTTATATGGACAACCGTCCCGCCTGCAAAATCAAGGAGGCCCTTCTCCTGGAGCCATCCACCACCCCAGACCCAGTGGGTTATCGGCGCATAGACCAAGAGCAGCCATATGACAGAAAACAGGCATACGGCGGAAAACTTCATCCTCTCCGCAAAACCACCGATAATGAGTGCCGGAGTTATGATTGCAAAGGTCATCTGGAATATGGCAAAGAGCGATTCAGGGATACCCCCGCTCAGGGTCTCCTCCTTTATACCGGCAAAGAGGAACTTTGATAGGCCACCGAAGAAGGCATTACCGCTGGAGAAGGCTATGCTATAACCAACAACAAGCCACAGGAGTGTGACGATACCGGCAATGGCAAAGCACTGGATCAGGATGGACAGGACATTCTTGCTCCTTACCAGTCCACCATAAAAGAGTGCAAGCCCTGGTAGTGTCATGAAGAGCACCAGTGCCGTTGAGGTGAGTACCCACGCGGTATCACCAGGATCTGCCGAGGCGGTTTCAGCAGAGGCAGGCGTGGCCATAAAAAGCATGACAAGGATGGCACCAACACAGCCCCAGAGCGTCCAGTACCTATTGTATGTGGTTATCATATCGCCTCCTTCCCCCTTTCACCTGTCCTTATCCTTACCACGTCCTTAAGCTCATAGACGAATATCTTGCCATCCCCTATCTCCCCCGTCCTTGCGCTCTCCTGAATCGCATTTATCACCTCGTCGGCCTTCTCATCAGGCACGGCAACCTCTATCTTTATCTTCGGCAGGAACCTCACCTCATATTCAACACCCCTGTAGACCTCAAGGTGCCCCTTCTGCCTTCCAAAACCCTTCACCTCGATGATCGTCATTCCCTGCACCCCAGCGCCTGTCAGGGCCTCCCTGACTTCATCGAGGCGGAAGTGTTTGATCACGGCTGATATCATCTTCATGACCTGACCTCACCACAGGATACTTTAGGTAAAAAGAATCAAGAAGCGTGCCAAGATGAAAATCCTTTATTTTTAGTGGGTTAACCGACATAGGCCATACCTACAAAATCGTAATACATACAAAATTGTCAGACAATTTTGTGGCATCATATCCTTCCCCCTCTCAAGCCTGTATGCCTCTTGCCTCTGGATGGATCTGGAAATCAGGGTATGCCTCTATACCGTGCTCTCCCACATCCAGCCCTTCGAGCTCCTCCTCTCTGCTGATCCTGAGGCCGATGGTGGCCCTGATGACCCTGAAGAGTATGTAGGTGGTAGGGAACACCCAGAGGAAACAGGCCGATATCCCAAGCAGCTGGACCCCTATGATCCTCAGTGTTACGCCCTCCGCATTGAAGAGTCCTGCTGCGAGTGTCCCCCATGCACCACAGACACCATGCACAGAGACAGCACCAACAGGATCATCCACCCTGAGGACCTGATCGATAAAGACCACAGAAAGCACAACGATGACGCCGGCTATCAACCCTATTATCACAGAGCCTCCTGGAAGGACAGTGGCACAGCCAGCGGTGATACCGACCAGCCCTGCAAGCACACCATTAAGGGTCATCGATGCATCAGGCTTTTTGAACATGAACCATGACATGAGCATGGCACCCACTGCACCTGAGGCGGCAGCAAGTGTGGTATTAACGGCGATAATGGCGATATCTGTTGTTGCAGCCGTCGTGCTGCCAGGATTGAATCCATACCATCCAAACCAGAGTATAAATACGCCAAGTGCTGCAAGGGTGATGTTGTGTCCGGGTATCGCCTGAACCCTACCATCCACATATTTTCCTATCATGGGCCCCAATACCATGGCTCCGGATAGGGCTGCCCATCCACCAACGGAGTGCACAACCGTTGAGCCTGCAAAGTCAATGAATCCAAGGTTCTCAAGCCAGCCCGAGCCCCTGTATAGACTCCCCCATGCCCATGAACCAAAGACAGGATAAATGATGGCACTTATCACCACGGAGTACAGGAGATAGGCCACAAACTTTGTCCGCTCTGCCATGGCACCTGAGACAATGGTGGCGGCAGTGGCAGCAAAGACCACCTGAAACATCCAGAATGCAAGTATCCACGGGTCCTTATCCTGTGCGAAGTCACTCGGAAAGAAGCCGGTGGTTCCAAACCAGCCGGTCTTTGTGATTCCAAACATAATTGCAAAACCAACTGCCCAGTAAGAGATGGCACCCATTGACATATCCATCAGGTTTTTCATCACTATGTTTACAGCATTCTTTGACCTCGTGAAGCCTGCCTCAACCATCGCAAAACCTGCCTGCATGAAGAAGACCAGGAAGGCTGCGATCAGGGTCCAGAGAAAATCCGCGTGTCTCTGCACGGTCTTGACTGCCTCGGCATTGCCTGAGACCGTGGGAGCTGGCGCATCGGCAAAGGCCATCAAGGGAATCAGTAACACTAAAAACGAGACCGTCAATCCAGCGATCCTTTTCATCTTAAACCTCCATTAAAAGTTTAGAGAAAGACTGATACCACCATAAAGGATACGGCTATCACCATTTATCGCCTCAATGGCATCCTCTGCATCATCACTCAGGGGGGAATGAGTAGGCCATCACAGGCCCTACGGTAACATCCTTGCTGAGTGGGAGGTTCATGGATAGAGAGACCTCGCCATTGTGGAGATTACTGAAATCACCGATGCTGTATTCACTCTTAAGGTTATAGCCTGCTGATGCACCTATACTCACCTGTATCCCTTCTGAGGTCTCAAGGTCATATCCTATTGAGGCTGTAATAAAGGCACCTCTACCTTCGTCAAAATCATAGTAGAGGGCAAATGCAGGGCTGAGCAGTGTATCATATCCAACGGAGAGATAAAACTCCTGTGTGTCCTCCACACCATCAAGGGCATAGTAGATGTAGCCTGTATCAATACTGAACCTCTCCGCTGAGAAGCTGTAACTTACAGTCAGGTCGGTCTCATCATGCTCACCAGGGTCAGTATCATAATTGGCCCAGAGATTGGCACCAAGACCACCATAGGTAATCCCTACAGAGGGCTGGATGACAACACCATCACTCAACTTAAAGCCCCTCCACACATAGTTACTCATAACACTGACCGACGCACTGCCTGACACCCCTGCATCTGCGATGCCAGAGATCAGGGCCATTATGAATACCGCCATTGCAAAGGCCTTAAACCGTTTCATTGGGTCTCCTCCTTTCAGGATTACTCCTTTTTAAGTTATTTAAATGCACAGATCGTGCCAGGGTTAACTTATTAATTTTTAAAGATATTCGGTATGACCACTGGATACGAAATTGTAGATATATACATTTTTGTATCCATCACCACCCCTGATGTGGTAATGGCAGGGGATTTATGTTTATGATATGATCAATATGATGAAGGCCGTAGTGTTTGACGATGGACTGAGGTTTGTTGAGGATTATCCTGTGCCTGAGCCCTCAGGGGGAGAGGCACTGGTGAGGGTGTCGATGGCAGGGATATGCAATACCGATATAGAGATCACAAAGGGATACATGGGCTTTAAGGGCATAATCGGGCACGAGTTTGTTGGTGTGGTAGAAGAGGTAAGAGGGGGTGATCAGGGGTGGATGGGCAGGAGGGTGGTTGGTGAGATCAACTGTGGGTGCGGGGAGTGTGAATACTGCTTAAAGGGACTGAAGAATCACTGCCCCTCGAGACAGGTAATCGGTATCCGCGACAGGGATGGTGCAATGGCAGAGTATCTCACACTGCCACTGTCCAATCTCTTCGAGGTGCCAGAGGGGATCAGGGATGAGGAAGCGGTCTTTGTTGAACCGCTTGCAGCGGCCTTTGAGATAATCGAGCAGGTCAGGATAGAACCTGATCATAAGGTGCTTGTTATGGGTGATGGCAAATTAGGACTCCTCATATCCTCTGTCCTCAGAAATATCAACAAGGATGTGACACTCTCGGGCAAACACAGAGAGAAGCTGAAGGTAGCAGGCCAGATGGGCATAAAGGCAGTGCTTGCCGGTGAGCTTGATATAAAGGGACATTATGATATCGTCGTCGATGCCACAGGTTCAGCAGATGCCCTTGAGATGGCAATGAGACTCGTCAGACCAAGAGGGACTATTGTATTAAAAAGCACAGTTGCCGAGGGGAAGGATATGAACCTCGCCCCCCTTGTCATCAATGAGATTACACTGATCGGCTCACGCTGTGGCCCCTTCAGGCCTGCCATCGAGGCATTGCAGAAGGGCCTCATCAATGTATGGCCTTTGATAACGGGCATATACCCATTCAGCAAGGCTGAGGAGGCCTTCAAAAGGGCAACAGAGGGAGACTCACTCAAGGTCATCCTGAACCTCAGGGGGTGAGGATATCAGGCAATGAAGAGGGTTGTGATTACAGGTCTGGGGGCGGTTACACCACTTGGCAATACCATTGAGTCAACATGGAAGGCCCTTATAGATGGTGTATCAGGGATCGATGAGATTACCAGGTTTGATACAGACGGGCTCCCTGTGAGGATTGCCGGTGAGCTCAAGGGCTTTGTCCCTGGGTTATTCATACCTCAAAAGGATATAAACAGGCTTGACCCCTTCATCCATTATGCCACCGCCTCGGCCATGATGGCTGTTGAGGATGCAGGGCTCGGGCATGATCCAGGACTTGACCCTGCAGCGGTGATTATCGGTTCAAGCAGGGGAGGGATAGTGAGCATTGAGGTGGCCATGGATGGTTATCTATCAGGGAAGAGGCCCTTCTTCTCCGCATATCTCATGTCCCAGAGCACTATAAGCATGGCCTCATCATACATAGCCATGAGACTCGGGATAAGGGGGCAGGTGCTGGGGATATCAACTGCCTGTGCATCCGGTGCCAATGCCGTTGGAGAGGCTATGAGGCTTATAAGGGATGGTGAGGTTGATATAGCCCTTGCAGGTGGTGCAGAGGCACCAGTATGCAGGGTTGCGGTAGGTGGTTATGCCTCATCTGGTGCACTCTCAAGGAGAAACAGCGAGCCCAAGAGGGCAAGCAGACCATTTGACAGGCAGAGGGATGGCTTTGTGATAGCCGAGGGCGCATGTGTGCTTGTGCTTGAGGAGATGGATCATGCGTTAAGCAGAGGTGCAAGGATTTACGCGGAGGTCTCTGGCTATGGCAGGTCTTCTGATGCATTTCACCAGACAAGGCCTGATGTCAATGGAGAGGCAAGGGCGATGGAGAATGCACTGAGGGACGCTGGTGTGGCCATTGATGAGGTGGGTTATATCAATGCCCATGCCACATCAACACCATATGGAGACAGGGTGGAGGCAGATGCGATAAGCAGGGTCTTTGGTAAGAGGAGGGATGATATCCCTGTCAGTGCGTGCAAGTCCATGCTCGGCCATATGCTTGGTGCATCCGGTGCCATCGAGGCGGCGATAACTGCCCTTGCAATTTATAAAGGCATGATCCCACCAACCATAAACCTTGATGAGCCCGAATGTGACCTGAGGCATGTGACATCAACCATGAACCAGGATATAGAGGTTGCCATCTCCAATTCATTCGGCTTTGGTGGCATCAACACCGTGCTTGTGTTCAAGAGGTTTGAGGGTTAGAAGAGGCTGGTCTGCTGTGGTTCATCAGTGGGGGATGTGTCCTCTTCTACAGGTGCTTCGTGGAATATGTCTATCTTCCCGTATACACCGTCATATCCAGGGGTGATCCTTATCTCTCCCTTTCTCACCCTGATGATGCCCTCTGCTATCCTCCTGTCCATGCTCCTGTAGAGGTCATCCTCTGGGAGGTCAAGCAGTATCTCAAACTCTGTGTATGATGATGTAAGCCTTTCATACTCCTTCCTTACCTTGGCTGTGTTAACACCGGCCTTGAAGGCATCTGCTATTATCTCTTCAAGGGGGATCAGGTGTTTTGATGGTATCGCCCCATGAGGCACAAAGCCCTCCTCCCTGTCTGCAAGCTCTTCAACCCTGTTCATCACACCAACGGTCAGTGGCTTTTTACAGACAGGACATATGCCCTTATGCCTCTTTGTCTCCGAGGGCGAGAACAGCACATTACACATCCTGTGACCATCAAAATGATACTTCCCCTCCTCTGGAAAGAACTCAATGGTATAGAGGAAACGATCTCTATCCTTGTTCCTTATAACATCCATGATCTCATGGTAGCTCATGTCACAGTCAAACACATTCGCCTCCCTTCCTATCTTATTGGGTGAATGTGCATCAGAATTTGAGATCAGGGTTACCCTGTCAAGTGCAGAAAGCCGCCAGTTCATCTCGGGATCCGAAGACAAACCGGTCTCAATGGCGTAGATATATCTTGAGTATTCACCAAAACACTCCTCTATGGAGTCGAACCCCGAATTGCTCCCAAAGATGGAGAACCATGGTGTCCATGCATGGGCAGGGACAAAGAGGCACTCAGGTGATATGTCGAGGATCATCTTGATGAGGTCTCTGGCAGGTGTGCCGAAGGTCGGTCTCCCATCAGAAAGGAGGTTGCCGTGTTTCTCAAGTATATTATTGATCCTCTCGGCAACCTCGATGCTTGGCGCCATCACTATGTTGTGTATCCTTCTCATCCTTCCTTTGTATGAATATATACTGCTTATCTCGGTGGTAAGCATAAAGCGGACGGATGGCTCGAGGGGGCTTGTGTAAAGGCCATCCTCGGCCTCTTTAAGGGATGACCTCAGGTCTTCAAAATACAGGGGATGGGTGAAATCGCCTGTACCAAGGAGGCTTATCCCCTTTCTCTTTGCCCACATGGCCATGGAGTGGATATTCATCTCCCTGCTTGTTGCGCGACTGTACCTTGAATGGACATGTAGATCAGCTATTATCCTGCCCATATCGAACCCCTTTTATCCAAATAATACTAAAAATCTCAAATATCTGTCTCGTATATCCTGTATCTTTTATATAACCTCCCATCAACCATCCTGATGAGGTTCTGCACAGGATAATTATCCTCAAGTATCCAGGAAAACTCAACCCTCCTGTAACCCCTTCTGCTCCCATGTCTGAATGCCTCTGTAAAGAGGAGGGCATCGACACCACGCCTCCTGAACCCCTCCTTTATACCGAGTAGCAGGAGCCTCACATCCCTTATCCCCCTGGAATACCATAAGGCCTTGAATATCCCGAACGGGAAGAGCCTCCCATTGAGCCGCTTCAGGACATAGTTTATATCAGGCAGTATCATCATGAAACCGACAGGTTCATCCCCGTGTTCTGCGATGAGGGTAAGCTCTGGTATTATTATCTGTTTCAGCCTTCCAGCCATGTATTCGATCTCCTCATCGGTCATGGGGACGAAACCCCAGTTCTCCTGCCATGCAGAGTTATATATCCTCTTAAACGCCGCCAATTCCTCGCGGAAGCGCCCCATGTCGATCGGTCTTGCCCTCAGGCCATTCCTTCGCGCAACCTCAGCGACCCTGTATATCTTCTCGGGCAGTCTCTCGGGTATGTCTATGATATAGGCGAAGAGGTCCTTTGCCTTTCTGAGCCCGCACCCTTCAAGGAGGGTCTTATAATAAGGATGATTATAGGGCATCATTATCATTGGGGGTTCATCAAAGCCATCGATAAGCAGTCCGCACTCTTCATTGGTGGAGAAGTTCATAGGCCCCCTCATGGTATGAAGGCCCTTATCCCTCAACCATTCCTTTACCCTCTCTATGAGGGCATTGCATACAGATGGGTCATTGATACACTCGAAGAAGCCGAAAAATCCTGCCTTCTCGCCTGTGAAGTCAATATGTGCATCGTTCTTTATAGCCACGATCCTGGCCACCACCTCCCCATCCCGCCTTGCTATAAAAGGTATGACCTCTGCGTGCCTGAAGAAGGGGTTTTTATGTGAGAACTGCTCCCTTATCTCCCTTAGAAGCGGTGGGACCCAGTATGGGTCATCAGTATATAACTTGAATGGAAGGTTCAGAAATTCTTTGAAGTTCTTTTTATCATGGGCAGGTAAGACCTGAATCAATTGTGTATGTCCCTTCCCGTAACTGCCAACTACTGTCTCTAAATGATGCCCAGTTCCTTACCAACCTCCCTGAACGCCTCAAGCACCCTGTCAAGCTGTTCATCTGTATGGGTTGCCATATAGCTTGTCCTTATCAGTGCCCTTCCATTGGGGACAGCAGGACTCACCGCAACATTGGCAAATATCCCCCTGTCATGGAGCATCCTTGCCATCCTGAATGCCTTCATATCATCCCCGACGATAATGGGTATTATCGGTGTCTCGCTATCACCTGTATCAAAACCAAGGGCCTTGAACCCCTCGAGCATCTTCCTTGTATTCTTCCAGAGGCGCTCCCTTCTCTCGGGTTCATTCTCGATGATGTCCACTGCTGCGCTTACAGAGGCTATGGATGCAGGTGGGGGACTCGCACTGAATATAAGGGATCTGGCAAAGTGTTTAATATAATGTATAACCTCCTCGGATGCGGCTATAAAACCACCTATAGAGGCCAGTGATTTTGAATATGTTCCCATTATCAGGTCAACCTCATCCTCAAGCCCGAAGTGTTCCGCAGTGCCTCTTCCTGTCTTTCCGAGCACACCTATACCATGGGCATCATCCACCATCACCCTTGCATTATACTTTCTGGCAAGTTCGATAACCTCAGGCAGGTTCACAATATCACCCTCCATACTGAATACGCCATCCACCACTATCAACTTCCCCCTGTCGTTATACTGCCTGAGCAGCCTTTCGAGATCATCCATATCATTATGCCTGAACTTCTTTATCTCACTGAATGAGAGCCTGCATCCATCGATTATGCTCGCATGATCCATCTTGTCAATGAGCACCACATCATCTTTGCCTGCAAGGGCCGAGATCACCCCAAGGTTCGTCTGATAGCCTGTTGAGAATACAAGGGCGGCCTCCTTACGCATAAAACGGGCAAGCTTCTCTTCAAGCTGGACGTGTATATCAAGTGTGCCGTTCAAGAACCTGGAACCTGCACATCCAGTGCCATACCTTCTGAGGGCCTCAATGGCTGCATCCTTTACCCTTGGATCATTTGTAAGCCCGAGGTAGTTATTCGAGCCGACCATTATCATCCTCTTACCATTGACCGTCACCTCTGGCTCCTGGGCACTCTCTATCACACGGAAGTATGGGTAAAGACCTGCCTCCATCGCTTCCTTGGCAGCAGTGAACTTCTTGCACTTCTCAAATATGTCCAGGGCCTTCTTTATATCCATCCGTGAATCCTGTACCAGTCTGCTGTCCATCTCATGCCTTCTCTTATACCCACCTTGGGATTATATCCAAGCTCCCTTCTTGCCCTTGTTATATCACACACCCAATCATTATACATGATTTCTCTAATCTTGTCCCTGTTTATCATGCTTGTCTTACCAGTAATTTTACCAATCCTGTCACCAAAAATACCAATCAACCGTAACAGCATCCTTGGGAGCCTTAGCCTGATAGCCCTCCTCCCAAGGGCCTCCTCTATCTCCTCTATTATTCTGTCATTAGAGTATACCATACCATCAGAGATAAAATAGACCTTTCCTATGGCCTCATCCTTTATAACAGACAGCACTATCGCATCTATCATATCATCTATATACACAAGTGATGTATGACCCTTCCCCCAGTAGGGCACAACACCCTTATTGATCAATCTGAAGAAGAGGCAGAACTGCCTGTCCCTTGGACCATATACCACCGAGGGCCTCAGAATGGATACAGGGATCCTTGAGCTATAATTGATGACCACCTCTTCCCCTTTCAGCTTGCTCCTGCCATAATGGGAGACAGGGTGTGGCCTGTCATCCTCTGATGGCAGATCCTCGACCCCTGATGCAGGCCCATATGCCGAGAGGCTACTGAGATAGACAAATCTTTTAATATCATGATTGTTCCTGTCAACCGCTTCTATAAGGTTCTGTGTGCCCTTCTCATTGACCGTATAGAAGTCTGCCTCATCATTTGCCTTTATCAGGCCTGCAAGATGGAATACATAATCATAACCCCTCACACGGCCCTCCAGAGAGGCCCTGTCACGGCAGTCCCCATACACGAAGTTTACATTGAGCCCCTTCAGCCATCTTACATCGGAGGCCTCACGCCTCAGACAGTGAACCTCGTATCCCATATCTATGAGCCTCTGGGCAAGGTGACTCCCGATAAACCCGCTCGCACCTGTGATGAGGGCCTTCATGGTCTCTTGTAATAAGAGTGCTGGGGATTAATTCTTATTACGGGGACGGATGAATGCATTTGCAAAAATAGGATAAACAGAGCCTTACCGATTGTCAAGTGAGAAGATTTTAAATTAATTTACACCTGAAGGGAATATGTATTATATTACAGATATGGGCGTGTGGCGGAACTGGCAGACGCGCCAGACTTAGGATCTGGTGGGATAACCCGTGGAGGTTCGAGTCCTCTCACGCCCATTATGGTGATTCATATCACACAACAATGGTGGTTAAAGATCCTATAATTTTAGAAGGTTTTTGTGATCTATCGTCCCCCAGAGAGTGGTATGTATTTGTTGACTTTTGATGAGATTTGGGCTAACTTTAAGATATGGCCGCAAAGTTAGGTCAGTTACTTCTGAATAACAACCTCATCACAGAGGAGGATCTGAAGAAGGCACTCGAACTCCAGGCAAAGAATGGTGAGCGACTTGGCTCGGCACTCGTGAAACTGGGCGCTATAAGTGAAGAACAGCTTTTGAACTTCCTGAGCAAGCAGTATGATGTGCCGGCCATAAACCTCTCTGAATATAAGATTGACCCCTCTCTAACAAAATTCATACCACATGATGTGGCATCGAAGTATCTGATATTCCCTGTTGCAAAGGTCGGTGCAACCCTCACAATAGCCATGGCCGACCCATCAAACATCTTTGCCATAGATGACATAAAGTTTATGACAGGATATAACGTGGAACCTGTGGTTGCCTCAGAGTCTGCGATAAGGGAGGCGATAGCCGAATATTATGGCGAGCAGGATGCGCTCCAGAATGTAATGGACAGCCTTAATATCTCTGAAGGTGCCGACCTCGACCTCGTCCAAGAGACCGAGGAAGAGGTGGATATCAGCGAGTTGAGACAGGCCGTTGAGGAGGCACCTGTAGTAAAGCTCGTAAATGCCATACTCACCGAGGCAATCGAGAAGGGCAGCAGTGATATACATATCGAGCCTTATGAGAAGCAGTTGAGGATAAGATACAGGATTGATGGTGTGCTCTATGACATAATGCAGCCACCTCCAAAACTCCGGGCAGCGCTCACATCAAGGATAAAGATCATGGCAGACCTCGATATAGCCGAGAGGAGGCTTCCTCAGGATGGAAGGATCAAGATAAAGGTCAAGGGGAGGACCATCGACCTCCGTGTCTCCACCCTGCCAACCATATTCGGTGAGAAGATCGTCATGAGGATACTGGACAGGGGCAGTCTCGTCCTTGACCTCACAAAGCTTGGGTTTGAACAGAAACAGCTGGAGGACTTCACAGAGGCCATAAATTCACCATATGGAATGGTGCTTGTAACGGGTCCAACAGGAAGTGGTAAGACCACAACCCTCTACTCTGCCCTGAGCACGATAAACAAGGTGGGGGTTAATATAATGACTGTAGAGGACCCTGTTGAATACAACCTCCCTGGCATAAACCAGGTTCAGGTCAAGGAGGAGATAGGACTGACCTTTGCCTCTGCACTCAGGGCATTCCTCAGACAGGACCCTGACATAATAATGGTTGGCGAGATACGAGACTTTGAGACAGCGGAGATAGCGGTAAAGGCAGCGCTTACGGGCCACCTCGTCCTCAGCACCCTTCATACAAATGATGCACCCAGCACTATCTCAAGGTTGCTGAATATGGGTGTTGAACCCTTCCTCGTTGCTGCCTCAGTGATCCTGATCCTGGCCCAGAGGCTTTGCAGGAAGGTGTGTCAGCAGTGCAAGGAGGTGGAAAACGTCCCCATACCTGCGCTTGTGGATATAGGCTTCTCCGAAGAGGAGGCAAGGACGGTCAAGTGTTTCAAAGGCAGGGGCTGCTCCGCATGCAATGGGACCGGATACAAGGGCAGGATAGCCCTGTATGAGGTGATGCCATTGGGGGAGGAGATAAAGGAACTTATCCTTGAAGGTGCCTCGGCATCTGAGATAAAAAGGACAGCGATACGCCTTGGCATGAAGACCCTCCGTATGAGCGGGCTTACGAAACTGAAGGAGGGCGTCACATCCCTCGAGGAGGTGTTAAGGGTAACGTTTGGTGATTAAATAAAAAATAGATTGATAATTTATAAGAGGTTAGATTAAATTAAGATATGGCATCTTTATACGATCTATTAAGGATCATGGTTGAAAGGGGGGCGTCAGACCTCCATATAACCACTGGCTCGCCACCCCGCCTCAGGATACATGGCAGACTGGTTCCCATGGATGATCAGCCGGTACTTACCCCTGCTGATACAAAGGCCCTGTGCTACAGCATACTCACCGACAGACAGAAACATAAGTTCGAGGAGCAGAGTGAACTTGACCTCTCCTTTGGTATAAAGGGCCTGAGCAGATTCAGGGCAAATATCTTTATGCAGCGCGGGGCCGTGGCAGGTGCATTCAGGGCCGTGCCCTTCCATATAAGATCGTTTGAGGAGCTCGGCCTGCCTGATATAGTGAAAGAGCTCGCAAGAAAACCAAGGGGGCTTGTGCTGGTCACAGGACCCACAGGGTGCGGGAAGACCACAACCTTAACAACCATAATAGATTTTATAAACAGGGAGAGGGAGGAGCATATAATCACCATAGAGGACCCTGTAGAGTATCTACACTCTCACAAGAAGTGCCTTGTGAACCAGAGAGAGGTAAACTCTGACACGGCATCATTCAAGGATGCACTCAAGTATGTCCTCAGGCAGGACCCCGATGTCGTGCTCATAGGGGAGATGAGGGACCTTGAGACCATCCAGGCAGCCCTAACGGTCTCTGAGACAGGGCACCTGACCTTTGCAACACTCCACACAAACACCGCTGCACAGACGATAAACCGAATAATAGATGTCTTTCCACCGCATCAGCAGGAACAGATCAGGGTACAGCTCTCCTTTGTCCTTGAAGGAATAATATCCCAGCAGCTACTGCCAAAGAAGACAGGCGATGGAAGGGTGCTCGCCCTTGAGATACTCATACCAACACCCGCCATAAGAAACCTCATAAGGGAGGACAAGGTGCATCAGATATACTCCATGATGCAGACAGGCCAGGAGAGGATGGGGATGCAGACGATGAACCAATCCCTCTATGAATTATATACAAAGGGGCTCATCAGTTATGAGGTCGCCCTGAGCAAATCACCCATACCTGAGGAGTTTATCAAGATGACTGAAAGGACACCTGTCGGGGGTGTGAAGAGGAGGTAAGATGCCAACGGTATTCCAATGGGCAGGTAAGACAACAAAGGGCACGATAGTAAAGGGTGAGTTGACGGTAAACACAAAAGAAGAGGTCATCGCCTATTTAAGAAAGCAGAACATCATACCAACCACCATCACCCCAAAGGCAAAGAGGGCACTCAGCCTCCCCTTCCTGGGCAGGGTGAAGGATAAGGATCTTGTCATCTATACAAAGCAGTTCTCCACCATGATAGATGCAGGACTGCCCCTTGTCCAGGCCCTTGAGATACTGGAGGAGCAGACAGAGAACAAGACCCTTGCCAAGGCCATAGGAGAGGTGAGGGTCGATGTAGAGAGTGGTTCCACCTATGCAGACGCGCTCAAGAAACACCCGAGGATATTCTCAGACCTCTATGTCAACATGGTCGCTGCTGGAGAGGCTGGTGGAACACTGGATATCATCCTCTCACGGCTTGCCGACTATATAGAGAAGGCCATGAAGCTCAAGAGGAGGGTCAGGGGCGCCCTGATCTATCCATCGGTGATAGTCTCTGTTGCGGTCCTTGTCATTGCAGTCATCATGACATATGTCATCCCTGTCTTTGCCAAGATGTTCGAACGCCTCGGTGGTGTCCTGCCTCTGCCAACGAGGATAGTCATAGCGATCAGCAACTTTATGAATGGCCCTGGTGGACTCCTTATATTAGGCGGTATAATTGGCCTTATAATATTCATCATCCAGATCAGAAGGACAGAAAGGGGAAGGAAGATAACAGACGCGATGTTTCTCAAGCTCCCCATCTTTGGCGTCCTGCTGAAGAAGGTCGCAATAGCAAAATTCACAAGGACACTGGGAACACTCATAAGTAGTGGTGTCCCCATACTGGATGGCCTCAACATAACCGCAAAGACATCGGGCAACAAGGTAGTTGAGGAAGAGGTCATGAAGGTGGGGAAGGCCGTGGCCGAGGGTAAGACCATTGCAGAGCCCATGCGTGAATCAAAGGTGTTTCCGCCAATGGTTACACAGATGATCGCCGTTGGAGAGACTACAGGCGCGGTGGATACGATGCTCAACAAGATCGCTGATTTTTATGATGAGGAGGTGGACAGCACGACAGCGAATCTTACAGCCATCATGGAGCCACTCCTGATAGTATTCCTTGGTGTGACCATTGGATTTATAGTTGTATCAATGTATCTGCCCATATTCAGACTCATAACCCTTATTAAATAGACGACAGGATGGGCATGTGACAAGAGGGTAGTATATACAAAACCATGGTCCCTCATCCCTCTGAATAGATGACCGACACCCTCTTCAAGAAGATTCGCCTCTTTATCATTATCAGATTATTTGTTGTAACCCTCCTTTTAGGCTCATTCTATATCCTGAAGATAGGCTATGACAGGATATACAACAACACGGCATTCTCATACCTGATCGCCTCCCTCTATCTGCTGACGATCATCTATGCCCTGGCACTGGAATGGATAAAAAAGGCCAACTGGCTAACGGTATTCGCATATATCCAGATAATAATAGATGTTATTGCAGAGACCTTGATCGTGTTCCTCACAGGTGGCATCGCAAGCTGGTTCTCCTTTCTATACCCCCTGAGCATTCTATCGTCAACCATCCTTTTAACCAGTCGTGCATGCTATATAATCGCAACCATCAGCAGCGTCCTCTATGGCCTCTTGCTCATCCTCCAGTTCTATAAGATTATACCCCTGTCCACCGACATCCCCTTTACACCAAAGGAGTATTTTTATAACACCTTTGCCAATATCACTGCATTTTATCTCATCGCCTTTCTCAGTGGCTATCTCTCCGAGAGACTCTACAGGACGACAAAGACCCTTGAGGAGAAGGAGACCGTGTTGAGTGACCTGAAGGTCCTGAGCAGGGACATCATCGAGAGTATGCCAGGAGGGGTCTTCACCACAGACCTGGACAGGAGGATCATCACCTTCAACAGATCCGCCCAGAAGATTACGGGGTATAAACCCGAAGAGGTTATGGGGAGGAGACCTGAGGATATATTCCCCTTTCTTAAAGGTGTAGGGTTCCAGAGGAGGACAGAGGGAGAGATAGTCCGTAATGGGAGAAGGATTATCATAGGTATCGGTTTCTCAAAGCTCAGGAACAGCTTTGGAGAAGAGGTAGGCCTGATAGGCACCTTCCAGGATCTCACGGAATTAAAGGCGATGGAGGCAGAGATCAAGAAGAAGGAGAAATGGGCACTCATAGGAGAACTCTCAGCATCTGTCGCACATGAACTGAGGAATCCACTCGCATCATTAAAGGCCTCTGTCGAGATGCTCCTCAACGAGAATATGCCAGGCTACCATGCAAGGCGCCTTGCAACCATCGCCCTGTCCGAGATGGAAAGGCTCAACAACATAGTCACGGACTTCCTGATCTATGCCCGTCCTCCAAAATTAAATTCAACCACCTTTGATCTCCACAGGGTCCTCAGGGATGTAGTGGCCCTCCTGCAGAGCACAGAAAGAGAGGACAAAAGTGTTAAAATAATCTCAAGGCTGGATGACGAATTAACCATTACAGGGGACTCCAGACAGCTGCAGCAGGTATTTTGGAACCTCGGGACAAATGCGATAGATGCGGTCTCTGAAGGCGGGGTAATTGAGATATATACCAACAAGAGGGATGCAACCGTGGAGGTGGTCTTCAGGGACAACGGGGTTGGCCTTAACAGTAACGATATGGAGAGGATCTTTTATCCATTCTTTACAACAAAGGAGAAGGGTACAGGCCTCGGGCTTTCTATTGCCCAGAGGATCATAGAGGAGCATGGTGGAAGGATAGCGGTAACCTCAGAGGGTAAGGGTAAAGGGGCCACCTTCACCGTGATACTCCCTGTTAATCCACCATCCTATAGAGCATGAAGGTATCAAAGGGCAACATACTCATTGTAGATGATGAGAGGAGCATGAGGGAGGTCCTCGAGATCTTCCTCAAGAATGAGGGTTATAGTGTGGTCACTGCTGGAGATGGCATGGCGGCGATTGAGGCCCTTAAGAAAGACATCTTTGATCTCGTCATCACGGATCTGAAGATGCCAAACATCGATGGCATCGAACTCCTGAAGACCATCAAGGAGACATATCCTGATACCGTGGTGGTCATTATTACTGCCTTTGGGACTGCAGAGTCTGCTGTGGAGGCCATGAAATTGGGCGCATTCGATTATATACAGAAACCCTTCAGGATGAATGACATAAGGCTTGTGGTGAATAACGCCCTTGAAAGACAGAGGCTCACTGAAGAGGTATCAATCCTTAAGAGGCAGGTAGAGGTTCCATCACTCGAGAACATAATAGGCCAGAGCCCTGTCATGCTCGAACTGTTCTCCATAATAAGGAAGGTCGCATCAAGCGATGCAAATGTCCTTATCACCGGTGAGAGTGGCACAGGCAAGGAACTGGTGGCAAGGGCGATACATAACCTGAGCGTCAGAAAGGATTCCCATTTTGTGGCTGTAAACTGTGCAGCCATCCCTGAGGGCCTGCTTGAAAGTGAACTCTTTGGCCATATGAAGGGTGCATTCACTGGGGCAAGCTCAAACAAGAAGGGGCTCTTTGAGATAGCTGACAAAGGAACGATCTTTCTGGATGAGATAAGCGAGATGCCATCAGGCCTTCAGGCAAAATTATTGAGGGTGATCGAGGACAGGACGATCAGAAGGGTCGGGGGTGTCTCTGATATAAAGGTTGATGTAAGGATAATATCAGCAACGAACAGGGACATCAGATCTGCTGTGGCTGGGGGTGACTTCCGTGAGGATCTATATTACAGGCTTAATGTCCTCTCCATACATGTCCCTCCGTTAAGGGAACGCAGGGAAGACATCCCCCTGCTTGCAAACCACTTCCTGGGCAAATTCAGCGCAAACAAGAAGAGGTTCACCGAAGAGGCCCTGGAGCTATTGAAGAGTTATCCTTGGAGGGGCAATGTAAGGGAGCTGGAGAACATTATAGAAAGGATAGCACTCCTCTGTGAGGATGAGATAGTGGATGTGAAGGACCTCCCTGAGGAGATAAGATATACAAAGACCGCAAAATATGCCCAGCCACTCCCATCACCAGCGACAGGCCTCCCGTCAGAGGGGATCGACTTCGAGAGGGTAATAGAGGATATGGAGAAGGCGTATCTGATTGAGGCGCTTGAAAGGGCCAATGGCGTAAAGACAGAGGCTGCGAGGTTGCTCAACCTCTCCTTCAGGTCATTCAGACACAAACTGAAAAAATACGGTATAGAGATAAAAAAGGTGCCTGAACAATGAGTGGCGGGAGTGTGTGGGAATCGAACCCACCCTTCCCGCTTGTGGCGGGAAACACCGGATTTGAAGTCCGGGAGGGACACCAGAACCCTATACACTCCCACAATTGATAATAATTAATCTCTCCACGAAAGGCAACACTTACCTGACCATCCATGGCATCAATTCATCCTCTATCACCCTCTGTGTGAGCCTTCCACTATCAAAATACTCCCTGAGTATCTTCACATAATACCTTGCCCTTTTATATCCCTCAACCCTGGCCTTCTCTATAATATCCCACTCGCCTGTGGCCATAAAGCCCTCATACGCCTCTATTATCTCAGGGAATATCCCCCTTCTATAGCCACTGTGGAGTGCAACATAAAAGGCCAGTGACCCCTCCTTCTTGTTCTGAATAATATGTGCAAGCATCCCCTTCTTACAGGTGTCAGATAGCACATCCTTAACAGCCCTCAGAAACAGCTCAGCCCTGCTATACGGGATATTCATGAGCACCTCCCTCCACCACCTTCCAAGCACCCCCCTCTGTGAGGCCTCTCCAAGCTCATGATGCACATATGTGGCAAGCTCCTCGTCTGTGAGTCTCTCAAAGGCCCCCTCAAGATCCTCATGGTCTAAGTCTTTTGAGATGCCATACTCTCTAAAGGCGCGGAAGAGGACGCTCCCACATCTACTGCCTGAGATCTCTTCAAATTTACCCCAGAGAAAGAACCTCATTGCATCCTGCCTTGCAATAATGGTATCTCCCTGGAGCATGGCAGGGGATGTTGAGAGATCCCGTGAGATCTCCCTGCCGCATATGTATATTGTGTATCTACCACATCTAAGTTGTTTTGAGAGCTCTGAAAGCATAAAGAATGGCTTTAGAAGGTTCCCATACCCAGCGGCATACAGATAGCCGTATCCGGAAATCTGGGAATTTATCCCCCTCACATCAAAGGGTCTGTAATACCTGCCCATGACCTCGATATCCTGAAACTCTGATGAACTGAGCCTCATCCACAGGGCCTCCCTTTCGCCTATCCACTCCCCTATCTCCTCATTGTCCACCCTGTCCCATGGCATCAAGCCCCTTTCGGCCTTATACAGATCCCTCAACCTCAGGAGGAGCCCACATGGTGAATAAAGCCCCCAGTATCTTGCGTCTGAGATATTGCAGTTGTGTTTTACCTGTGAGGCGATATGATCGATATCGAGCATATCTATTCTTTTAAATGGAGTAACTTCCTCACATCTCCGACACGAAGGGTGATCTTATTGCTGTCAAGATGTTCAAGATACGGGAGCGCATACTTCCTTGTTGTATTGAGCATATCTCGGAACTCCGAGACGGTCATCTCCTGTTTCTTCCTGAAGAAGTCCTTCAGCCGGGAGAGCATCTTCCTGTAGGCTGACCCTGGAAGATAGAGTGCGTCATTGATCCTCACCAACCTCCCCTCTGATGTCATGAGTCTCAATAGCTCTGTGAGCTCACTCTCATTAATGGAGAGCATCTTTGAAAGATCAGATTTCATGGGTGGTTGAAACCCCGATTTCTCAAGAAGATTCAATATCCTATCCATAATCTGTCTCTTCTCATCGGCAATAGAGACCTGAAAATCCCTTAACCTCACGATATCCTTTTCAATAACCAGGCCATCAACAAGTGAGATGAGGGAATCAAAGGATTTCTGCCCTACCCCCTTAAAATACGCCCTGATAGAGTCCTTCTGCATCCCCTCCCTTAGCGGGTTATCCTTGTGAAATCCCTCAACTATTGAGATCACCTTTGTTGAGAAATCATCAAAGGACTCCTTTGACACAAGCCTCCCATCTATGGATAAGATCATCCCTTTCTCCAGGAGAGAACCAAGGGCGTTGTCTATCCTGTCTGACTCTGCCTTAATCCATCCCTCGACCTCTGAACGACCGAGACCATTGAGGCCATAATCCCTGATCTTTATCCTCAACCTCTGTTCAATATCGCCGTCATTAAGGCCCTTCAATTTTTCCAGGGCCTCTTGCCTCCTCCTCTTTATCGGTGTTGGATCGAGTATCTCTCCACCACCAACCGTTGTAAGTGGTGAAAATCTCCTTATAATAAACCTGTCTCCTGACATGACCACAACAGGCCTTTTAAACCTGAACTGACAGAACGTGCTGTCCCCTGGCTGTAGCTCGTCCTTCTCATAAAGGACGACCCTTGCTGTAAGCTCGGCCGAGCCTGTATGGAAATGCACGAGGCTGCCATTCTTGATCCCTGTAATCGGGGCATCCTTCAGTATCTTCACAGAAGTGTCCACCGCATATGAAGGCACAAGCCTCTGGGGTGTGGCAACCACATCCCCCCTCTTTATCTCGTCCTTCTCAACACCCTGAAGATTGATCGCCACCCTCTGGCCTGCGAATGCCCTCTCGATCCCCCTCCCGTGACTCTGAAGACCCCTGACCTTTGCCATTATCCCCATGGGAAGGATCTCGACCACTGAGTCCACCTCTATGCTGCCTGAGATGGCAGTGCCTGTAACAACCGTACCAAAACCCTTGAGTGTAAAGACCCTGTCAACATATAGCCTGAAGATACTATTCGCCGGTTTTGGCTCAACAAGTAACGCCATCTCTCTCAGGGCCTCCTTCAGGGTCTCGATGTTATAACCTGTCTTTGAGGAGACGGGGATTACCTCGGCATCCTCAAGAAATGTATCCTTCACAAACCTCCTGACATCATCGATCACAAGCTCAAGCCATTCCTGATCAACGAGGTCCGACTTTGTCACTGCTATCAATCCCCTCTTCACCCCGAGCAGATCACATATTGCAAGGTGCTCCCTGGTCTGGGGCATGACGCCTTCGTCTGCGGCTATGACCATGAGCACAATATCTATACCTCCCGCACCGGCAAGCATGTTCCTCACAAGCCTCTCATGCCCAGGGACATCAACTATACCTATTGTGAGACCATCGGGATAGGTGATATTTGCAAACCCAAGATCAATGGTTATACCCCTCTCCTTCTCCTCCTTCAGCCTGTCAGGGTCTGTGCCTGTCATGGCCCTGACAAGGGCACTCTTGCCATGATCGATATGGCCTGCTGTACCAAGGATTACGTATCTCATCTTATCTGGTGACACGCGATAAGCAATGAGTGCTCAGTATCATGGTAAACATGAGACACTATGCACCTTGCTGTCTGGTAAGGGCAGAGACTATACATTCACCAAGGATCTTTAATTCATTGTTATTGACGGTCCTCATATCAAGCAATAACCTGTCACCCCTGATCCTTGTTATAACAGGTGGTCTGCCATGTCTTAACCTCTTCTCAAGGGCATTCACCGTGAGCCCCTGCGGTTTTATAGATACGGCAAAAGTGGGGACCTCTATCTCTGGCAATGCACCACCACCTGCACGGGATGTCTCCTGGATTATCTGTATATCCGCCTTTAATCCTTCATGCCTTTTCAATAAACTATACAGCCTCCTCGCCCTCCTTCTTATATACCCAACAGGCTGAAGGAGCATCCTCATGGTTGGTATCTCCTTGATCGCCCCTTCTTCATCAAGATACTGCATGAATGTTGCCTCAAGGGCAGCTATCGTCATCTTATCGACCCTCAACGCCCTGAGCAAGGGGTTCTTCCTTATCTTCTGGATCATCCAGCCTCTTCCGAGTATTATTCCTGCCTGAGGCCCTCCAAGGAGCTTGTCACCACTGAAGCATACGATATCAACACCTGCCTTTATGACCTCCTGGACTGTTGGCTCACCATATATGCCATACCTCTTGAGATCAATCATACAGCCACTTCCGAGGTCAGCCATAACAGGCACCTTAAACTCACCTGCAAGCCTCACGAGTTCATCTATAGAGACCTCCTCTGTAAAACCGACGACCCTGTAGTTGCTCTGATGCACCTTTAGTAGAAGTGCTGTATCACCACAGAAGGCATCCCTGTAATCTCTTAAGTGTGTCTTGTTTGTGGTTCCAACCTCTCTGAGGATTGCCCCGCTCGACCTCATGACCTCAGGAATTCTGAATGAGCCTCCTATCTCAACGAGTTCACCCCTTGAGACTATCACCTCCCTGTCCTTTGCAAATGTGTTAAGACAGAGAAGCACTGCAGAGGCATTGTTATTCACGACGATGCCATCCTCTGCGCCTGTAAGTTCAACAAGGATCTCCCTGAGATGAGAATACCTTTCTCCTCTCTTTCCCTGTTCAATGTTATATTCAAGATTTGAATAACTCCGTGCCACATCCACGATATTCTCTATGGCCCTCTCAGAGAGGATAGACCTCCCAAGGTTTGTATGCACGATCACCCCTGTTGCGTTTATAACAGGCTGGAGTCTGAAGGAGGAGTGCCTTCTGATCCTTTCCTCTATCTCCATCGCGAGGACATCAATGGAGAGATCAGGATC
Source organism: Nitrospirae bacterium JdFR-81 (assembly GCA_002011735.1). Lineage (GTDB taxonomy): Bacteria > Nitrospirota > Thermodesulfovibrionia > UBA6902 > UBA6902 > JdFR-81. The sequence goes on along the minus strand of MTOQ01000050.1, from coordinate 296 downwards.
ATTACCACTGAGTATCTCTCTGCGTTTCTCTTCGATGACCTCCCTGATTGAACGAAGGACTATCCTCCTTGGATAAGACCCTGCCCAGCCCTGCCCGTAGGGACTCTTGAGGCATTCATCAACAGACGGCAACCTGGATAGGAGCTGCTGTTTGATATCCATCAGTGTTTTCTAACATAAGGAGGGTATTGTGGTCAAGCACAATTCTCTTTCCGGTTAGGACATAGTATCCACCCTGCGAATAATAAACCATGGAAGAGGAGGAATATCAGACCCTTCGTCCCCAGGGATAAAGA